>PKUE01000149.1 GCA_002869685.1 Desulfuromonas sp.
CCGATAACAGCTGTGGCGCCCAACTCTTTGAGGTAGGCGTGTTCCGACGCTTTGCCGGTGGCGGCAGTGACCTGGAATCCGGCTTTGGCAAGAATGGCCACGGCGAGGCTGCCGACACCACCGGTCGCGCCGGTGACGAGAATTTCTCCCTGATCCGGGGTGACACCGGCGTCAACAAGCTCTTGCACGCTCAACCCGGCTGTCAGTCCGGCTGTGCCGAACATCATGCTCTGTTTCAGGCTCATGCCCGACGGTAATTTCACCGCCCAGCTACTGGGAACGCGAATCATTTCGGCAAAGCCACCGTCGGTTTCCATGCCCAGATCGTAACTGGTGACAATCACTTCATCGCCGGCGGCAAAGCGACCATCACTGCATTCAACGACAGTTCCGGCGGCATCAATGCCCGGCGTATGGGGAAAGTTGCGGGTCACGCCGGGGTTGCCTGTGGCCGACAGGGCGTCCTTAAAATTCAGTGACGAGTACGTCACCTGAACCAGGAGTTCACCAGCAGGCAGGTCATCGATCGAACGCTCGATGACCTGACGGACAAATTGTTTGGGTTGTGGTGTGGTTACCTGTAAAGCGCGAAAGGTTGTCATCATTGTCTCCTTAAATGGGGTGCAGGGGCGGCGCCCCTTTTTGGTGGGGGCCTGTGCAAAAAAAATCTAGGGTTTTCTTTTTTGTGCAAGAAGTGTAGAAAGGAAAGATCCTGTTGGCAAGTACCTACTCTGAAGTTTGGTAGTCACCTAAAAGATACTATTGTGAGATTCTAGATGGTTAGTGAAAATAGAAGCGAAGAAAAAAATGTATACCGCTGCCCGGTGGAGGTCACCCTCGATGTCATCGGCGGCAAGTGGAAAAGTTTGATCCTCTGGCATCTCAAGCGGAAAACTCTCCGCTTCAGCCAGTTGCAACGGCTTTTGCCGCGCATTACCCAGAAGATGTTGACCCAGCAACTGCGCGATCTTGAACGCGACGGGTTGGTGTTTCGTCAGGTGTATCCCGAGGTGCCGCCGCGGGTGGAATATTCGCTGACCGAACTCGGTTGCAGCGTGGTGCCGATTCTTGATCAGATGTACGAATGGGGCAGCTGTTTTGATCCCGAACAGCCGGGATGTGCTGCAAAGGACTCTAGTGCCGCCTCATAATCGCTCATTTCCGGAAAAGCTGTTGATTTCCGTCTGCTTTTTCTAACCCCACCCTCAACAGAACTTAGCGCCCTTCTTACATAAGCCTAACCCTGTCCTAACATTGTAGCGTCACCTTTAGCGAAGTTTTAAACCGCGATTGAAATCGGTGCAAACCACTGAAAATCTCAGTTGGTTTGAGATTAAAGATGACGAAACTTTAAGGAGACTCAGGATGAAAACAATGGCAGTAGGAAGTGTTGTTAAGCGGATTGCCGCAACAGCAACGGTCGTAGCGGCAATGCTGCTGACAGCGGTTCCGGGGCAGGCTTCTGCACCCAAGGTTGACGTGAATCTGTCGGACTACGTGACAGTACAAGGGGTTGGCGGCAACCTGAGCAGTGTTGGTTCCGATACGCTGAACAATCTGATGACTTTCTGGGCTGAAGCGTTTCGCGCCAAATACCCGAACGTCAATATTCAGATTGAAGGTAAAGGTTCAAGTACTGCTCCTCCCGCACTGATCGAAGGTGCTGCGCAAATCGGTCCCATGTCACGTAAAATGAAGAGCAGTGAGATCGAAAAATTTGAAGGTCGCTATGGTTTCAAGCCGACGACCGTTGGTGTTGCTCTCGACTCTCTGGGTGTTTTCGTCAACAAAGATAACCCGGTTGACGCCCTGTCTCTGCAGCAGATTGATGCGATCTTCTCCAAGAACCGCAAAGGCGGCGCTCCCCATGATGCCGTGGTCTGGGGTGATCTCGGACTGAGTGGCAAGTTCGCTAACCTGCCCATCAGCATCTATGGCCGTAACTCTGCTTCTGGGACTTATGGTTACTTCAAAAAACACGCGCTGTTTAAAGGTGACTATAAAGACACCGTTAAAGAGCAGCCCGGTTCTGCCTCTGTTGTTTTGTCGGTAACCGAAGATCTCGGCGGCATTGGTTATTCCGGAATCGGTTACCGCACTTCCGGTGTTAAAGCGATCGCCTTGTCGAAAAAAGACGGTGAAACCGCTTACGAGCCGACTTACGAGAACGTTCTTAATGGCACCTATCCCCTGGGTCGTATGCTCTACCTGAACGTTGTCAAGAAGCCCAACGAGCCTTTGCCTAAGCTGATCTCTGAATTTATCACCTTCGTTCTGTCCAAAGAAGGTCAGGAGATCGTTGTTAAAGACGGTTATCTGCCCCTGCCTGCTCCGGTTGCAGCCAAGCAGCTCGCGCAGATCACCAACTAAGGATCTCTGTTGATCCTTTTGAATGACAGAGATTCAGTGAATCATGGCACCGCCCGGCTTACAGCCGGGCGGTGTACCTGTCTCTGATTCCGATTGAAGTATCAGCCCCCAGTCTGTCGGGTGATTGTGTTTTATGGATAAAAAAATACTACGAAAAATCAAGCGTCATGATTCATTGGCCGCTCTCGGTATTCGCGCCGGAGGAGTCCTGGTTATTGCCAGTGTTATCCTGATTCTGTTGCTTATCGGCAAAGAAGCCCTGCCGCTGTTTTCGGCCCCACAGGCAACGCTTCAGCAACGTGTGGCACTGCCAGCGGATCTGGCCGAACACCATGTGCTGGCTCTGGGGGTCGATGAGTATCGCGAAATCGTTTATGTTGTTGATGAAACCGGGCGCTTTACCTTTGTCAATGCGGCCAATGGGCTGGTGCTGAAACGTCTCATGTCAGAGACCGCCGCGGCTGGGCTGACCGTGGCCTCTGTTGAACGGATCGATACCCGGACGTATGCACTGCACTGGAGTGATGGCCGCCTGTCGCTGGAGCGGGTGGAATTCGGCCTGGATTATGACAGCAACGGCCAGCGGGTGACGGAAATGTCACTGGCACAGGTGGCCAATTTTGCCGCTTTTGAGCAACCTGCCGAAACCGTGTCGGCCCGCAGCACTGACGATCGTGTCACGCTGGTCCGACAGTTGTCTGCCGATGTATTGGAAATTGTTCAACAAGTTGAAGAGGAAGACCTGTTTGGCAACGTGGAGCGCAGCTCTCGTGTTACCCGACTGACCGATGTGCATCCCGACCCGGTCACCGCCCTGACCCTGAGTCATGACGGGACCATGCTGTACGCCGGAACCGATCATGGTGCCTTGTTGCGCTGGGATCTGAGCGAGCCGGGAGAAGCCCGTCTGCTCGACAAGCTGCAAGCCTTTCGCGATCGTCGCGCGATCACCACGCTATCGCTGTTGCTCGGTCAGATTTCTCTGGCTGTCGGTGATGATGGCGGCCAAGTCACCGTATGGTTCCCGACTCCGACGGAGGAAGGGGGTGGCCATAAGCGGCTGCAGCTGATCCATACCCTGTCACGCCATGATACCCCCGTGGCGACATTGATTCCGTCAAAACGTAACCGGACCATCGTCAGTCTTGATCGTGGCGGTGTGGTCCATCTCGATTTTTCCACCAGTGAACGTCATCTGCTGGCTCTGGTCGATAACGATCCGATCCTGATGTGCGATATCGCCCAGCGCGGTGACGGTCTGGTGGCCTTGCAACCGAATAATCAGGTCACGCTGTGGGCCATTGATAATCCCCACCCTGAAATTAGCTTGAGTGCGCTGTTCGGCAAGGTGTGGTACGAAAGTTACAACAAGCCCGAATGGGTGTGGCAGTCCTCATCGGCCAGTGATGACTTCGAGGCCAAGATGAGTTTGACACCGTTGATCTACGGCACCCTGAAAGGGACGTTTTATGCCATGATCTTCGCCATTCCACTGGCATTGCTGGGGGCGGTGTACACCAGCCAGTTCGGCAGTCGTCGGTTGCGCGAACTGATCAAGCCATCGGTTGAAATCATGGCGGCAGTCCCCTCGGTTATCATCGGTTTTCTCGCAGCATTGTGGTTTGCCCCTCTGCTGGAAAGCCATTTCCCCGGATTTTTGCTCAGCCTGCTGCTGGTGCCGCTGGTGTTTATCCTGCTGCTGATTATCTGGCAGCCGTTGCGGGAAAAACCGTGGGCGAAATTTATTGAAAGCGGCCATGAGTTTCTGGTTATGGCGCCCTTGCTGGTCCTGGCGGTCGCCATTGCCCTGCAACTGGGCCCCTGGTTTGAACAGGTGATGTTTGCCGGAAACTTCAAGCTGTGGCTGTTTGGTGAAACCGGCTTGCGCTACGACTCGCGGAACAGCATTGTCATCTCGTTTGCGCTGGGATTTGCGGTCATTCCGATTATCTTCACAATTACCGAAGATGCTTTGTCAAATGTGCCTCCCAGTCTCAAGGCGGCATCGTTGGCGCTGGGGGCAAGTCGCTGGCAGACCGTATGGCGGGTCGTGCTTCCGTCGGCCAGTCCGGGTATCTTTGCCGCGGTCATGATCGGTCTGGGGCGTGCGGTCGGTGAGACGATGATCGTTTTGATGGCGACGGGGAATACGCCGATTTTGGACCTGAGTATTTTTAACGGCATGCGACCCCTTTCGGCCAACATTGCCGTTGAGATTCCTGAAGCGCCTCATGGCGACACCCTGTACCGGGTGCTGTTTTTGTCCGCGGTGCTGCTGTTTATTCTGACGTTTATACTCAACACGGTTGCCGAGGTGGTGCGACAGCGCCTGCGGCGCAAATATGGGCGTTTCTAGGCCGTGATGGCGATGATGACGACAGAGAATTGAGGATATGATGAAACAGTTTATAACACGGGGTGAGCCGCAGGTCTGGATGACGGCCGCTGCGCTGACAACGACATTGCTGATGGGCCTGACCCTGATCGTGATCGTAATGATCAATGGTCTGGGAACTTTTTGGCCGGCACGGGTCACCGAGTTTAAAATGCAATCGGGCCAGTCGGTTCTAGGCGAAGTGCTCAAAGAAGAACCGCTGCCAGGCACCGATACCCGGCGCATTCAACTTAAGGTGGGCAACCGCGACCTGTATGGTATGGACTTCCGCTGGATTGAAGAGCGGCAAGTGACCGAGCGCACGCTGCCGGATCATGTTGTCGCGCTGGAGCGGGAAGAATACGGTAATTTCTATGGACTGTTGAAAAACGTCCATGTCCCGGGCACAGATAAGGCGCAACCGATTTGGCAGCAACTTGTGGCCGGACGTGAAGCCATTCTGCCATTGCGAGACAAGCTGGATGAAATCGATGGTCATATCAATGACATCAATCGTGAAATCGAAGCCTTGCAGGATCGTGACCGGCTGCTTGTCTATCAAGGTGTTGCCTCCGGACATCCTGAACGGCAGCATATTGTTGTCGAAGTAAGTGAGCTGAAAGGATCGTTTGCGCACTGGATGGAGCAGCAGCGGCTGCAGAAAGAGGCTCTGGCCGATTATTATGCCGAGTTCAGCGACATTAATGGCCGTTCGGCCCATATTGAACTGGATGAAATTGTCCGTGCCTATCAACCCAACGACCTGGGTTTTTTTCAGCGGGCAGGGATCTATGGCAGCAAACTTGTAGAGCTGTTCGTTGGCGAGCCGCGTGAATCCAATACCGAAGGGGGCTTGTTCCCGGCCATCTTCGGCACGGTACTGCTGATTTTCGTTATGAGTCTGTTCTCGTTTCCATTGGGAGTGATTGCGGCGATCTATCTGAGTGAATATGCCGGAGAGGGGCTGATGGTCCGTCTGGTGCGCATCGCCGTGAATAATCTGGCCGGAATCCCCTCGATTGTTTACGGGATTTTTGGCCTGGGCTTTTTCGTCTATGGGATCGGCAGCGGGATCGACCAGTTGTTTTTCCCCGAACGTCTGCCGACCCCGACCTTTGGTACCGGCGGTCTGCTGTGGGCCAGCTTAACCCTGGCCCTGTTGACGGTGCCGGTCGTAATCGTCACAACGGAAGAGGCGCTGGGCGCCATCCCCGGCGGTATTCGCGAAGGTTCTCTGGCCCTCGGGTCAACGCGTTTTCAGACATTGACCCGTATTCTGCTGCCCATGGCTTCACCGGGAATTATGACCGGTCTGATTCTCTCGATGGCGCGTGCCGCGGGTGAGGTTGCACCGTTGATGATCACCGGGGTGGTCAAGCTGGCACCGTCGTTGCCGCTGGATGGCCAGTTTCCCTATTTCCATCTGGAACGCAAGTTCATGCACCTGGGGTTCCATATTTACGATATCGGTTTTCAGTCGCCCAACGTTGAAGCGGCACGACCGATGGTGTTTGTGACCACCCTGTTGCTGGTACTGATTGTTATTGTCATGAGTGGTGTTGCGATTCGTCTGCGCAACCACATGAAGAAAAAATATACCTTCGGCACGTTTTAGCCGGTTGGCTACTGTCTGAGGTTGTTGCGGGAAGGACTCCCGGGAGAACGTATTATGACCACGAAAAACCCCTTGGCAGATCCTGTCATTGAAGTGGAACATCTTGATTTTTATTACGGCTCATCGCAGGCCCTGTTCGATCTGAACATGGTGTTTCCGCGTCGCCAGGTGACCGCGCTGATCGGACCGTCCGGTTGTGGTAAATCAACCTTTCTACGCTGTATCAACCGCATGAACGATTTGGTTGATGTGTCGCGTATGGAAGGCAGCATTCGTATCGACGGCACGGAGATTAACTCCGGGGAACTGGATGTCATTGAACTGCGGCGTCGGGTGGGGATGGTGTTCCAGAAATCCAATCCATTTCCAAAATCGATCTATGAGAACGTTATCTATGGACTGCGCATTGCCGGAATCAACGATAAGAATATTCTCGATGAAACGGTTGAACGCAGTCTCAAGGGCGCCGGTTTGTGGGAAGAGGTCAAAGAGCGCCTGCATGAATCTGCGCTGGGGATGTCCGGTGGCCAGATGCAACGGCTGTGTATCGCCCGGGCCATTGCCGTTAACCCCGAGGTGATCCTGATGGATGAACCGTGCTCGGCATTGGATCCGAAATCCACCGCCCGGGTCGAAGAGCTGATCACCGAGCTGCGCGACGACTACACCATCATCATTGTTACCCACAATATGCAGCAGGCGGCACGGGTCTCCGATTATACCGCCTTTCTGTTTGAGGGTCTTTTGGTGGAGTACGATAAAACCGGCGAGTTGTTCATGAAGCCGAAGAATAAACAGACCGAAGACTATATTACCGGCCGGTTCGGTTAAACAGCCGATGGATAAAGAATAAATTGACAAATCTGTCGCCGACCAACGTGGCGGGCGTTTCGAAAGATCTAACAAAGATGTGGAAGGACAAACGATGATGGCAATTCATCTTCAGGAAGAACTCAACACACTCAAGCGGATGATTCTGGCCCAGAGTGCTCTGGTTGAAGAGAGTGTGCAGAAAGCGGTTCAGGCTCTTGAGCGCGGCGATGGGGCGCTGGCTGACAGCGTGATCAGCCTTGATAAGCGGATCAATCACCATGAGGTGGAATTGGAAGAGGAATGCCTGAAAATCCTCGCCCTGCACCAGCCGGTGGCTACGGATCTGCGTTTTATCGTGTCGGTGATCAAGATCAACAGCGATCTGGAACGGATTGGTGACGTGGCGGTCAATGTGGCCAAGCGGACTCTGGCCTTTGCTGAACTGAAAAAAGTGGAGCCGCCGTTTGATTTTGCCCTGATGGCCAAGCGGGTGCTGGCCATGCTCGACAAGAGTCTGACCTCGCTGGTCAATCTAGATGCCGTCAAGGCACAGGAAGTGATCGCCGATGATGATCAGATTGATGAACTGCACCGCAAGACCTATGCGCTGGTCAAGCAGGAGTTGGTGGCATCGAGTCATCGCCTTGAAGCCCTGTTGCTGTGGCTGGCGGTGTCGCGTCACATGGAGCGGATCGCTGATCTGGCCGTTCATATCGCCGAAGATGTCGTGTATATGATCGAAGGGAAGATCGTGCGCCATCGTTCAGGAGGCTGATTGGCCATGGCGGTTCGGCTTGTCGCGGTATTTCATTCAGCTAAAAAAGCACCTCTCAGAGGGAAAACAGTCGGTTAAACCATTTAAGCGATTGACAAGTGCGGTGTCAGATTGTAGAAAGGGTAGCAGAATGTGTCAGCACCGAGTTGACACAGGTAGAATCAATTCCTGAATACCCCCTATGGATCTATCCCACTTGTCCCTTTCACTCTAAACGAGAGGTCTGTTGTCGCAGCAACGGTCACATTCCCCTTTCGCTGTTGTGCAGCATCGAGCTAATGAAAAAATCAGAGAATAAAAACACCGAGACTAAAAGTACGCGCCGCGTTGTCGAAAACGATGGTTCTTCCATGCACTTGAAGGACCTCAAGGCCAAGAAAATTACCGAACTGACCACCATTGCCAACGATCTCAAGATCGAAGGTGTGGCGGGTATGCGCAAACAGGATGTGATCTTTGCCATCCTCAGCGCCACTGCCGCGCAGAAAGGGGCGATCTTCGGAGAAGGCGTTCTCGAAATTCTGCCGGATGGTTTCGGTTTTTTGCGAGCCACGGATGCCAACTATCTGCCCGGACCGGATGATATTTATGTCTCCCCGTCGCAGATTCGCCGTTTCAGCCTGCGTACCGGTGATACAATTTCCGGACAGATTCGCCCGCCCAAAGAGGGGGAGCGTTACTTTGCGCTGCTCAAAGTGTCGGAGATCAACTTTGAAGATCCGGCAGTCGCGCGTAAAAAGACCCTGTTTGACAACCTGACGCCGCTGCATCCGCAGGAGCGTCTTGTTCTGGAGACCACCAGCGATAACATTCCCATGCGGGTCATCGATCTGGTGTCGCCCATCGGTAAGGGCCAGCGTGGTCTGATTGTCGCACCGCCGCGCACCGGTAAGACGGTGTTGTTGCAGAATCTGGCCAACTCCATTACCACCAACCACCCCGAGGCGTATCTGATCGTTCTGTTGATTGATGAGCGTCCTGAGGAAGTCACCGACATGCAACGGTCGGTGCAGGGTGAAGTGGTTTCTTCCACCTTCGACGAGCCGGCGACCCGTCACGTCCAGGTGGCCGAGATGGTGATTCAGAAAGCCAAGCGTCTGGTTGAGCATAAGCGCGATGTTGTTATTCTGCTCGACTCAATCACCCGTCTGGCACGCGCGTACAACACCGTGGTTCCGCCGAGTGGCAAGATCCTTTCCGGTGGTGTTGATTCCAATGCGCTGCACAAGCCGAAGCGGTTTTTCGGTGCGGCACGCAATGTTGAAGAGGGTGGCAGCCTGACTATTATCGCCACGGCACTCATCGACACCGGCAGTAAGATGGATGAAGTTATTTTCGAAGAGTTCAAGGGGACCGGCAACATGGAGCTGGTGCTCGATCGTCGCCTGGTCGACAAACGGACCTTTCCGGCCATTGATGTCAACAAGTCCGGTACCCGCCGTGAAGAACTGCTGCAGGATACGACAACATTGCAACGGATGTGGCTGCTGCGTAAGGTGCTGACCACCATGAATGTCGTCGACAGCATGGAGTTTCTGCGCGAGAAGCTGGTGGAAACCAAGGACAATCAGGAGTTCCTTGATTCCATGAATCAATGATTGATGTCATTGGCTCAAAAGTCGTCTCATTTTTTTGTGGCGACGGCCTTGAGCCTGAGTTCTAAGGTGTTACGCAATGGGCTCAGTTGGTGATTGGCCCGTTCGCTGGAAAATAAAGGGTTGCATCAGGGCGTGAAAGCGTGTATTTGTTCCTATTACCCCTTGTTCGGGGGATCAGACTCTCGCCTGTACAACGCCAGGCACTAAAAAGGAGAAGTACCATGAAAGAAGGGATCCATCCCAAGTACGAAAATGTGACAGTCAAGTGTCACTGCGGCAACTCGTTTGAAACTCGCTCCACTTACGACAATGGTGGTGAGCTGACCACAGAAATCTGCTCTGCGTGCCATCCGTTTTACACCGGTACCCAGAAGCTGCTGGATACGGCTGGTCGTATTGAGCGTTTCCGCAAAAGGTATGCACAGAAGTAGTCTTCTGCTTCGCTGTACACCACATCTTTGGATCAGCCGCAAGGGAGAATTTCCTCTTGCGGCTGTTTCTCGTTAAATAATTCCCGTTTTTTGAAGGCTGCGCCCATGGATGTTCAGCTGCTGAGCCATACCCCCGAGCCGGAGAAAATCGTCGCTGCTGCGGCACGATTGTGCTACTCCGATGCCGGAATCAATGATCTGCTGTCTGCAGACCGTAACCAACAGTTGCGCCTGATTGAGAAGATCCTCAAACTGGGTCATTTCTCGGTTTTGGAGCATGTCAGCTTCAGCTTTGGTCTTGAAGGGGTCAGCCGCGCCTGTTCCCATCAATTGGTGCGTCATCGCTTAGCGTCTTATTCGCAGCAGAGTCAGCGTTATGTTGCCCACGATGCGCCGTTTGAGACGGTCGAACCGCCATCTCTGGCAGAACATCCCGAATTGCAGCAACGTTTTCACGCGCTGTTTGACCAGGTTCACCATCTCTACAAAGAGATGCTGGAGGCCGGGGTTCCCGCCGAGGATGCCCGTTTTGTGCTGCCCAATGCTGCG
>PKUE01000179.1 GCA_002869685.1 Desulfuromonas sp.
AGCGAACAACTGTCTGAGGGCGTAGCCCGAGTTTTGCGAGCGCGGTGAAACGCCGTGGAACGGAAGGAATCTGCCTCAGGCAGACGAGGGCAAGGGGTGAGTTTCTTTGCATCCTTTCTTGTCACACAACAAGAAAGGATGTCGGGTGTGGGGTCGATACCCCACGTCACGTGGGCACCAAGACATGCGTAAAGATAGGGTTCGCCAAAGTAGGACACAACAATTACGATACTTACAAAATAAGTCGAAAGGGCCCATGACTATTCATGGACCCCTTTCGCTGTCTCACGCAAAAATTGTTTGATCTCCCCCCGCGTGCGCAAATGAAAGACCTGCTTGTCGTGCGCCGCCTGAGCGACAAATGCGCGGTAGCGCGGTGTCAGGTGGCGATGGCACAACCACAGCACCCGATAGCTGCTCAGCGTACTGCGCCACATGGGGCTGCCCTCCGGCCACCCTTCCGGAGTGACCCACAAGCCTTTGATCAACCGTTTTGTTACCCACCAGGCATGCATAGACAATGGCAAGTCCAGATAAACTAACGTGTCGGCCACGTCAAGGCGCTGCCACAGGGTCGTCATGCAGCCGAAGCCGTCGATGATCCACTCCGGCTGTTGCAGCAGCTCGGCATGGAGGGCCAGGTACTCTTCTTGAGGGATTTCGTCACCGCCGGGGCGGAACTTGATGGTGTCCAAGGGATGCAGCGGCAGGCCGGTGGTCTCGGCCAGCCTTCTTGCCAGAGTGGATTTGCCGCCACCGGCATTACCAAATACAGCGACTCGTTTCATGTTGCCTCCTGTTTCGTGTGAAATAAAGCCCAGAAAGCAGCAACAAAAAAACCCGCCATCTGGGCGGGTTCGGCCAACGTATCAGCACATCACAACACCCACCATCCCTAGGGAATGGTGATAATAATGTTCTGGTGATGTGTGGGATGTGTGTTCATGTCTAAAATGTGCGGGATTGCGCGGTAGATGTCAACGGTGAATTTTGCTAGATCCAGTCATGTAGTTCGCCAATCACTGGGAAATCAAAGTATTCGCAGTAATCTTCTTCAGCGAGAAAAAATGTCCAAAACCTTGGATGATCTCGTGGTTGAGCAGCTAAGAGCTGAGGATCGCGGAGAATGATTGAAGCACAATCGAGGTGCGATTAAAAGTACCAATGAAATTGTCGCGAAAGGATCATGAAACGACGGCATGAGGCAATTCTGATCGCTTACAACACTAATGACAAACGGAATTTAATCGGGAGAGCATCCCCTTTTCCTTTATTCAATTATAGTCAAAGCGACCCGTGTGACACATTAGAAACATTGAAAAAAATGAGTTCTTTTTGTACATTTCAGCGAGAGTTTTTGTTTATACAAACAAGACATCTGCTCAGAAACAAGGAGAACACTAAGATTGATCTGAATAATGCTTAGCCAGAAGATAACAAGAGGGAAACAACATGAAAATAATTATTGGAATACTCATTATCTATATAATATATCAAGTCCTAAAAAGGTCTCCCTCCAACAAAAAGTCTCCACTTAAAACTGAAGCTACATTCCGTTTCGAAAGCATTGACCCACGCCCCAGTGCCAGTGCGCCTAAACAACTGCCCAAGCCCAAGGAACGGCCCACTCCCAAAACCGCTAAAACTGCAAAATGGTATCGCGCTGACGAATGTGTCAGCGTACAAGGATACGACATCACTGGCGGTTTAATTTATGTCGGTGAAATGTTGCGCGACAGCAGCGGTTATGGCAATGACGCCTGTCTCATCAATCCAAAGCTCAAAACTGCTCCAGCTGAACCTTGGGAGGATGCTGATGAAATGGGCTACTGGCCCCAATATGAAACGATCTCACCCAAATGTCGTGGAGCTTATCTGAAATGGCTGGCAGATGGCCGAGCCGAGCCCGAGGCTTATGTAGGTTACGTTTTTCTTTTTTTTTACGGGTTAGAACGGCGTCTATTTGTTGATGGCCCCAAAGAAAATATATCCGCAGAAGAACGGCTCGACATCGTTCGAGAAGTCATTCGTCTGCGGAAAATTTATGGCGGTAACCGTTCATTCCACGGTTACGCAAGCAACTTTCTTGCAATGGAATGGGTTCTTTATGAGAGCGACCAACCTGCCCCTGACTACCTTGACTTTGACGACAGATACTGTTCGGAACCATTCCAAGTCGTTCTAGCCCAATACGTTGCTGCCGGCAAACCCATTCCAGCGGATGTAGCCCTCCGGTGGATCATTCTTCATCCTGAATTTGGTTTAAGAACACCTGCACGGCGCTGTGCAAAAGAATTTAGAGCGTTATTCTTGCACCGCTATACGCAGCAATTCGGTGACGGGTTAATTATCAAACCCAATAAAACGCCTTTAAAACTTGAGTATCACGCCGCAAGCTCCTCAATCCGAGGAGCCTTGCAACTCAAGTTTCCAGAGTTACGCAATCCTTTTATTCTCAAAGCACCTTTGAAAAAAATAGGCATCCTAGTTGAGGAATGCACAACCCAACTGGAACCGTACAGCCGCTTTATAGGGCGCAAAAATAATGATCCAACTTCTCTTGCGGCCTTGGCCTTGCTGCCGAAAGAACTGATGCTTCAAGCACCAACGGCTCAAAAAGCGCAATCACTCCTTATGCAAATCAGCTCACATGGTGCAGGATTGATATCGACTGAAAGCCTTTACACCGGTTTAGAAGAACGGGTTCCTTTGCAGATTGGCAAGAAGGAGTCGGAAAACTTGGCAACCATGATTGAAGGAATGGGTTTCGGTATTGCCCCTGACATCCGATTCCACAACATAAAACCGACCATTGACGGCAACGTGGTAATTTTCCCAAAGGGGCATGGTATAGACTTCCGCCCTTCCAGAGAGTTTCGCACGCTGATCACTATTCTTCGGCTTGGTGCCATCGTCAGCCAAATTGACAATGATCTTTCTCCGGCAGAGGAAGCAACACTGCAAACGCTGATAAATGAAAGCCGTGAATTAACCCAGATTGAAAAAGAATCACTGCTGGCGTTTCTTCATTGGTGCCTCAATACCCCTCAAGGGACCGCAGGCATCAAACAGCGACTGGCCGACGTCAGTTCAGTTGAAAAAACGGCAATTAGTCACATCTTGATCTCGGTTGCCTATGCCGATGGCCGAATTGACCCAAGGGAGGTCAAGCAGCTGGAAAAAATTTACACGACGTTGGGTCTGAATAAAGAACAGGTGACGAGTGATCTTCATACGCTGGCCGCTGCGAATGAACCCGTGACCGTCGGGTTGCGGGACAGAGAGCCTAGTTACGCGATTCCTTCTCCCGATATTGAACCGGTTCAAACAAAAGGGTTCAGCTTGAATGAAGAGCTCATCCGTATTCGTACAGAAGAAACCCGCCAAGTTAGAGGAGTTCTGGAAGAAATCTTCGCCGACCAAGTAGACGACCAGGACGATGACAATCTTACTGTGGATATCCCTACAACTAAAAATCCTTTGGAGAGCTTGGATACCGTCCATCAGACGTTTTTTCATCGTTTGTTAGAACAAGAAACATGGGAACGAAGCGCTATGCACGATTTGTGTAAGGAACTCGGTTTAATGGTGAATGGCGCAATGGAGGTGCTTAACGAGTGGGCCTTTGACCATGCAAATGCACCGTTGATTGACGATGGCGAGCCGGTGTTTGTCGATGTAGATCTTGCGAAGGAGATAGTTAATGGCTGAAATCAATAAACAACGGCTCCGTCCTAGAGAACGAGATGCCATTATTCAATCCTTGCGTGCCGGGGTAACTCCCCGTACAGGATTGCAGCATATCCAAGTCGGCAGAGCCAATGAAGTCAAGGCTTTGCTTCAAGATCTTGAGCGAATCTCTGATGGGGGTTCCGCGATTCGATTCGTCATAGGTGAATTCGGCTCAGGAAAAAGTTTTTTCCTGCAACTGATCCGTACAGTCGCGCTTGAGAAGGGGCTGGTAACCATTCATGCAGACCTGTCTCCCGATAGAAGACTTCATGCCACTGGAGGGCAAGCACGGAACCTGTATGCCGAACTCCTTCACAATCTCTCCACCCGAACAAAACCGGACGGGAATGCGCTGACCAGCGTAGTCGAGCGCTTTATTAGCGAAGCACGAAAACAGGCCGATGCGGCACAAAAATCCGTGTCTGAAATTATTGAGAAACAACTGGCTCATTTGTCAGAACTTGTCGGCGGCTATGATTTCGCCAAAGTTATCGGCGCGTATTGGGAAGGCCATGAAAAGGATAACGACCAGCTCAAAGCTGACGCTGTACGTTGGTTGCGAGGGGAAATCACAACAAAGACCGATGCCCGCAGTACATTAGGTGTGCGCACCATAGTCGATGACGCCAGTGTTTATGACCACCTTAAACTTCTGAGCTTATTCGTCCGTCAAGCCGGTTATAACGGACTCCTCGTCAACCTTGACGAAATGGTCAACCTGTATAAACTTTCCAGTCAAAAAGCCAGAATCTCCAATTATGAACAGATTCTGCGAATCCTCAATGACTGCTTACAAGGCAGTGCGGAGCACATTGGTTTTCTTTTTGGGGGAACGCCTGATTTTCTTTTAGACCCCAGAAAAGGTCTTTATAGCTACGAAGCTTTGCATTCGCGTCTGGCAGAAAATTCGTTTGCCCGCAGTGCGGGTGTTATTGATTATTCTTCGCCGACGTTACACCTCGCCAACCTGGCCCCGGAAGAATTGCTTATCCTTCTACAAAACCTTCGGCGTGTTTATGCTTCTGGAGATGAAAGCAAGTATCTACTTCCGGATAGTGCCCTGACTGATTTTTTAGCCCATTGCGCAAAGCGAATCGGCAATGCTTATTTCCAGACCCCGCGCAACACAATCAAAGCTTTTGTCGACCTATTGGCCATCCTTGAGCAAAACCCAAATCTCCACTGGGAGCAACTGATTGAACAGGTTCCTCTGGAGGAAGAAATCAATACGGACATGCCTGAAATCGGGCAAGTTCACGACGACGAATTAGCCACATTCCAGCTTTGAGGCTCTGAATGAGCGCATCTGTTGGGTTTAATTTACTCCATAAAAATGTCCAGCGCTGGATCTGGAAGCAGAACTGGACTGAGCTCAGAGACATTCAAGAACGGGCAGTCGTGCCTATTTTGAATGCGGATTGTGATGTCATCATCAGTGCGGCGACGGCCGCGGGGAAAACAGAGGCGGCTTTTCTTCCGGCATGTTCCCGTATCGCTGAAACCAAGGCTGACGGCGTTGGCATTCTCTATATCAGCCCACTCAAGGCGCTAATAAACGATCAACTTCGCCGTCTAAACAGCCTCGCTGAAATCCTCGAACTTACGGTTACACCCTGGCATGGGGATGTGCTTCGTTCGGTTAAAGATAAACAAAGGAAAAATCCCGACGGCATTATTCTGATTACACCAGAATCACTTGAATCGCTTTTCCTGAATCAGGCGGCTTGGTGCAACCGCGCATTTTCATCTCTAGGCCACATCATTATTGATGAGTTTCACGCCTTTATCGGTACGGAGCGTGGATGTCAACTTCAGTCTCTGTTACATCGGCTTGAGTTCATGTTGGGGCGAACCGTTCCCAGAATCGCCCTTAGCGCCACGCTCGGCGACATGAACCAAGTCGCTAAATTCTTGCGGGTCTCCCCCCAATTCCCCTGCGAAATCATTGAATCAAATACATCTCATTCGAATTTAAAAATTCAGTTAAGAGGTTACCTGGACAGCGAAGGTAACAATGCTGAATCAGTGACGGCATTGGATGAAATCATCGAGGATCTCTACAAAATCCTACGCGGGAAGTCTCACTTAATTTTCGCCAATAGCCGTGGCCGCACGGAAGAGATCGCGACGTCTTTGGCTGACCTTTGCGAAAAGGATGGCGTGCCCAACGAATTTTTCCCACACCATGGGAGTCTTTCCAAAGAATTCCGGGAAGGTCTCGAAGCAAGACTACAGAAAGAAAATTTACCAACCTCTGCGGTTTGCACCATGACATTGGAGTTGGGGATTGATATCGGCAGTGTTGATTCAATCGCCCAAGTCACGGCACCTCATTCAGTGGCAAGTTTACGTCAACGCCTTGGCCGGTCGGGCCGCCGTGGAGATGCTGCCGTTTTGCGGCTTTTTATTGCCGAGAATGAACTTACGGATAAAAGTCACCTATTAGATCGGCTTCGTATGGAAACCGTCCAATGCATTGCGATGGTCAATCTGTTGCTCAATAAATGGTGCGAACCGCCTCCAGCCAATCAATATCACCTGTCCACCCTTGTTCAGCAAACGTTGTCGGTTGTTGGTCAATATGGCGGCGTCCGTGCGAACCAGTTGTGGTCTTTATTGTGCGAAACGGGACCATTCCGTTTGGTCGATCAAAAGTGTTACATCCGATTATTACGATCACTGGGCGAGCATGAACTAATAACCCAAATGCGGGACGGACAACTCGTTTTAGGGGAAAAGGGTGAAAGATTCGTCGAAAATTTTCATTTTTATACGGCCTTCAACACGCCGGAGGAATACTGTCTGGAATGTGAATCGCGGGTGCTTGGCACCGTCCCTATTGATAAGCCCCTTACAGTTGGGCAACTGATCATATTTGCGGGCAAGCGGTGGGAAGTACTGAATATCAACGCTGAAAAAAAGGTTGTTCTTTTAAAAAAGGCATCCGGTGGACGTCCCCCGAAATTTGGCGGAAGCGGGCTAGAGGTCCACGAGATTGTAAGGCAAGAAATGCGTCGGGTGTACAGCAATAAATCAATCCCTGTCTATTTGGACAAAAAGGCCAAGGAAGCACTGGCTGAGGGGATCGAGTGTTTCCATGCCCTTGAATTGGAAAGGACATGCCTTGTGCAAATGGGCAGTACGCTACACGTCTTACCTTGGTGTGGTGATCAAATTACGATCACGCTCACCATCCTGCTACGCCACGCTGGGCTGGCTGCGGATTGCTTTGGTGGGGTAATTGACATAAGAAATTGTACTCTTGATACCTTCTACACGTCAGTCGATTCAATCCTGTGCTGTGCACAACAGCCAACATCAGAGGAGATGGGAAGTTACGTTTCGGATACGATTGTTGAAAAGCACGACGCACTTATAGCAAAGGAACTTCGCGAACAGGCCTATGGAAGGAAATATTTCGATGTCGAAGGTGCTTTGGAATTTCTGTCAGAAATCGCGCGATAGAGAAGACCCTGTTGTTCTCTATAAATCATATAGAGTTTCTCAGGCTAGCTTAAACAGAGAAGGTAAACTATAAGCTCTGTAAATTTTTTTCTTGGGCTGTAAACAATAATGAGCATAAAAGCGGAAGGGAAATAGAGCCCGCAAACAATTTCAGTGATCTTCTTTGACAAGCAAAGAACAATCTGAATCTTTCCAAAACTATGTAAAAGTTTTTAAAAGTCAAAATCACGATAAATAATTGGAAACAAACGTGCAATCGTCAAATCCACCAATGATATGTAGAAAGACCTCTGGAAGAATAAAGACTATTCTTCATGCTGATAGGATCCGATTTTTACTCCGCTAACTGCTGCAAATCAAAAATAATCCGTTCCCCATGGCGCACCTGATCGCGCAGGCGGGAGAGCTTTTTATCGAGGGCGGTGAGTTGGCCCAAGCCTTGGCGTTCTTCATCGCTGGTTTCGATGATGGCGGCAATGCCGCCGTTGCGGATCACCAGACGGCGGTCGCCGGACAAGGCCAGCAGGGGGTCGTGGGTGGCCATGAGGACGATTTTTTCCTCTTTGACCAGCAGGTCGAGGGCGCGGCGGCGGTCGACACCGGCGTTTTCAATTTCGTCGATGAGGACGATGGGCGAGGCGCTCAGGCAGGCGACATCGGCAATCATCAACGCACGCGACTGACCGCCGGACAGGGCGGTGACCGGCGTGTCGAGGGTGAACGGTTCACCGGCGAGATCAACGGCGGTAGTGAAGATCTGCTCGACCCGCTCTGCCACATCGCTGATCAGGCGGCTTTCGGCGTGCATGGTGATGAACTCGCGCACGGTGAGATCCATAACGAAATTCATGTTCTGCGACAGTTGCGCCACCAGTTGTTGCTCACCGGACAGGCGGCGGTTTTCATCGGGCACCTGACCATCAAGAAGAATCTGCCGCTTTGACGGCGTATCCCCCTGAGCCAGACATTCAATATCGGCCAATAGGCGACTCTTTCCGGAGCCGGTCGGTCCAACCACGCACACCACTTCGCCACTGCGCAGGATCAGATCCTGCTGTTCTTTGGTGCCGCTTTTATCCACCCCGGCCTTGATGGTCACCTCACGTACCGTACTGGTTTCACTGCTTTGAAACGCCTCCATCTGGGTGATAAAGTCGACACACTGGCTGGTGAGTGTGGCGTGGTCGAGGGCAAACTCTTCCAGATGGGCGGCGGGAATGCCATCAAGAAACGCACCGAGGCTGATCTCGTCATCCGGAGGCGTCAGGTTGAGGGCGGCAAAGAAATCGCGCACATAGGGACGCTCGCTGAGCAGCTGATGCAGGGATTGAGTGAGAAGTGAGGTGTCGGTCATGAGAAATCCATGGTTTTGATGTTGCCGATCTGACAATCGGGGCCGATGCGGGTTTCGCCGAGGCAATAGGAGCACAGCGCGGCGGGCATGGTGAAGCGCAGGCGCATGTCGTTGAGGGTGGTGACTTCGGCGGCACTCTGAAAATGGCGTTGCAGCAGCAGTGTGCCCTGGCCGGTGAGGCCGTTGACCGGCAGCACGGCCGCCTTGGGATTGACCTGACGGACGCGGAAGGCAAACACTTCGCGCTCAGCCTGGGAGACGATATCGCCCTTGGTCAGCACCACCACGTCAGCGCTTTTCAGCATCGGGCCGATTTTGCGTGGCGTGTGCACGCCGCTGAGGTGGTCGATGACGCATACCGCCAGCACGTCCTTGATGTGCGGCGAACAGCGGTTGCATAGTCCGGCACTCTCGCTGATCAGCAGATCAAACCCTTCGCGTTGTCCCCATTGCACCGCCTGCTCAATATTGGCGATAAAGAAGTGATCCGGGCACAAGCCCCCGGCTAGGCCGGTTTTGACCTCGATGCCCGCCTGCTCATAGCGCAGATAGTCATCGCTGGTCAGGCAGTCAAACTTGACCACGCCCACCTTGAGCCCG
This sequence comes from Desulfuromonas sp., assembly GCA_002869685.1. Classification (GTDB taxonomy): domain Bacteria; phylum Desulfobacterota; class Desulfuromonadia; order Desulfuromonadales; family Desulfuromonadaceae; genus Desulfuromonas. The sequence goes on from PKUE01000179.1 coordinate 9,152, forward strand.
CTGGCAACCAGCGGTTCGATGGCGCGCAGGATAATGGAGGTTTTGCCACACGACGGCGGCCCGGCAACGGTAATCAGCTTCATACTTATCCTTTGTTAATGGACTTCACATAGGGCAGAAACAGATCGTCGATCTCGGCATTCATTTCGAGTAAATCACGTTGGCGCAGCAGATCCCAACCGATCCACAGCAGCGGCTTGTCCTGCACGTCGCTGGTCACTTCGGCATGCGGCACCGGGAAGCGGGCACCGGCCAGAGATTGGGCCAGATCGATTCCGGCGAGCAGATCGAGCACCGGCTTAAGCTCGTCGATGCGTGATGCCTTGACCTGCAGGGTGACCGGGCTGGCCAGGGCACCGTCGTCGGGCCAGATGATCTGGATGCGCTCCTGATGCTTGGCGCGATAAGCGAAAAACTCCGGCATGACATACAGCGCGCCGGGGGCGTTGAGGTCGATCTGTTTGACCATCTGCGCCGGGTGCATCCCCTGCAACACGTTGTCCGCCAGCTTTTTCAAACCCTCGGCCCCGTGATCGCGGAACATAGGCAGCAGCACGGCGTGACAAAAGAAGTCACTGCTACCGCGCAAGGTCAGGCTGTCTTTCCACATCGGGTCAAGCAGGTCGGCCCAGCAGGTGGGCAGCGGACGGCCATTCAACTGTTCGGTGTTGGCGACGATCACCAGTGGGTTGACGCCAAGCACGGTGTAGTTGCCTTCGGGGTCGACAATGCCAGCATCGGTAAAGGTTTTTCCGGTGTTGATGGTGTTGTAGCCGACAATCTCGCCGGTTTTAACAAAGCGGTTGTAAAAGCTGTGACCGTAAAAGGCGTTGAAGTCCGCGGAAACAATGATGTCGGGGAGTTCTTCGACCTTTTCCAGGGTGTTGATGTAGGGATAATAGGACAACTCCTGGTTGACGTTACCCTCGACGGCGTAGCGCACCGACAGGTTGTGCTCTTTTTCAATGCGGCCAACGGCTTCGCTGATCGCTTTGCCAAACGGCACTTTGAGGCCACACGGCATCAGGGCCAGCAAGGTCAGTTCCCCTTGCTGTTCCACCGACTCAAGGCCCGGAGCTTCGGCCAGCTCTTCGAGGTCAATCACCTCCTGCAGCAGACGCATGAAGCTGTTAAGGTCAATCAGGCGACTGCGCAGGGCGGTGGACAGGGTGAGAAACGGAGCCAGCACCCGCATGCCGTCCTCGCTGACCAGAGAGGACAGGCCGTGGGCGGTGAACACGCTGCGTGTTTGCGGATAGTGTTCAATGATTTCAGAAATTTTCAGGTCGCCATGCAGTGCTGGTTTCATGGTTGTTCTCCGTCTGGGCCTCGGTTAAGAGGCTTCAAAACATAAATGGTTGAGGGACAT
>PKUE01000023.1 GCA_002869685.1 Desulfuromonas sp.
TTGAATTTGGAGGTAGTGCGCAGATCTTTCTGTGGCTACTGGTCTTTGTGTTGGGTGCAGTGATTGGATCATTTTTAAATGTATGTATTTATCGGATTCCAGCGAGAAAATCAGTTGTCTTCCCACCGTCACATTGTTTCAAGTGTGATACTTCTCTCCGCTGGTACCATAATATTCCAATTTTGAGCTTTTTGTCTTTAAGGGGACACTGTGCTTTTTGTGGTGCTACATTCAGTTGGCGCTATCCGGCAATAGAGACGCTCAATGGTGCACTATTTTGCTTAGTTTTTTATTACGCTCGTTTTTCATGGGTTACCTTGGTGCTTTTTTTGTTTGTCTCAGCCCTGGTGGTCGTTACTTTTATTGATCTTGATCATCAAATTATCCCTGATGTGATTACATTGCCGGGGATCCCGGTTGGTTTTCTCTGTTCGTTTGTTATTCCGTGGGTGTCTTGGCAGGACTCTTTATTGGGGATTACCGTCGGTGGTGGTAGCCTGTTCCTTATTGCTTTTCTCTACGAGTTGCTCACTAAGAAGGAAGGGATGGGTGGTGGAGATGTAAAACTTTTGGCGATGATTGGGGCCTTTTGTGGATGGAAAGTTATTTTTCCTGTCATTTTTATCAGCTCATTGATAGGTACTTTGGTAGGAATACCGCTAATGTTTTTCAAAAAAGGTGATGCGAGAATGGCAATCCCATTTGGTCCTTTTCTTGCTGTTGGAACATTTGTCTATATTTTTTGGGGGGAGATGCTCTTTCGCTGGTATCTAATGCTATTTGCGATTTGAGCAGGCTGCCTTTTATCGGAAGTGACAAATAAGTTGAGTATAGCTTGTTTTTTTTTAATTATTCTTGACGATATTATGTTTTTGCCTATAATCAGAAAAGTGTAAATGCATGTAACATTTGATTTTTTATGTTCTCTAATGGGGAGCAGATCTTCTGCCATCTTTCACAATAGGATTTTATCTTATGTTTGGATCAAAGAAGGATATTGTTGGAATCGACATTGGAGCGAGTGCTGTAAAGCTTGTTCAGCTTCATGAGAGTAAATCGGGGTTTCAGTTGCTCAGGCTTGATCGAGAGCCTTTGCCTCCTGAAGCAGTTGTCGATAGTTCAATTATGGATTCAAGTGCTGTCGTGATGGCTATTCGAGATTTGATGCTACGTAATAATATCAAATCGTCCGACGTCGCTACTTCAGTTTCGGGTCATTCTGTTATAATCCGTAAAATATCTTTAGCATTGATGACCGAAGATGAACTCGAAAGTTCAATTCAATGGGAAGCTGAACAATATATTCCTTTTGAAATGTCGGAAGTGTTTTTGGACTACTATATATTGGGGCCTGACCCTAATGATCAGGGTCAAATGGAAGTCATTTTGGTTGCGGCAAAAAAAGACTTTGTTGATGAATATATCGCCACTTTTAAAGAAAGTGGTTTGAATCCTGTGCTTGTCGATGTTGATTGTTTCGCTATCGAGAATATTTACTGTTCAGTTTATGAAGATGAAACCGCAAATATTGTTGCTCTTGTTGATATGGGGGCAAGTGGAATACAAGTAAATGTCATCAAAAATAATGTTTCTGTTTTTACCCGTGAAATACAACTAGGTGGTAATAGCTATAACGAAGAATTACAAAAACGATTTGGGATTGATAGTGAGTCTGCCGAATCGCTTAAGCTGGGGCTTGATTCGTTAAGTATAGATTCAGAAACTGTGCAGGAAGCCCTTCAAGGAGTTACGGATAATCTTGTTCAGGAAGTACGACGCTCGCTAGACTTTTTTTCTGCAACCTTTGCGGATGAACGGGTAGAGAAGGTGTATGTAACAGGAGGGGTGTCTTTGACTCCTAATGTTTTGACTTCGCTTGCAGAAGGATTGGATACGGCTGTTGAAATTCTCGACCCGTTTAGTCGAATGGCTGTGAGTGAAAAAGACTTTGATCTCGATTTTGTAAAATCTGTTGCCCCGTTTTTTTCTGTGGCCGCTGGCCTGGCAACGCGTAAGTTGGGAGATAAATTATGATCCGTATTAATCTGCTTCCTGTTAAAGCGGCCCAGAAAAAAGAACAGTTGCGAAATCAGACTATTGTTATTGTTGTGACTTTTGTTTTTGTCATTGTCGGTTGTGTTTTGATGCAGCTGTCAATTATGTCTGATATTGATAATGTGAAAGCTGAAACGCAGAAATATAAGGCAGAAATTAACAGTCTGAAAAAGAAAATTGGAGAAGTTAATAAGTTTAAGGCTCTTCAGGATGAATTGAAAAATAAACTCGTTGTTCTGGATTCACTCAAGGATGCGAAGTCGGGTCCTGTTCATCTTATGGATGATCTTATCACGGCGTTGCCAGAAAAACTTTGGGTAACTGAATTTAAAGAGAAATAAGGGAAAATCACCATGAAGGGAACGGGGCTGAGTGAGGATGATGTCGCGGAGTTAATGACAAATCTCGAAGCCTCGCATTATTATAAAAAAGTGCGTTTGAAAGTTACTAAGCAGAAAGCAGTCAGTGGTTTGAGATTGCAGAATTTTGAAATTTCCTGCCAAGTTGAAAAGACTGTAGCCAAAGTCAATAAATAGGGAGGATCAAGTTTATGGATCCACGCGTCGAAAAAATATTGAAAATGCCTCTCTATCAGCGGGTGTTGTTGCTGCTTTTGATTTCTGGGGTAATAGTCGCTTGTTATGCTTATTTCATTTATATGCCTGCCAAGCAAGAGTTGTCGAATGTGACGAAGGACAATGGAAAAGTTCTTGTTAAATTGCAGGAAAGTCGTCGTATCGCAAATAACTTGCCTCGATTCAAGGCAGAATATGAAAAGATGAAAAAACAACTGGATCTTGCTCTTAATGAACTGCCGAATGAGAGTGAAATCCCAAGCCTCCTTACTAGTATTGCCGGACTGGCTCGTGATAATGGTTTAGAGGTTGTTGAGTTTAAGCCGGAAAAGGAGAGGCCCAAAGGCTTCTATGCTGAGGTGCCTGTGTCATTGAAGCTGAAAGGAAGCTACCATGAGATGGCTCTTTTTTGTGAGGCGGTCTCAAAACTTCCTAGAATTGTGAATATTGATAATCTGGTAATGGGAAAACCGAAATTAGCAGACGGGGTTACGTTGTTGACCATCTCCAGTACAGCGATCACATACCGTTTTATTGAGAACCCTCCACCCGCTCCTAAAAAGAAGGGGAAGAAATGATGATACGATTTCTTGTTCTTACTCTGACTGTTGTTTTGGTTTGGGGGGTTGCAGGTTGTGATAGCGAAAAAGCTCCAAAAAAGGTAAAGAAAGTAGCCCCCAAAGCTATTCCGAAGAAGGCCCCTACAGCTGATGATTTACAGGAGAATAGAGAACTTCCTGTGAATGATTATCGCTATATCGTAGATGGGAGGCGTGATCCGTTTGCTTCGCTACTTAAAATACGTGAGCCTTTAAACGATGATGCCGAACCGGAAACCCCATTGCAACGATATGGTTTGAAAGAACTCAAATTAATTGCAACTGTATTGGGTCAGCAGGAGCCTCGAGCAATGATTGTGGCTCCTGATAAAAAGGCTTATACCTTGACCGTGGGTGTAAAGGTTGGGAGGAATCGCGGTCAAGTAGTTGAAATAACAGTAGATAAAGTTATCGTCGAGGAGCGCTTTCTCGATTTTTCAGGGGCGTTACGCACAGAACTTAAAGAAATTGCGCTTCCTCAAGGAGAAGGGGAATAGAAAATGATCGTATTGACTAAACCTGTACGTAAAATGCTGGGCTATGTAGCTGTAGTTCTATCTCTGTTCTTCTCTCTATGTGGATTGGATAACAGTGTAGCACAGGCTGCTATGGCTACTGTTGAAGAGGTCGTCATTTCTGACTCGTCAGCAGTGTTGAAAATTGACAGTCCTGATGTTGCTTATGATTATTATACATTGGGAGCACCCTCAAGACTGGTTGTTGATGTCTCAGGAGTTCTGCCACTTTTTGAAGAGCGCAGCCTTGATGTCTCGTCAGGGTTTTCTGCAGTTCGTATTGGAATATATGCTGATAAAACACGCTTTGTTTTTGATGCAGAATCGGGGCAACTTCCTCAGGCAACAGTAACGAAGGTTGGCAATGATATCATTGTCGATTGGTCGGCTTCTGCTGAGAAAGTTGTTGTAGCTGCTCCACGTGTTGAAAAACCTGTCTCCGTCAAAGCGATAGACTTTGACGCTGCTGACGGTGCCTCAATCTTTACGGTTATGTTCGACGATTCATTCGAGCTGATTAAGCCGAAAGTTGAAGAGGGTACAATAGTATTTGGTGCGAAGGACACGGTTATTCCCCGTTCTTTACGTCGGGTTGTTGATGCCTCTGTATTTCCTAGTTCAGTACTGCAAATTACTCCCTATTCAACGATTATTGCTGGAGAAAGAAATGTGATGTTCTCCGCAAAAATGAAAGGGCCTGTGGAGTATAGTGTCACTAAGAATGCCACCTCTCTTGTGTTTCGGACTGTCGATGGTGTTTTTGCTGAAGCTGCACCAGCTCCTATGGATACAGTATATGTGCCTGTTGAGACGGTTGCGCAAGAGCCGATATCGACATCCGATCTTACGAAATCTTCTGACAGCGTAGACGATGTCTCTCAGGTTCTCCAAGCGATCGAAGGCCAGTCTACGGCTGGTTTGTTGGCGGCTTCTGCAGATCTTGACTCTCCTAAAATCTACACTGGCGAACCAGTTACATTAATGCTCGACGACGCTGATGTGCGTAAAGTGATGCAGCTTATTGCAGAGATTAGTAATCTGAATATCATTCTTTCAGATGATGTGAAAGGGAATATCTCTCTGCGACTACATGATGTTCCTTGGGACCAAGCTCTTGATTTAATTCTTGACATAAAACGACTTGGTACGATTAATCAGGGTAATGTTGTACGTGTTCTACCTTTGAATACAATAAAGAATATGGAAGCTGAGCGTCTTAAGGCAACAAAAGAAATTAAGAAGCTTGAAGAAACTAGAACTGAGATATTCGTCATTAATTACAAAGACACTGAAGCTATTGAGGATGTGATTAATGATATATTGAGTAATCAAGGGGAAGTACGTTTAATCGAAGGTAGTAAGAGAATTATGGTTAACGATATCCCTTCTAAGCTTGATGAAGTTCGGAGTCTCATTGCGTTGCTGGATGAACCAGTCAAGCAGGTTTTGATCGAAGCTCGGATTGTTGAGGCGGATACCTCTGCTGAGCAAACTTTCGGTATTCATTGGGGGTTTGAATTCGATAATGATTCAGGTAGCTCCGGTGGTGGTATTGGTAGCTCCCTTGATACTGCAGCAGTTGGTCTAGGAGGTGATTTTACCGTGCCGACTTCTGCATCGGATGGTTTGGGAACGGCCCTGACATTTGGTCGGGTTGGTTTAGATACGGTCGTTCTTGATCTCCAATTGGCCGCTCTTGAGTCATCAGGGGGGGGCAAAGTTATTTCCTCGCCGAAAGTTATGGCACTGGACGGAGAAACTGCACGTATTGGTCAAGGCACAGAGATTCCATATAAGACAACCAGCGACAACGGAACAACAACTGAATTTAAAAAGGCTGAGTTGGCACTGGAAGTGACACCGCTGGTGAATCCAGACAATTCGATATTGCTGGAGATTCTTGCAACAAATAGTTCGCCAGGGGTGGCATATCTTGATGGTGTTGCGATCAATACCAAGGAAGCAGAAACAAAACTATTGCTTAGAAATGGTGAGACGACAGTCATTGGTGGTATCTATACTGAGAACGAACAGAAGTCGGATTCTGGGACGCCGTATCTTAAAGACTTGCCGTTTATTGGAAATCTGTTCAAGTATAAAACGTCATCAAATGATCGTACAGAATTGTTGGTTTTCTTGACTCCGCATATTATCGAATAAATATCTTTTATTGGATTGCTGCTCGGAAAAGGACAGGTGTAACCTGTCCTTTTCTTGTATGGAGTGCCTGTTTAGTGTGGTTGCAACTTGTTGTTCTGGTATGCGATAAGCTGATAGTCTGTACAGGGTGATGGTGATATTATTCATGGCAACCAAAGGAGCTTTTGTTCGTGGATTTTGCTAATGCTCGGCCTAATATTTTTCTACTCGGTTTTATGGGTGCCGGAAAAACAACCATTGGTAAATTGCTCGCTGCTGCGTTGGGTATGCATTTTGTTGATCTCGATGATATGATCGTTGATTACCATGGTTGTTCAATTAATGATATTTTTTCTCAACACGGGGAGGACACGTTCCGTTCATTCGAAACCCAAGCCCTTGATCGAGTGGCACAAGCATCAAATCAAGTTGTTTCTACTGGCGGAGGGATAGTTGGTCGAAATGAAAATTGGCCCTTGATGCAACGTGGTGGTCTAACTTTGTTTCTTGAATGCCAGTGGGAAACCATTGTTCAACGGTTAAAGGAATCAACAGATCGCCCTCTGGTCAATCAAAATAGTCTTCAGGAGTTGAATGCGCTATACCAGTTACGTTTGCCTTTATACTGCCAGGCGGACTATGTTGTGCAGGTTGATGGTTTGACTCCACCCGAAATTGTTGAAGCAATAAAGAAACTGGTTTTAAAGGATTAAGACGTGGAACGTTTAAATGTTGGTCTTGATGATCGTAGTTATCAAATTTTGATTACACCTGAGGGATTTGAAGGCTTTGCTGAGGAGTTGTGTCGTATAGGCTTTCCTCGTCAGATCGCGTTGGTGACAAATGTAACCGTTGGGCCACTGTATGGGGAGATCATCGCCCCCCTTTTGCAACGACATGGATTTAGCGTCCGGATGGTTACAATCGAAGATGGTGAGATTTATAAAAATTCAGAGACCTTGGATTCGATCTACACTCAATTGATTGAAACAGGTTGTGATCGTCACTCTGGTTTGATCGCGTTGGGTGGAGGTGTTGTTGGTGATATGGCAGGGTATGCTGCTGCGACCTATTTACGGGGAATACCTTTTGTTCAGGTCCCGACAACTGTGTTGGCTCAGGTGGACAGTTCTGTTGGCGGTAAAACGGCCATCAATCACCCTTTGGGGAAAAATCTGATTGGCGCGTTCTATCAACCCAAAAGTGTTTTTATTAATATTGCCTCATTGGATACGCTCGACCGACGTAATGTATTGGCAGGAATGGCTGAAGTCGTAAAATATGGTGTGATGTTTGATAGGGATTTTTTCTGCTGGCTCGAAAATAATGTTACCTCTTTATTGGAGCTTGATCGGAGCAAGCTGGCACATGCGATTCGTCGTTCGTGTGAAATCAAGGCTGATGTTGTAGCTCGTGATGAAAAAGAATCCTCTGTGAGAGCTGTTTTGAATTATGGGCACACTTTCGGGCATGCAGTTGAGCAACTATCAGGTTATGGAAAGGTTCTCCATGGTGAAGCTGTAGCGATAGGGATGGTTGTTGCTGCGCGAATTTCCCATTTTTTAGGGGAATGTTCTTTAGAAGATGTTGAGCGCATTTCGAGGCTGTTGCGTTCCTTCGGCCTCTGCGTGGATCCTCCAGAATTTTCTTTAGAAGAGTATCTTATCGCAATGTCACGGGATAAAAAAGTTCAGTCCGGGGTGTTAAAGTTTATTCTGAATGTCGGGATTGGAGACAATAAAATTGTCTCCATTGATGAACCAGGCAAGATTTTATCAGCTGTGTTATCCCGAGGACTACCATGTCAGATTTGCAGCGAATAAAAGAATTATTGAACCTTTTGACACAAGATGCCTCTTCAGAGGCTGTCTTTGAACTGGTTGATCTTTATCTTTCCGCAGGTCTGAATGACGCTGCATTGGATGCTGTAAAGCAGTGGTGTGCTGCCAACCCGAGGGTTGACTGTGGTCTAGCTCTGTGGGCGAAAGTTTGTCTGGTAAATGATCAATTTGATGAAACACGCTCCATCCTGCAGCGCATCGGTTCCGATTCAAGTGCTGATGAAGCTGCCCAACTTGTTGCCATTGAGTTAGAAATACGCCAGGGGAATTTCAGCCTGGCCAGGCAAAAGCTGACTTCGTTTCGTGAGCATTATGGACATTGTTTGCAGTGGACAGAGTTGGAGCAGCAGGTGTCTGAACGTTCTGCAGATATGCACGAGAACGATCTACCACCCGTTGTTACGCCTACCATGGCAGATCTTTATTTCCGGCAAGGGTTGACAGAGAAGGCGTTGCCCCTCTACCAGTATTTGTTGAAACAGGATCCTGAAAATGCTCTATATGTGAACAGAATCAAGCAAATCTTAGGTGAACAACAGGCGCGTCAGTTAGACGCTGAATCTTCTCAACTTCAGAATGGACAGCGCCAGGTTCTGACGCGCTGGTTATCGGCGATACAACGCAGGAGGACACATGTTTAAGGCAATTTTGCAGGAAATCGTGGATCAAACTCCCGGCGCAGGCTCTGTTGTATTGATGGGGTGTGACGGCATAGCAGTTGAATCGGTTTTTCGCCAAGGTGTCACGGCTGACAAAACACAGGCGATCACCGTTGAATTTTCCTCGGTGATGAAGGAGTTGATGCATACAACACAACTGCTTGCAGCGGGAAACCTTCGTGAGGTTACGGTCAGATGTGATGAACTGACCATTGTTTTAACCATGCTTGATGACGAATATTTCGTTGCCCTGTTGTTTGATGATGATGCCGGTATGGGAAAAGGGCGCTATCTGTTGCGTCGTGATGCCCATAAGCTTAGAGAAGCGCTTGAGTAATCACTTTATTGTGGAATAGAAAAGATGAAAATAAAAGTAATTCATGGCCCCAATCTCAATATGCTCGGAGTGCGAGAGCCCGAAGTTTATGGACGGCACACTCTCGACGATATCAACGCGGATTTGTGCTCTCATGCGAAAAAGCTGGGTGTTGATTTAACGTGTTATCAATCCAACCATGAAGGTGACTTGGTAGATCAAATCCAACAGGCGTTAACTGATGGGATTAATGGGTTGATTATAAATCCCGGAGCTTATACACATACCAGTATTGCATTACGTGACGCGATTTCGGCCGTCGCCATTCCGACGGTTGAAGTCCATCTGTCCAATATTCATGCTAGAGAATCCTTTCGTCATGTCTCGTATCTGGCTCCAGTCTGTCTTGGACAAATCTGCGGGATGGGGGCGTTAGGGTATCGTCTTGCCATGGATGGATTGCTGAATCATTTAAGCTGTCGTCAATAACGTTTTTTAAGTACGCTGAAAAATAGCATTATGTTAGAGTACCGGATTGATCGATTACGTGCGATCATGCATCGCGAAGAGTTGAACGCCGTTGTTTTTTTTAACCCAGTGAATATCCGCTATTTTTGTGGTTTTACTGGGACGGATGGTGTTCTGTTGGTAACGCGGGACAAAACAGTGTTTTTGACTGATTCCCGTTATACTGCGCAGGCCGAGGCGCAAGTTGTTGCCAATGTGAAAAAACAGTACACGCTGAAAGTTGATGGTCTTGTTGACGAACTGGTTGCTTGTGCTGTATCGCGAGTAGGGATTGAAGCCGACTTTGTGACGGTTGCATTACATCAGAAACTACTCGATAAACACTCATCGTTTTCTTTGGTTGCCCTGGATGAGCCTCTGCGTGAGGTGCGTCAGGTCAAAGATGATGCGGAAATCAGTTGTCTCGAAAAAGCGGCCCAATTGAATAAACAGGCATTTGAATCTGTGCTTCCGATGATTAAACCGGGGGTAACTGAACAGCAAATCGCCCTTGAATTGGAATGCTTTCTACGTCGGGCAGGAGGAGAGGATAAGGCATTTGAGCTGATTGTGGCCTCGGGTCAGCGAGGAGCCTTGCCTCATGGCGTAGCTTCTGACAAGAAGATTGCGACAGGTGAGTTGGTTACCATCGATTTTGGCACCCGTTTTTGTGGATATCATTCCGATGAGACCGTGACAGTTGCTGTCGGCGATGTTTCAACCGAACTCAGGAATATTTATGATGTTGTTCTTGAGGCTCATGACCGGGCTTTGGCGGCCCTGTCTCCTTCGGTGAAAGCACGTGAAATTGATGCAGTGGCCCGTCAATACATTGAACAGATGGGATATGGTGAGTATTTTGGTCATGGCCTTGGTCATGGCGTTGGACTTGAGATTCATGAAGCTCCCACCATATCGCCACGTTCAGAGGCTTTTTTAACTGCGGGGATGGTGTTTACCATCGAGCCTGGTATCTATATTCCCGGAGTAGGTGGGGTGCGTATTGAAGATACTGTCGTCATGACAGTCGATGGTTATCGTTGCCTGACTCAAATCCCCAAAACGTTTCGTCAGGTAGCATGATTCAATCCCGTTTCATAAGGCCGTGCTTTTGTGAACTCGGGCAACACTTTGGAGAGAAAACAACATGGATATTAAAGATATCAAGACATTGATCAAGGTTATTACCGATACGGATATTACTGAATTTGAAATGGAAAATGAAGAGCAGCGCATTGTGATCAAGCGTGGCAGCGAGCCTGAATTTGTACATGTTGCAGCACCAACCTATGCCGCGCCTGCCGCACCGGCAGTTGCACCCGCTGCTGCACCCGCTCCTGCGACTGAGCCAGCCGCTGCAGCAATTAATGATAAACACGATACGATCCCGTCACCTATTGTGGGAACTTTCTATGCAGCACCTTCACCGGATTCCGATCCGTATGTTAAAGTCGGCGATATTGTTGATGCTGGTCAGACCCTGTGTATTGTTGAAGCCATGAAACTCATGAATGAGATCGAGGCGGAATTCAAGTGCAAAATCATTGATATTGTTAAAAACAACGCTCAGCCCGTTGAATACGGAGATGCCCTGTTTGTTGTTGAAAAAGTGTAATGCGCTTTTGCACGAGTCGGTTGTTATAATCGGCGATGACGAATTCTGGAGAGATTATGATTCATAAGGTTGTTATAGCGAATCGCGGAGAGATCGCTCTGCGGATCTTACGTGCCTGTAAAGAGCTGGGCATTAAGACCGTAGCCGTCCACTCTGATGTTGATAGTGAAGCCCTGCATGTCAAATTGGCTGACCAGAGTGTCTGCATCGGTCCGGCCCCCAGTATTGACAGTTATCTGAATATGAAGGCGATCATCAGTGCCGCTGAAGTGACTGATGCTGATGCTATTCATCCAGGTTACGGGTTTTTATCTGAAAATGCTGAATTTGCTGATATTTGTAATAACTGCGGTTTGACCTTTATTGGTCCTACTGCCGAAAATATGCGCCTGATGGGTGATAAAATCAGTGCCCGGCAGACGGTTACTGCTGCCGGTGTTCCCATCCTTCCAGGGACCAAGGACGGCGTTGCCAATGTCGAAGAAGCCGTAAAGATCGCTGGTGAAATTGGCTATCCTGTCATTATCAAAGCCACGGCTGGTGGTGGTGGCCGTGGGATGAAGATTGTCCATTCACCGGCTTCTTTGCCGAATGCTTTTGCGGCGGCCCGTTCCGAAGCGCAATCAGGTTTCGGGAATCCTGAAGTTTACATTGAAAAATATTGTGAACGTCCCCGTCACGTTGAAATTCAGATTCTGGCAGATAAACATGGACATGTTATCCACCTGGGAGAGCGGGACTGTTCAATCCAACGTCGCCATCAGAAACTGATCGAAGAAGCCCCTTGTGCGATCCTGCCAGATGACGTGCGCAAGAAAATGGGCGATTGTGCTGTTGCCGCAGCTAAGGCGGTTAACTACTCCAGTGTTGGTACGATTGAGTTCTTGCTGGACGCCAACAATAATTTCTATTTTATGGAGATGAACACTCGTGTTCAAGTTGAGCACCCTGTGACTGAAATGATCACTGGCGTGGATATCATCAAAGAGCAGATCATGGCAGCGGCTGGTGAGCCTCTGCGCTTCAAACAGGAAGACATTAAAATCAATGGTCATGCCATTGAGTGTCGGATTAATGCCGAGGATCCTGAGAAGTTCACGCCTTGCCCTGGACTGATCAATGGTTATCATACACCGGGTGGCCTGGGAGTACGTGTTGACAGTGCTGTTTATGATCAATACAAGGTGCTACCTCATTATGACTCCATGATTGCCAAGCTGATTGTTCACGCTGAAACGCGTGAAGAAGCAATCAAAAGGATGTCAAGGGCGTTGGATGAATACCTGATTGAAGGAATTAAAACAACGATTTCGTTCCACCAGAAAATTATGAACAATAAAGAGTTCATTGAGGGCGATATTGATACCGGCTTTCTCGAAAGGGTTAAAATCTGACATACGTTGTCAGGCTCAATTCAGAGTCGTTATGAACTGTGACAAAAAGCGGAGATTTTATCTCCGCTTTTTGCGTGAAGAGGTTGTTCTATGCAGATCAAACTTGGACATATTGATTACCTGAACTGCGTTCCCTTTTTTCAGTATCTTAAAGAGAGCGGTTTTAACGGAACAATTGTCAAAGGGGTTCCAGCGCAGCTTAACCGTATGCTGTCTCGTGGAGAGTTGGATGTCAGTCCCTCATCCTCGTTTGAATATGCCCTCAATTATCGCAATTATCTGTTGATGCCTGGACATTCAATCAGTGCATTTGAAGAAGTTCAAAGTGTCCTTTTCTTTAGTTCTCTCCCCTTGGATCAACTTGATGGTAAGCAATTCTATTTGACCGGCGAGTCCGCAACGTCTGTTCATCTGCTCTATGTTATTCTTCAGGAATATTATGGTTGCAAACAGATCAAAAGTTGTGTGCCAGACGAGCCAGCGGAAAATTACCTGAACAGGGGAGAGCCGGTCTTGTTGATCGGGGATCGCGCCTTAAAAGCTTCTTTGAGTGTTGGTCCAGAAAAAGGTTACCAATATGATCTGGCGCAACTGTGGAGAAAACACACCGGATTGCCCTTTGTTTTTGCCCTGTGGATTGTTCATCGTCAATCGCATATGCAACTAGTTGACCAGTTCAGGGATTTGCAACTGCAACTCAAACAATCAAAGGACAAAGCTTTTTCTGATCTCGAGCAATTGGCGGCCACTGTAACGGACCGGCCGTGGATGACCGCAGATCAGCTGGTTGAGTATTGGCAGTGCATGTCATATGAGCTCGATGCGGAACACCTGAAGGGGCTGACACTTTTTTTTGAATTGTGTTTCAAATATGGATATTTGCCCGAACCGCCGCAGTTGAATTTTATCGATTAGTCGTGATGGCGGGGGGAGTTAAAATCGTAATTTTATTTGACAGTTTCAGGATAATGCATTAAAAATAGCCACACCTTGCCCGGGTGGCGGAACTGGTAGACGCAAGGGACTTAAAATCCCTCGGCCTTTTGGCTGTACGAGTTCGATTCTCGTCCCGGGTACCATTTAGAAGAAATAGCCTCTGATTTGTCAGGGGCTTTTTCTTTGTCCTGCGTGCCTCTTTAGCCTATAAATATATGAAAATGTCATTTGGTTTATAGCAGTGCGTTCTGTTCGTTCTATTGAAAATTCAAACTGTAAATGGAATGTTGTGAGAATTGAGGCGGGAAGGATCACTAGGATTCTGTGGGGCAAAACTGCTCTGTCACAGAGGTTACGCTGAATGTGACAGAGCAGTCTGTATTTAGAAGTAGTAACCGATGTTGATGTTAAACTTGGTTTGCCAGTCGGCATCTTTTTCCCCGGCGGCAAACGGGTTGTTTCGGCCACCGATATAGATGGCGTTATTCCCCATAATAACGTCGAAGTAGGCGTAGATGTCACCGGCGGTGACCATGCAGCCCAAGGTGTTCATCTGTGAATCTTCAAAGCCACTCTCTTTTTTGATCAGACGGCTGTAGTCGTTGTAGAACTTCAGATTGGTGACCGGACCCCATTCAACCGGGATGCTGTAGCTCAGATCGGCAACAATGATGGTGCCTTCGGCAGCTACTTGATAGGCATCGTTGAATGCACCGATATAAACGACATCATCAACGCCCTCGGGATTTTCAGGATTGTTATCGTACTCAACCACTTCAAGCTTCAATCCCCATGGTCCATAGTTGCCGTTCAAGTGAATAGCCCCGGCCCAATGCTCTCCCATATCTTCGGTGATGGTGTTGTACAGACCACCATACTGGCCGGAAATGCCCAGTTCTGTCTGTCCCAGATCACCATGATTGAAGGTATAAGTCAGGCGCGCATTAAACTGGTTGGTTTCCTCATTGGCAGCCAAATCATTGCCCGCCACGGTGAGCACATCATAGGAGTAGCGCTCTAGCTTCGATGAACTGCCCATCTCTTCGTTTTTATAGAAGGCCAATTGCAGATCCCATGGGCCGTTTTTATGCAGGATTTTCAAACCCAGGTCATAATCGGTGCCATAGCCGGTAAAGTAGGGGATTCCATACCAGAAATTATTGGCAGCTTCCGGCATGATGCCAAACGGTACCATGCTGATGCCCAGCTGTACTTCAGTCTTGTCGGTGACCTGATAACCGATGTAGCCGAACTCAATAAAGTTATAGTCGCGGTACCAGCGATAGCGGGCATTGTAGCTTAGTTTGCCATACGACCCTTTGACGCCAAGGCGGAACAGGTTGAAGTCGGCGTTGCCCCATTTTTCTTTGCTCTGATCATTGAAGTCGTTAAAGCAGTAACCGAAGCGTAATGCGCCGTTGAATTCCGGGCCATGACGTTTGATTGCTTCGACGACATTTTCGACCACGGTCGCGGTCGTGATGGCATCTTCCGCTTGAGGTTGAAGGGGACTCTCTTCTTCAGCCGTGGTTGAGGTGGGCTCGTTGAGGAGCATTTGCTCCAGTTGTGCCATGCGCTGTTTCAGCGCGTTGAGTTCGTCGAGAACCGTTTGCTGTTGATCGTTGGCGGCAAACAATGGTGTGGCGAAAAGTAGTACGAGGAACAACGTTGCCGGAGCGATGGTGCGGACGTATTGTGACATTGATTCATTCCTTTTCCAGGGCTCTGTCAAACACGATGGTACTCCGTTGCGGTGTATCCTGAACTGGAACGATCACACAACAGATACACCGCTTGACGGTTATTTTGTTTCACCACCGAAAGAGAGAAATTGACCCCGTTGGGGTGGCGAGTACTGGGTTATTTCAAAAACTCATAAGCAATGTTGGCCAATTCGTCAGGATCGATATAGCGATCCTCAAGGTAGTACTTCGGTCTTTGGTGATCCGGAATAATTGCTCCATACGTTGAGAAGAATTCATCTCTTCTTTCGTGATGTGACAGCAGATTCAGTAATTTTCCAAAGCATTCCCAGGTGGAAAAATTGTTTTGTTTGAATTGATAATCGTCGTCGTCAAAGCAACATTTCCACAATGATCCTTGGCCACATTTGCACAGCGCTTGCGTCGAACTCGGGTTATTTCGGTAGCCGACGATCGTCACGCCATGCCAGCATTCGCCCAGTATTTCTGTTAAGAACTTGTCTCTTTCGGTGTTCATGGTTGCCTCCGTAGGCTGTTGCAACTCTAATTTGACCTGTTTCCAGGCCTTCTTTTACCGTTTAGCTCATCGACATAAATGTCTTTTCAGTCTTTCCGCTTTATTGCTTCGCATTGACTGAAGATGCCCCCTGTCGGTGTAACTACTAAATGGATTGCCCTTGCAAGAAGCTTTCGGGTCAATCGCTGCAGGGGATAGGGTGGCCTTTTGGGAACGTGTTCCATTTGGCCACCCTTGTGTTTTTAGCCGTTTGTTGAAAACGTCCCGTCCGGGGCTTTTTCAACGATGCAAGCCGAAAATCCGATTTCCGTCTTGCTGACAAAATCAATCACGTGAAGACCTGTTCTTGATTTTTGTCGCCCGTTCATGGGCTCCATAGGCTGTTTATTAAACAGCCTGTTAGAGATACTTGCAGTACTGAGATCTGATCTCAGTCATCTCTTCGACGATGCTATCGACATCAAGCACCATCTCCATCATCTCGATCTGATCGCTGTAA
>PKUE01000186.1 GCA_002869685.1 Desulfuromonas sp.
GTTTTCTGGCCAATGGCCGTCCGGAGACGTTGATCCCGGAAGCCGCAGGACATCAACAACGGCTGCGCCTCGTCAATGGTTCGGCGACGTCCTTTTTCTATGTGGAGTCCGCCACCGGACCATTGACGATTGTCTCTGCCGATGGTCAGGAGGTGCAGCCCGTTTCCGTGCCCCGGCTGCTGCTTGGTGTGGCCGAGACCTATGACGTGCTGGTCGATGTTCCCCCGCAGGGGGCCTATGAGTTGCGTGCTACGGCGCATGATGGCTCTGCCTATGCGTCGGTATGGCTTGGGCGTGGTCACCGTCATGCTGCCGCAGAGATGACCGATCCGGATGTCTACCATGCCATGAGTGGCTTGTCTTTGCCCCAGTTCTTTGCCTGGACGCCGTCGGGGAGTATGGGCATGGCGGATCGTGAGGTGATGAGCGGAGCTTTTGATGCGCCCGGCATGGCGGGAATGTCGTCGATGGCAGACATGGAGATGACTCACTCCGGGGCGATGGCAGGAATGTCGGGCATGGGGAAAATGGCAGCAATGGACGGCCACGCGATGATGCCCGCCGACTCGATGAAAAAAGACCACATGGTTATGGCGGACATGACGATGGCAGCTGAGTCGGAAATGCAGACTGAAACTTCGTCGGGTATGGCACGAATCGGCAACCGCTTTGCCAGCAACTTTGTTCCCATGGCTGCCGATGTGTCCTCGGCGGCGGCTCTGGTGATGGATGGCATGTCGGCACAACGACCGGCACCTCCCTATAAAAAACTCCAGGCACCGCACCCGACATCCTTTGCCACTGACCGCCCTCATCGTGATATCCGTCTGACTCTTGACGGCGACATGCAACGTTATGTGTGGCTGCTCAATAACCGCCCCTTGTCTGTCGGTGACGATATCGAGATTCGCCAGGGAGAAGTGGTACGTTTTATCATGATCAACCGCACCATGATGTTTCATCCGATGCATCTGCATGGTCACTTTTTCCGGGTGCTCAATGGCCAGGGAGAGCGTTCACCGTTAAAGCATACGGTAATTGTTGAGCCGATGAGTACGACGGTGATCGAATTTGATGCCAATGAAGTGGGCGACTGGTTTTTCCATTGCCATCTGCTCTACCATATGGAAAGCGGCATGGCACGCATGGTTCATTACGAAGAATTTCCACTGCCAGACAACTTGCAAGGACTAAGGCCACAGCTCTATCATGATCCTTGGTATGCTTGGGCGGATGTCGATGTGCTCAGCCAGATGACCGAGGGGAATCTGACCCTGACCAATACCTTCAATACCCTGACGGTGGATTGGGAAGTGGGCTGGGGCAAGGTGGATGATACCGAATGGGAAGGCGATGTCCTGTGTCGGCGTTATGTCAACCGCTTCCTGTCGCTGCTGGTTGGTGCCAACCTGAGCGGCCATAATGATACGCTGGATAAAACACGCGGTGTTGCCGGGGCTGAATATCTGTTGCCGCTCAATCTTTCAACACGGTTGTGGTTGGACAGTGACGGCGGCGGGCGTGTACTGTTTGACAAAGAACTGGCGCTGACGCCGCGTCTGTCGGCATTTGGCGAAGCGGAATATGACAGCCGCGAAAAGTGGAGCGGGCAGACCGGTGTCAGTTATTTGCTGACCAAGGCCGTGTCTGTCAAAGTGCAGTGGCATTCGGATCATGGCTGGGGTGGCGGTGTTCAGTTACGTTTTTAACGGCATCGATGTTTGATGACGGGAGGCTGCATGAGAAGATGGACAGCGTGGATCGTGACAGGATTATTGCTTGTAGTTGTCTTTGTCGGACGGTCTATCGCAGTTCCCGACGAGGTACACAAGGTGGTGCTGACTGAAGTGGAAAGCGCTTGGCTGGCTGAGCATCCCACCATTCTGTTGGCCCCGGATCCCGATTTTGCTCCGGTGGAGTTTTTTGATCACCATGGCCGTTATCAGGGCATTGCCGCAGACTTCATTGCCGTGATGGAGCAGCGCCTTGGCATCACGTTTAAACGGGTTCAGCGTGATAACTGGCCGCAGATTCTTGATGAGATGCGCTCACGCCAACTGGACATGCTGGGTGCCGTGGCGGCAACTCCGCAGCGGCGCGAGTACCTGTTGTTTACCGAACCTTTTCTCCAATTCCCCGGCGTGATCATCGCCCCTCAGCAGGAAACTGGCTCTTATTCATTGGATGATTTGCGTGGCAAGACTGTTGCCCTGGTTGAGGGCTATACCGGGCATGAACTGTTGTCACGCGATTATCCTGATATCTATCTCGATGTGGTTCCCGATACGGCAACGGGATTGCGCAAGGTGGCGTTCGGCCGGGTCGATGCGTTTATCGGCAACCTCGGGACAGCGTCCTATGCGTTGGAGCGCGAAGGGATCACCAATCTGCATGTGGTTGGTGAGACCGGTGAGATGTACCGATGGGCCTTCGGCGTGCGCAACGATTGGCCGGAATTGCGCCAGATCCTGCAAAAGGCCCTCGACAGTATTGACGCTTCGCAACGACAGGCTCTGGTGCGGCGCTGGGTCCAGCCGGTACCGCATCGTCCCATGGTCAGTCGCCAGGTTTGGCTGACACTGGTGGGAGTGCTTCTCGGGACAATGACGGTTGCCGGCTGGGTTTTGGTCTGGAATCGGGCGCTGAAGCGGCAGGTACGGCAACGTACTGCGGAATTGCGCCATGCTCTGGCCGAAGCGGAGATCAGTCGGGATAATGTCGATGCCATTCTCAAGTCGGTGGCCGATGGCTTGATCGTCGCCAATCGCGATAATCTGGTGATTTTGATGAACCGGGCGGCAGAGGAATTGCTGCAGACGACACTGGAGCAGGTCTATCTGCAGCCGATTGATACGGTCCTCGCCTCGCCCGAATGCAGTCGTTATCTGTCGCGGGTCTTTGACCAAGGCGATGGGTCGGGTGCGGTCGAATGGGTTGTGGAAGGGGTGGGGGCCCATGGCGGGCGCACCATTCAAGCACGCACTGCCGTGGTGGAATCACGCCATGGGCAACACAGTCGTACCATTACTATCGTGCGGGATGTGACACGTGAACGGGAACTGGATCAGATGAAAAATGAATTCATCAGTACCGCTGCCCATGAGTTGCGCACGCCCTTGACGGCGGTCATGGGCTACACGGAGCTGCTGTTGCATCCTGATGAGTACAACGTGATGGAACCGGCCGAACAGCGTCAATTATTGTTAACCATTTACGACAAGGCCTGTCGTCTGGAAGGGATTGTTTCCGACTTGCTTGATTTGAGTCGGGTGAATTCCGGCTGCCTGATTGCCCTGGTGCGTTCCTCTTGTGAAATCGGCCAACTGCTGCGCAAGACGGTTGCCAGTTATCAGTTTCGCGACGATTGCTGTTTGACGCTGGATCTGCCAGCGGAGGACACGGTGGTCTGGGCTGACGAAAAGAAACTGGAGCAGGTTATGGACAATCTGCTCAGCAATGCCCTGAAATTTTCTGAGGGGGAAGCGTGTATCCATGTCACGGGCCGTCGAGAAGGACCGATGTATCGTATCTGTGTAGACGATCGCGGGATCGGGATGACCGTTGAGCAGGTGGGGCGGGTGTTTGATAAGTTTTATCGGGTAGACTCCTCTGATACCGCTCCCGGCGGTCTGGGGCTGGGGATGTCTATTGTGCGCAATATCATCGAAGCCCACGGGGGGACGATTCAGGTGGAGAGTTCTCCCGGATGTGGAACCCGGGTGAGTATTGTTCTGCCGGTGGAGGGCACTGCCCAGGGCTGCGGCGTGGCGGCATAGAAAAACGAGCAGGCCAGAGGGCCTGCTCGTTGGATCGGTTACTTCTTTTTCTCAGACTTCTTGCGCTCGTTGGCGTCAAGAATCTTCTTACGCAGCCGGATCGATGACGGTGTGACTTCCACCAGTTCGTCGTCGGCAATGTATTCCAACGCCTGTTCCAGGGTGAGGATGTTCGGCGGGGTCAGGCGGATAGCATCGTCACTACCCGAGGCGCGAACGTTGGTGAGCTTCTTGCCTTTGCTGGCATTGACCACCAGATCATTTTCCTTGGCGTGCTGACCGATGATCATCCCTTCATACACTTTGGTGCCGGGAGCGACAAACAGAATGCCGCGGTCCTGCAGGTTGAACAGGGAATATGCAACCGTTTCACCGGCGTCCATGGCGATGAGAACACCATTTTTACGACTCTCGATCTCACCTTTATAAGGAGCGTATTCGAGGAAACTGTGTGCCATGGTACCGGTACCGCGGGTGTCGGTCATGAACTCGGTGCGGAAACCGATCAGACCACGGGCCGGGATATTGAATTCCAGGCGGTTGGTCCCCTCCATCTGTTTCATGGAGATCAATTCGGCTTTGCGTCGACCGAGTTTTTCAATGATGGTCCCCTGAAACTCTTCAGGGACATCAATGCACAGATATTCGATCGGTTCGAGACGCTGGCCGTCCTCTTCCTTGAAAATTACCTCAGGTTTGGAAACGGCAATTTCAAAACCTTCACGGCGCATGTTTTCAATGAGGATCGACAGGTGCAGCTCACCACGACCGGAAACTTTGAACGTGTCGGTGTTGTCGGTTTCTTCGACGCGTAGCGAGACGTTGGTGCGCAGTTCTTTTTGCAGGCGCTCAAAGATGTTGCGTGAGGTGACAAATTTGCCCTCGTTGCCGGCAAAAGGGGAGCTGTTGACGATGAAGTTCATCGACAGGGTCGGCTCATCAATGTTGACGTAAGGCAGCGGTTGAGGATTGTCAACACTGGCCAGAGACTCGCTGATGCTGATCTCTTCAAAACCGGCGATGGTGACGATGTCCCCAGCGCTGGCCTGCTCGATGCTTACCTGTTGCAGCCCTTGATAGCCGATCAGTTTAGAGATGCGACCGCGGGTGACTTTGCCGTTCTTGTCAATGCGGGCAACGGTGTCACCTTCCTTGACCGAACCGTTAAAGATCTTACCTGTAGCAATACGACCGATGTAGTCATTGTAGTCAATGCTGGTGACCAGAAACTGGAATGAAGCGTCGGGGTCGCCTTTCGGTGCCGGAACTTTTTCTTTGATAGTCGCGAACAGCGGCTCAAGATCCATATTGTCATCGCCCGGTTCAAAGCGGGCATAGCCGCTCTTGGCGCTGGCGTAGACAATCGGGAATTCCAGTTGGTCTTCGTTGGCTTCGAGTTCACAGAACAGATCGAAGACCATATCCACGACCTCTTCGGGGCGGGCGCCGGGACGGTCGATTTTGTTAATAACGACGATAGGCTGCAATCCCAGGTCGAGGGATTTCTTTAAAACGAAGCGGGTTTGCGGCATGGGGCCGTCAAAAGCGTCAACCAGCAGCAGAACGCAGTCAACCATTTTCAGGACGCGCTCCACCTCGCCACCGAAGTCGGCATGGCCCGGAGTGTCGACCACGTTGATCTTGACACCATTGTGTTCAATGCACAGGTTTTTTGACAAGATAGTGATGCCACGCTCTTTTTCAAGATCGTTGCTGTCCATGATCCGTTCCGTAATAACCTGATTGGAGCGGAACACTCCTGATTGATGAAGCATTGCATCGACCAGGGTGGTTTTTCCGTGGTCAACGTGGGCAATAATGGCGATATTTCTGATCTCGGCGCTCATGCGGTGTATCTCCTTAACGGCGTAAATAGGCAAAACCGCGCCACAATACACTAAGCACTGACGCAATACCATTAAAAAATGGTTTCATCCGTGTAAGATTGGCGGTTGCAGGGGGCGCAACGGCACATTAAACTACTTTCTCACTGAAAGAACTCAACGTGTTGTGAGGTTGCTATGGTGAAGCATTCTGTTGTCTGGCTGATTGCCCTGTTGGCGCTGGTCGCCTGTACTCCCCGTCCCACGCATCCCCCTCATCCCTCGTCCCGCTCCGGGCAGAATGGAACTGTGACGACGCTGGAGACTATAAACAGTTATGGTGAGGATGCGGCTCGTCTGCTGATTCAGAACCATGGTGGTCCGTTTAAGGATGAGACGGTTGAAGCGTATCTTCAGGCCGTGGTTCGTTCTCTGGCGACTGCTAATGGCAATCCGCCCGGCAACCCGTCGCGCGGCTGGCAGGTGTGGGTGGTCAATAATCCGGCCTGTGAACTTCTCTCTGTTCCGGGCGGAACGCTGCTGGTCTATCGTGGCTTTCTTGACCGGGTGAGCTCGCAACGGGAACTGGCCGCTGTCCTGGGTCACGAAATGGCCCATCTGACGTTGGACCACCTGGCGCAGACCGCCAGTGGCGACCATGCTGTGGTTGATAGCCAATCGTTGGCGGATTTTATTGTGCACTATCGCTATGGGGTTGAACAGGAGCGGCAGGCCGGTGACCTGTGGCGGCAGCAGGTTGGAACGGCTGGACACGCAGATGTGTTGACTGAGGGGCTTTGCCGCGGTGGCTGGATTGACCGTCATCCCAACGGCATAGATGGCGTGTTCCCGGAGCTGCAACTCCCGGCGGAAGTGCCTGCTGCGCCGAGTTTTGACGATATGCATACTGTCCTCGCGACGTTGTCACCGGGCTATGCCCTGTTTGAACAAGGACTGCAGCTGGAACGGCAGGAGCATTTTCTCAAAGCGATCGCCGTTTATTTGCAGGCGGCCACCCAGGCGCCGGATCAGAGTCAGATCCTTACCGGATTGGGGTTGGCCTATCTTAAAGTTGGTGAACGCAACAGTGCCCGCCATCACCTGCAACGCGCCGTACGGCTGGATGGTGGTTATTATCGCAGCCATTTGGGGCTGGGCTATGTTTCACTGCAGCTTGGCGATCTGGAGCGGGCGGAAAAAGAGTTACGTGAAAGTCTGGCACTGCTGCCAACGGTGCAGGGGCGTTATCTGCTGGCGGATGTCTATCGAAGTCAAGGGGATTGGCGTCGCGCCGCACCATTATTCCGGCAGGTCATGGATGCGGAGCCGCACAGCACATTGGGCAAAGCGGCCCGTCAGGCAATCGACGAGCAGCCTCGTCCGTAAGCTGACGGCTGGTTAGGGGACACTATGGATTGGCACGACTGGTTAAATGACGATGAAACATTGCACTGGCAAGGGCGTCCGGCGCGGCGGTGTTTTACGTTTCGCCATTGGCAAAAAGCGCTGTTTGGCAGCGTGATCCTGGTGGTCGGCCTGTGGTGGCTGTATGCCGGAGTCGGCGTGATGCAGGAACGACAGCAGTGGTGGTGGGGCGTGCTGCCGTTGCCCGCCGTGATTCTGGGTGTCTGGCTGTCGGCGGGACAGCTGCTTACCGCCCGGCTGGAGTGGCGACAGGTGTTTTACGCCCTGAGCGATACGCGCTTGCTGGTGCAATGTGGCCTGTGGCGACCGCGGCTGATCGCTATCCCCCGCAGCGAACTGAGCTATGCTCGCCTGATGTATTGTTCTGAATTGCTGGGGCATGTTTATGTTGAGGCCGGACCGCGTCGTTTAACACTGTGCTGTGTTGAACAGCCTCAACAGGTGATCGCCCTGCTGGAGACAGTGATCAACGCCAATCATCGTGACGCCCGAGACTGAGAAACACCTATCTTTGCGGATGGTGATCGAAAAAAGAGCTGTTTACCGCGTGTTGTCTGTTTTGTCGTTGACATTTGGCAGCGCATCTGGTTGTATCGAACAATTTTTCGCACCACCACCCCTCACCTGCAGGTTCTGAACGTATTACGATGTCGAAGTCATTCTATATAGAAACCTTTGGTTGTCAGATGAATGTGGTTGATTCCGAGTGGATCGTCAACCTGCTTGCCCAGATCGACTACCAGCCGGTGGAAACGCCTCAAGAGGCGGACCTGATCCTCCTTAATACCTGTTCAGTGCGCGATAAAGCCGAGCGCAAGGTGTACGGCCACCTCGGGCGATTCAAACCGATCAAGGATAAACGCCCCGAACTGATCCTGGCGGTGGGAGGCTGTGTCGCTCAGCAGGAGGGGGATCGTCTGCTGCGCAAAGTACCTTATCTCGATATCGTGTTTGGCACGCATAATGTGCATAAGCTGCCGGAAATGATTCACGAGGTTGAAGCCGGACGCGGGCAACAATGTGAGACGAGGCATTATGAAGGGGCCAAGCGACTTGAGCAGTTTCCCCAGCGTGCTGAGGATTCGGCTATCTCCCGCTTTGTCACCATCATGCAGGGGTGTGATAACTTCTGTTCCTACTGTGTTGTCCCCTATGTCCGTGGTCGTGAAGTCAGCCGACCCAGCGGCGACATTCTTGCCGAAGTTCGTGCGCTGGTTGACCAAGGGGTGCGGGAAGTGACTCTGCTGGGGCAAAATGTCAACTCCTACGGGCAGAAGGGCAGTGGCGATATGAGCTTCCCTGAACTGTTGGAGCGTGTCCATGCCATCGACGGCCTGACACGGTTGCGTTTCACCTCGTCCCATCCCAAAGATCTTAGCGACGAACTGATCACCAGCTTTGCCTCACTGGATAAACTGTGCAAACACATGCATCTGGCGTTGCAGAGTGGGTCCAACCGTATCCTTGAGCAGATGAATCGAGGGTACAGTCGGGAACAATATCTTGACCGGGTCGCGTGTCTCAAACAGGCATGTCCCGAGATTCGTATGACGACTGACCTGATTGTCGGTTTTCCCGGCGAGCAGGAAGAGGATTTTGAGCAGACGCTGGATATGCTTGAGCAGGTGCGCTTTGCCGATGCCTACTCTTTCCTGTATTCGCGGCGACCGCAGACTAAAGCGCTGGAGATGGCGGACCCGGTGCCTGCCGAAGAGAAACAACGCTGGTTTGATCGCATGCTCGATGTTCAGGCGCGTATCAGCCGTGAGATCTGGCAGCAGGATTGTGGCACGATTCAGCAGGTCTTGGTTGAAGGACAGAGCCGCCAGGGACAGGGGCAGCTGTTTGGCCGCAGTCAGTGGAATCGGATCGTCAACTTTGATGGTCCGCAGGAGCTGGTTGGCCAGCAGGTTGCGGTACATATTGAAACCGCCCTGCGCAACTCCCATCGTGGCACTCTGGTGGACAACAGCGCATTAACCGATTAAACAAAAAGCCCTGGACAGGGCTTTTTTGCCATCCAATCACACAACGGGGGATCGCATCATGGACCAGAGATATTACGATTTACTCAAGGAAATGTCGCAAACGCCAAGTCCTTCTGGGTTTGAACAACCGATTCAACGGGTTATCCGTCGTGTTCAAACCGGCATCGCCGATGACGTTAAAACCGATGTGATGGGGAATGTGATCTGTCGGCTTGACGGCCAGGGGGAGAACCGTCCCAAGGTGATGTTGGCCGGTCACTGCGACGAAATCGGTTTCATGATCAAATACGTCGATGAAGAGGGGTTTATTTATTTTGCCCCCATCGGCGGTGTTGATGCCCATCTGGTGCCGGGGCAACGGGTCAATATCCACACCGCCAATGGTCCGGTGCTTGGCGTGGTGGGGAAAAAGCCGATTCATCTGATGGAGCCGAAAGATCGTGAGACCGTTGTTAAATTCAAAGAACAGTTTATCGACATCGGTTGTGGCAGTCAGGAAGAAACGCTGGCGTTGGTCGCTACCGGTGATCCGATCACCTTTGTTCCCAGCCTTGAGCGACTTCAGGGCGATCTGGTCACCTCACGCGCGTTTGATGACAAGATGGGCGCCTTTATCGTCACCCGGGTTTTGCAGGAAGTAAAACAGCGTGGAGCTGCTCCGGTTGATCTCTATTCGGTGACAACGGTTCAGGAGGAGATTGGTCTGCGCGGTGCATCTGCCAGTGTTTATGGCGTCAACCCCGATATTGGTATTGCCGTGGATGTCGGGTTCTCCAGCGATTTTCCCGGAATCAATAAAGCCGAGTTAGGAGATTTGCGTGTCGGCAAGGGGCCAATCATTGCCCGGGGCGCCAATATCAATCCGGTGTTGTTTGAACTGCTGGTAACGACGGCCCAGCAGGAAAATATTCCCTATCAGGTGGTGGGGATGCCGCGGGCAACGGGCACCGATGCCAATGTCATGCAGCTCAGTCGTGGCGGTGTGGCGGCTGCCCTGGTCAGCGTGCCGTTGCGCTATATGCATTCACCTGTCGAGGTGTTGTCTCTGGCGGATCTTGAGGCGACCATTGCCCTGCTCAGTGCCGTTTTATACCGCATTGACTCTGCCGAGATGTTTATCCCGCAATAGGTGGGAGCAACCCTGAGGCACAAAGCGTGTCAACCATGTTAAAAATGGCTCAGGCCGGGGCTGCAGAGCTTGACGCTGGCCCCGATCAGCTATAAAATTTCGTCTTTAACCCGATACCATTCCAGATAAAAGGAGACCGAGATGCTCGACCCTGAATTACGGGAAGGACTTACCTTTGATGATGTTCTTCTTGTCCCTGCTCATTCCCAGGTGTTGCCGAAAGAGGTTGACCTGTCAACCAAGCTGACGGAGTCAATTTCTTTAAACATTCCTTTGATGTCCGCGGCGATGGATACCGTTACCGAGGCACGTACGGCCATCTGCATGGCGCGTGAAGGGGGGATCGGTGTCGTTCACAAGAATATGTCGCCCCAGGAGCAGGCGCTGGAGGTTGATCAGGTCAAAAAGTCGGAAAGTGGCATGATTGTCGATCCGATCACCATGCATCCGAAGCAGAAGATCTACGATGCGTTGGACCTGATGAAAAAGTATCGCATCTCTGGTGTGCCGGTTACGGAGAACGGCCGACTGGTCGGGATTCTCACCAACCGTGATCTGCGGTTCGAAACCCAACTCGATCAACCGATCGAGAACGTCATGACCAAAGATAAGCTGGTCACGGTTCCTCCCGGAACAACCCTGGAAGAAGCCAAATTTCACCTGCACAAGCATCGTATCGAAAAGCTGCTGGTGGTTGATGATGATTTTGCCCTTAAAGGGTTGATCACCATCAAGGACATTGAAAAAGTTCGCAAGTATCCCATGGCGTGCAAGGACGAGTTCGGTCGCCTGCGTGCCGCCGCCGCTGTCGGTGTTGGCGGTGACTGCTATGAGCGCCTTGAATTGCTGGTGCGCGCCGGTGTCGATGCTGTGGTTGTTGATACCGCTCATGGTCACTCGCAGGGCGTTCTGGACTCCGTTGTTGAAATCAAGCGGGCTTATCCCAATCTGCAGATGATTGCCGGTAATATTGCCACCGCAGAAGCGGCTGAGGCTCTGATCAAGGCCGGGGTTGATGCGGTCAAGGTCGGTATCGGTCCCGGCTCGATCTGCACGACCCGCGTTGTTGCCGGTGTTGGTGTGCCACAGATTACCGCCATTGCCGATGTTTCCCGTATTACCCAGAAAGCCGGAATCCCCCTGATTGCCGATGGCGGCATCAAGTATTCCGGTGAGTTGCCCAAGGCGATTACAGCCGGGGCCGATGTGATCATGATCGGTTCGCTGTTTGCCGGCACCGAGGAATCTCCTGGTGAGACCATCCTCTATCAGGGCCGTACCTATAAATCCTATCGCGGCATGGGCAGTCTTGGCGCCATGAAGAAAGGCAGCAAGGACCGCTACTTCCAGGGCGATGTCGACAGCGATGTCAAACTGGTTCCCGAAGGGATCGAAGGGCGCGTGCCGTTCCGTGGCACCCTGTCATCCAATGTCCATCAGCTGCTGGGTGGTTTGCGCGCCGGAATGGGTTATACCGGCTGTCACAACATCAAGGAGTTGCAGCAAAAGGCCCGCTTTATCCGCATCACCAATGCCGGATTGCGCGAGTCCCATGTTCATGATGTCAATATTACCCACGAGGCGCCCAACTACCGGATCGAGCGTCCGGCGTAACGGTCCGTGGCAAAACGTAGTAGGCCGGAAGCCCGTATTATTACGGGCTTCTGTGCGTTTTAGATCCACAATGACGGGCGGCTCTGTGTCGCCGGAGAAGAGAGAGTATGGCAGACCTGCATAGCGAAAAAATTCTGATTCTTGATTTTGGTTCCCAATATACCCAGCTGATTGCCCGCCGGGTACGCGAGGCCCATGTTTATTGTGAGTTGCATCCGTTTGATATGGACCTTGAGGCCATTCGCGCCTTTGCTCCCAACGGCATTATTTTGTCTGGAGGACCCAAGTCGGTGTACGACGAGGGCGCTCCTGCCGTCGAGGAAGCACTGTTTGAACTGGGCGTGCCGGTACTGGGGATCTGCTATGGCATGCAATTGCTCAACCGCCACTTTGGCGGGTACGTTGTTCCCGCGGGAAAACGGGAGTACGGGCATGCCGATCTGCTCAGCCAGGGGCAACCCGGCCCGCTGTTTGACAGCTTCTTTGTTGAGGGCAAAAGTCCGGTATGGATGAGTCATGGTGACCACGTCGAGCAGGTAGCCGACGGCTTTGAAGTGGTTGGCGCCACCGACAATGCTCCGGTCTGTGCGATTCAGAATGTCGCGCGGAATCTCTACGGAGTCCAGTTTCATCCCGAAGTTAATCACACCCCGCGTGGTGAAGTGCTGATTGACACCTTTGTTCGCAAGATCTGCGGTTGCAGCGGTCAGTGGACACCGGGCCAGATCATCGAAGATGCCATTGTCCGTATCCGTGAGCAGGTTGGCAGCGATCAGGTTATTCTCGGTCTGTCCGGCGGGGTGGATTCTTCCGTGGCCGCCGCTCTGATTCACCGGGCTATTGGTGATCAACTGACCTGCGTGTTTGTTGATAACGGTCTGTTGCGCCTCAATGAAGGCGATCAGGTGATGAATACCTTTGCCGAGAACCTCGGCGTAAAGGTGATCCGGGTCGATGCCGAAGAGCGCTTCCTGTCCGCTCTGGCGGGAGAAACCGATCCGGAGAAAAAGCGTAAAATCATTGGCGGGTTGTTTGTCGATATTTTCGAGGAAGAGTCCAACAAACTCACCGACGCCAAATGGCTGGCCCAGGGCACTATTTATCCTGACGTCATTGAGTCTGCCGGTGCCAAAACCGGCAAGGCACACAACATCAAGAGTCACCATAACGTCGGCGGCCTGCCCGACTACATGAAACTGCAACTGCTCGAACCGCTGCGTGAACTGTTTAAAGACGAAGTGCGTACCGTCGGTGAAGAGCTGGGTCTGCCGCACCAGATGGTGTGGCGCCATCCGTTCCCCGGTCCGGGTTTGGGCGTGCGTATTCTCGGAGAAATTAAAAAAGAATATGCCGATATCCTGCGTCAGGCCGATGCCATCTACATTGAAGAACTCTATCGTACCGGACATTACGAAAAGATCAGCCAGGCGTTCGCCGTGTTCCTGCCGGTAAAAAGCGTTGGCGTTATGGGCGACGGCCGCACCTACGAATATGTTGTGGCGTTGCGCGCTGTGGAAACCAAAGATTTCATGACCGCAGGCTGGTATCCCATGCCGTATGCGGACTTGGCGCGGATCAGTAGCCGGATTATCAACGAAGTCAAAGGGATCAACCGGGTAACGTACGATATTTCCAGTAAGCC
The DNA here is from genome assembly GCA_002869685.1 of Desulfuromonas sp. Lineage (GTDB taxonomy): Bacteria > Desulfobacterota > Desulfuromonadia > Desulfuromonadales > Desulfuromonadaceae > Desulfuromonas. The sequence goes on from PKUE01000186.1 coordinate 13,398, forward strand.
ACCGGCAACGATTGAGTGGGAATAATCCCACAGCTGATCAGGAATGAAAAGGGATGCCAGGCGGCATCCCTTTTTTGTTGCTAGTGCTATTGCACGCAGAGCTGATTGCTCATTTTTGCCAGGGAGGACGCACCGATCCCCTTGATGTCACTTAGTTGTTCTACCGATGAGAACTTGCCATGCGTCGTGCGGTAGGCGATAATTTTTTCAGCGGTTTGCGGGCCAATCCCTTTGACGCTCTGTAATTGCTGGGCTGTCGCTGTATTGATGTTCACTGGAACGCTGGCGCAAGCGATCCCCAGAGTAAACAGCAGCAGGATTGAGACGAGCAGGGCTTGTTTCAGGGCTGATTTCATCGTACGGTCTCCTTGTTGTGTATGAGGTGAAAATTAGGTTTTTGCAATATAACAAGCGCGGCAAAAGAAGTGAATATTTTTATTATTTTTTATAAATGTGGAGATTTAAATGTCTGGCATGGCTAAGGCGGCAGTGTTCCTTGACCGGGATGGAACGATTAATGTGGAGCGGGACTACCTGTTTCGCATTGAGGACTTTTCTTTTATCGCAGGAGTGCCTCAGGCGATTCGGCGTCTGAATGAAGCGGGCTTTCTGGTCGTGGTTGTGACGAATCAATCCGGGGTGGCACGGGGCTATTACCGGGAAGAGGATGTTGAACGGCTGCATGCCCACATTTCCCACCAGCTGGCCACGATTGGCGCGCGCGTCGATGGTTATTATTATTGCCCTCATCATCCATCGAGCGGTAACGCGCCTTATGTACAAGCCTGCGACTGTCGCAAAGGGCGTCCCGGTATGTTGTTGGACGCAGCCCGTGATCTGAAGATTGACCTGTCCCGTTCGTGGATGGTTGGCGATAAAACGGCAGATGTTGATGCCGGTCTGGCCGCAGGTTGTACCCCCGTCCTGGTACGCAGTGGCTATGGCGAGCAAGAACAGACCAAGATTGATCCGCAGCAGGTTACGGTATGTGACGATCTGAGCGCCGCTGTCGATGTGATCCTGGATAACACCGCGAAGCCGTGAGTCTTTTTGTTCGGTTTGGCCCGCGAGCCAGTAGATGATCTCTGTAATGGGAAAGTGGTTTTTCCGCCGAAAAATCTGACGGATTTCACGGCCGATCATGGTATGATCTGTCATCTTTAAGCGCGCTGGAATGTCGAGCGAGCAACCTCTGAAACTCAGCCATCTCGAATAAGGACGTCTCTGTGTCACGTACTCTGGTTCTTGCCTCTACCAGCCCCTATCGTCAGCAATTGCTACGCCAGTTGGGAGTGCCCTTTGCTGCCGTGGCACCGGTTGGTGATGAAGTGATCGACCAGCAGGTGGCGCCGGAGTTGCTGGTTAAACATCTGGCTCTGCAGAAAGCCAATAGTATCCGTGACCGTTTTGATGACGCCCTGATTATCGGTTCCGATCAGGTCTTTGTCGACCCGCGTGGCCGTATCCTTGGCAAACCCGGCAATGCCAGTGCTGCCTGCCGTCAGCTCAAGATGATGGCGGGGCATACCCATGTGTTCTATACCGGATTGGCGGTGGTGGATTGTCGTAGTGGCCAATCCTTGGTGGACTATGTTCCGTTTTCGGTGACATTACGCCCTTTGACTGCCGAGCAGATCGATTATTATGTCGCCGAGGAGAAGCCCTGGGATTGTGCGGGATCGTTCAAGATCGAGGGTCTGGGGATTTCATTGATGGAACGGATGGAGGGGGAAGACTATTCCAGTCTGATCGGCTTGCCGCTGATCCGTCTGACCACCATGCTGGCTGAGTGTGGTGTCGATGTGCTTTCACCTCGCCCCAATGTGTGTCGTTAACCTTTCTTTTTGACCTGCCTGGGTCTTTATAACGCGGATAGACAGTCTTATGGAACACGCCAATTTTGTGCATTTGCACTTGCATAGTCAGTACAGCCTTCTCGATGGTGCCATTAAAATTCCCAACCTGATCGAACGGGTAAAGGAATACAAAATGCCCGCTGTGGCTATCACCGATCACGGCAATATGTTCGGCGCTATGGAGTTTTTTACCAAAGCAACGGCTGCCGGTGTCAAGCCGATAATCGGTTGTGAAGTGTATGTGGCCCCAGGGAAACGTTTCGAAAAAAGTAATGCCCGGGGCTCGTCGGAAGCCTCGTATCACCTGGTCTTACTCTGCCAGAATAAAATTGGTTATCGTAATCTGTGCTACCTGGTATCAACGGCCTATCGCGAAGGATTTTATTACAAACCGCGCATCGACTGGGATCTGCTGGTAGAGCACAATGAGGGGCTGATCGCCATGAGTGCTTGTCTGGGCGGGGAAATTCCGACCCTGATCAACCTTGGTCGTCAGGATGAGGCGGAAACCCGTGCCGAACAGATGGCGCAGATTTTTGACAATGACCGCTTCTATCTGGAGTTGCAGGAAAACAATATTCCAGAACAGACTACGGCCAACAATGGTCTGATCGAGATTGGTGGCAAGCTCGGATTACCACTGGTCGCGACCAACGATTGCCACTATCTGACCCGCGAAGATGCGTACGCCCATGAAGTGTTGCTGTGTATTCAAACCGGCAAAACCATGGATGACGAGAAGCGCATGCGTTTTGCCAACGACGGTTTCTACGTGAGGACGCCGGACGAGATGCGTGAGTTGTTCGGGCATGTTCCAGAAGCGCTGGACAATACCGTCGAGATCGCCCAGCGCTGTAATCTCGATTTCGATTTCAGTACCTACCACTTCCCGCAATACGAAAAGCCTAAAGACAAGACTCTGGACGAGGTGTTGGAGGAGATGGCCCGTGATGGTCTTGAAGAGCGGCTGAAAATGATCCGTTCCCTGCGTCCCGACTTCAGCGCCGAGGAAGAGAAGGTCTATCGCGACCGGCTGGAACGCGAGTTGAAGACTATTCGCGATATGGGCTTCCCCGGTTATTTCATCATTGTCGCCGACTTTATCAACTGGGCCAAAGATCATGATATTCCGGTCGGTCCCGGTCGTGGTAGTGCGGCGGGCAGTCTGGTTGCATTCTCCATTCGCATCACTGATATTGACCCGATCCCTTACGACCTGCTGTTCGAACGTTTCCTTAATCCCGAGCGGATCTCCATGCCGGATATCGACGTCGACTTCTGTATCTATGGCCGTGAGAAGGTCATTCACTACGTCCAGGAAAAATACGGTGCACCCAATGTTGCCCAGATCATCACTTTTGGAACTCTGGGAGCCAAAGGGGTGATTAAAGACGTTGGCCGGGCGCTGAATATGCCGTATGGCGAGGTGGATAAACTCTCCAAACTGGTTCCGGCGGTGCTGAACATTACCCTCAAAGATGCTTTGGCCCAAGAGCCGCGCATTCAGGAGATGGCCAAGTCCGATGTGCGGGTAAAAGAGCTGCTCAATGTCGCCCTGTCGCTGGAGGGGTTGACCCGTCACGCGTCAACACACGCGGCTGGGGTTGTGGTCACGCCTAATCCGCTGACCGATTATCTGCCCTTGTACACCGACCAGAAATCGGGCGGTCAGGTCACTCAGTTCCCGATGAGCTATGTTGAAAAGATCGGTCTGGTCAAGTTCGACTTTCTCGGTTTGAAAACCCTGACGGTTATTGATAACGCCCTGCGACTGATCCATTCATCCCAGAACCCCGACTTTGATCTCAAGGTGATAGGTGACGATGACGACGCCACCTATCAATTACTCAGTCGCGGTGACACCACCGGTGTTTTCCAGCTTGAGTCCTCCGGGATGAAGGAGTTGCTGGTCAAGCTCAAACCCAACTGCTTCGAAGATATCATCGCCGCCTGCGCCCTGTACCGTCCCGGCCCGCTGGGATCGGGCATGGTAGATGACTTCATCCTGCGAAAACATGGCCAAAAGGACATCGTTTACGATTTCCCTCAACTTGAGCCAATCCTCAAGGATACCTATGGGGTTATCGTTTATCAGGAACAGGTTATGCTGATTGCCCAGACCCTGGCGAACTATTCGCTGGGTGGCGCGGACTTGCTGCGCCGGGCAATGGGGAAAAAGAAGCCCGAGGAGATGGAGAAGCAGAAGGTCTTGTTTCTCAATGGCGCCAAAGAGAATAAACTCGACGCTAAAAAAGCCGAGGCGGTCTTTGACCTGATGGCCAAGTTTGCCGCTTACGGTTTTAACAAATCGCACTCGGCCGCTTACGCCCTGGTAGCCTACCATACGGCCTACCTTAAGGCGCACTATCCGGTTGAGTTTATGGCGGCACTGCTCACCGAGGATATGGAAAATACCGACAAGGTGATCAAGAATATCGCCGAAGTTCGTGCCATGGGGATCGAAGTGTTGCCGCCCGATATCAATGCCTCAATCCGTTCGTTTACCGTGCATGAAAATGCCATGCGTTTCGGTCTGGGGGCGGTCAAAGGGGTTGGTACTGCGGCGCTGGATTCCATTATCCATATTCGTGAGCAGGACGGACCTTACGAGTCGTTGAACGATTTTTGCGAGCGTGTTGATCTGAGTAAAGTTAACAAGAAAGTTGTAGACGCTCTGATTAAATGTGGCGCATTCGATTCCCTCGGCGGCAAACGCGCCCAGTATATGGAAGCGTTGGAACATGCCATGGAAGTTGGTCAGCAGGTACAACGCGAGAAACAGCAGGGGCAGGAATCGTTGTTTGGCATGGAGGAGATGGTGTCACGCAGCGGCAGCAGCTACGGTGAATTGCCCGATGTTGAAGAATGGAACGACAAACTGCGTCTTAACAACGAAAAAGAAGCGCTGGGCTTTTATATCACCGGCCATCCGCTGTCGCGTTACAGTGAGGATATCAAGCGGTTTGCCACCTGTGAACTGGCGGGACTGATTGAACGCAGCGACAAGGAAGAGGTCCGGGTATGCGGTATCGTTTCCGGCAAAAAAGAGCTGGTCACCAAAAAAGGGGATCGCATGGCCTTTGTCACCCTCGAAGATTTGACCGGCTCTCTGGAAGTGGTGGTCTTCCCGGAAGCGTTTCAGGCGGCGATGGACTACCTGGGTGGTGATGAACCGTTGATGGTCTACGGCACTCTCGATGCGGGAGAGGACAGCTGCAAAGTGTTGGCCAATGAAATTCTGTTGCTGCACGATGTAAAAGAGCGGCAAACGTCTAAAATTCACATTCGCCTGACCACGCCGGGACTGACCGATGATCAGCTTCAGACCCTGAAACATACGTTGATGCGCTATTCAGGATCGTGCGCTGTTATCCTGCATATGGTTGTTCCTAATCGAAGTGAGACAAGGGTGCGGGTTGCCAAAGAATTCAGCGTTGCGGCCAGTGATGCTTTTGTCGCTGCCGTGGAAAAATTGTTTGGATACAATGTTGTCACCTTCGAATGATTAGGCTACCATGTACCGATTAAGCTGAATCGATTGGAGGAGAGTTGTCATCACTGCGGAGGGATGACGGCTGTCGATATTCTGGAGCACTAAAAACGCAAAGCAGCGCAGGTTCAAGGGGGCTGTTTTTTGCCGATAAAGATGACGTCCGGCCAAACAATGGTGTTGGGTGGACGGGGGATGGGAGAGCCTCATGCAAGCATATCTGGATTTTGAGAAACCTTTGGTTGATCTCGAACAGAAAATCCTCGAGTTAAGAGAATATTCAACGGAAAGCGTTGATTTCAGCAGCGAACTGCTAAAGCTGGAGAAAAAAGCGGAAAAACTTCGGGAAGATATCTTTTCCAAATTGACCCGCTGGCAACGTACCCAGCTGGCCCGTCATCCGGGACGGCCGTTTACCCTCGATTTTATCCAGCATATTTTTACTGATTGGTTTGAATTGCACGGCGATCGCAACTTTGCCGATGACCCGGCGCTGGTCTGTGGTTTTGCCCGCTTTGAAGGGCAGCCCTGTGCCGTAATCGGGCATCAGAAGGGGCGTGACACCAAAGAGAAGGTCATTCGCAATTTCGGTATGCCCAATCCTGAAGGCTATCGCAAAGCTCTGCGGATCATGCAACTGGCCGAGCAGTTTGGCTTGCCGGTGTTTACCTTTGTCGATACTCCCGGTGCCTATCCCGGTATCGGCGCCGAAGAACGCGGTCAGGCTGAAGCGATTGCCCGCAACCTGCGTGAGATGGCAGCGTTGAAAGTCCCGGTCATTGTCACGGTCACCGGCGAAGGTGGTTCCGGTGGTGCGCTGGCGATTGCCGTGGGTAACCGGGTTCTGATGATGGAATATTCTGTTTACTCAGTTATTTCGCCGGAAGGGTGTGCGGCAATTTTATGGAGTGACGGTGCCAAAGGTCCCCAGGCCGCTGAAGCACTTAAACTGACGGCTGCTGATATCAATGAACTAGGCTGTATTATCGACGATGTGATTGAAGAACCCCTCGGTGGTGCACACAACGATGTCAAACTGGCGGCTGAAAATGTCAAACAGTGTCTGAAAAAACATCTGGAAGAGTTACAGCAGCTCTCCGGTGACGAATTGATTGAGCAGCGCTACGAGAAATTCCGCGCCATGACCGTCATGCAGGAAGTGGTGGCGGAGGGCTAGGGCGTGAGGCTGTGGCGTTATCTGTTCACCCTCGCAATGGTCGCCTTGTTGGCGGGATGCTCGGCGCCAGCGCCAAAAGTGACCCCACCGGCGACCCATAGCGATGGCACGCCGCTTAAAGGGTGGCAGCGCCCCTACGAAGTTTATGGCGTCTCCTATACGCCGCTGCTGAGCCATGAAGGGTTCAGTGAAGAAGGCATTGCCAGCTGGTATGGCAAAGACTTCCATGGTCGTAAAACCAGCAATGGCGAAATTTACGACATGTATGCCATGACCGCGGCCCATAAAACCCTGCCGCTGGGAGTGTTTGTCCAGGTGGACAATCTGACCAACGGTAAAACCGCGGTGGTGCGAGTGAATGACCGCGGGCCGTTTGTCGCCGGTCGGGTCATTGACCTCTCGTACACCGCAGCCAGTCGACTTGGGGTTGTTGGACCCGGAACCGCACGAGTCCGTGTTACCGCGCTGGGGTACCAACAGATGGACGATCGTGGCCAGCCCCATTACACCTTGCCATCGTCGGTGCAAACGGGGCCTTTCACCGTTCAAGTGGGCGCGTTTACCCAGCAGCAGAATGCCCTGCGTCTGGCTGACAAGCTGCGCGGACAATACGGTCGCGCGGATGTTCAGCAGGCCTGGGTCAACGGGCAACTGTTTTATCGAGTGAGGGCTGGAGAATATGCGTCTTTGCCTGCCGCTGAACAGGGGCGTGACGCTCTGGCGGCCCAGGGACATGGGCGTGGCTTTGTCGTTGCCATTGATTGACGACGGCACGTTGCCGTTCGGATCAAGACAATAAAAAAGCGTGTTTCGTGAGAACGAAGCACGCTTTTTCTGTTTTTATGGTCCGCCTCAGAATCCATCGTCAGGCAAGAAATTCGCGCACCCACTGTTTTTGACGTGTGGTCAGGGACTGGCTGTGCAGCAGGTTGCGCGCCTCGGTGCGAGGCAGGCGCGGTAGAAAATGGATAAACCACACGCGAGGTGTATGGCGGTTTTTCAGGATCGCCCGGCGCAGGTTCACGCGTTGACTCCAGCGCGGATGACGGGCAATCTGCGAAATGGTGTCCGCCGTCGCCGTTGAACCGTTAAGGAACTGAAACAAGGCGACTTCCTGAAGTTTGGGATTGTTCAGCGCGGCCTCAACGACTTGTGCTTGCCCCTCTTTGAGAAGCGAGGCCAGCACTGTGGCCGTTGCGCGGCGGGCAAGAGTGATCCGGTTTCCCAGCGGCACCATGGGCAACCGCTGAATAATGGCCAGTTCTGCCGCCATACGCAAATCCGCCGACTGACCGGGCAGATAACACAGGTTGAGCAACTCAAACAGATGAAGGCGACCCAGCAGCTTTTTAACCAGGGGGGCTGAAACCGCCGGATGACTTAACGTGGCCATGCACACGCGGGGGTGTTCACACAGTTTATGGCGACCGATGGCATTGAGGTAGGCGCTGGGCAGATCGCGCCGCTTCAAAACCGCCAGCAGATGTTCTTCACCCAGGGCGATGTTTTTCAGCGCGGCGTGAAGGACCTCGCTGGCCGGATCCTTCATGACCTCTTTTAAATCGTCACCATCGGTGGTCAATGCACGCTTGAGGCGTGCGACCATATCGGCATCCAAGTTGTCTGTCGTTGTTGCCATCAGGCTGGCTCCTGATTGAAATCATGACATTACTTCTTGTCGAAAAAACCGTACTCACCGAGAAAATCGAGTTTAAACGCCTTAAAGTTGTTTTGCTCTATGGCCTCACGTGCCTGTTTCACCATGTTCAGGTAAAAGTGAACATTGTGGATCGCCGTTAAGGTCGCCGAGAGGATTTCGTTGGCGTTGAACAGATGGTGCAGGTAGGCGCGGGTAAAATTCTTGCAGCAATAGCAATCGCAGGCCGGGTCCACCGGGAAAAAATCACGGCGGTAGTTGCGATTGGTCAGGCGCAGTTTGCCGCGCGAAGTGAATGCGGTGGCGCTGCGGGCATAGCGGGTCGGGATGACGCAGTCAAACATATCCATGCCCCGCTCAATGCTTTCGAGGATATCTTCCGGCAGACCAACCCCCATCAGATAGCGCGGCTTATGGGTAGGCAGGAACGGTTCAGTGTAATCCACCACCTGCTTGAGCAGTTCAAGCCCTTCACCGACACTGACGCCACCGATGGCATAGCCGGGGAAGTCCATGGCGGTCAATTGTTCGGCGCATTCACGACGCAGATCTTCATAGACGCTGCCCTGCACAATGGCGAACAGGGCCTGGTCGGAACGATGATGGGCTTTCAGACAGTCATCGGCCCAGCGCAGGGTCTTGTGGATGGATTTTTTGGCGTAGTCGTGACTCGACGGATACGGGATGCACTCGTCAAAGGCCATAATAATATCAGCGCCCAGAGTGTTTTCGATGTGCATGGCCTCTTTGGGGCCGAGAAAGATTTCTTCTCCCGTATGTTCATGGCGGAAAAAGACTCCTGTGTCGGTGATTTTTTTCTTGGGCAAAGAGAACACCTGAAATCCTCCGCTGTCGGTGAGGATCGGTTTGTCCCAGTTCATGAAGCGATGTAAGCCGCCAGCTTTTTTAACCAAGCTTTCGCCGGGCTTCAAATGCAGGTGGTAGGTGTTGGACAGAATAATCTGGGCGCCGGTTTCTTCAACCTGGGCGGGCGTCAGGGCCTTGAGGGCGCCGTGGGTGCCAACCGGCATGAAAATGGGCGTTTCAATCGCTCCATGGGGAGTGTGCAGGCGACCGCGGCGAGCGCGGCAGGACGTATCATTATGGAGCAACTCAAAAGAAAACATAGGGTGTTGAATCTTTCTGAAAAATGGTTTGATCGCCGCTTTTTGCAACGATGGGTTGCCTTGCGGACTGTTTTTCAGCACAGTAGCAAAAGCCATTCAATAAAGCAATTCGGGGAGAACCCCACAGGAGGAAATTCATGAGCATCATGCCGCTGCTCGAACGGGCTGAATTTGTCAAATTGCGTTACCGGGTTCGGCTGTTGGAGGAGATCGATCTGGATCTGGCCACCTTATTACGCTTGCGGCGGAATTTTCGCGCGGCTGGACAATATATGCTGGCATCGGGTCCAACCACTGGTACTGGTATCAACCGTTTCAGTGCTCTTTTTTCGCCGCCCATTGCGGAGGATCCCAGTGCTCGGCAACGTTTCCAACGTAGCGGCGCGGCTTTTGTTCTGCAGCCGGACCCGCAGAGTTGTCGCCACTATAGCCGGGGTGAATTGCTGACGTTTCCTGTCGTGCTGTGGGGAGGGCAGCAGGAACGTATTGTTGATCTGGCCAGGGTATTTCAGGCACTGGGACAACGTGGATTACGCTATGACGCCGGCCGGTTTGAGTTGATTGAAATTGCCGGGCAAGATTCTTCCGGTAGTTATGCCAACCTGTGGCGGCAGGGGGAAGCTCTGGAACAAGTGCAGAGCCCATTGCGGGACGCGGATTGGTGGTTGTCGACTCTGCCTGCCGGTGTCCAGTCGGTTGCATTGCATTTTGTTACTCCGGCTCGCCTGCTCAAGAATCAGCGCCCACTGTTTCAGGCCGACTTTGTCACACTGTTTCCGTTTATTCTCCGCCGGGTTACATCCATGCTCTACGCCCATTGTCGTATTGAACCGGTCGATGATGTCGGTGCCTTGCTGGAACTGGCGCGGGAAGTGACCGTCGCCGAGAATCAATTGCAATGGCAGGATTGGCGACAGCTGGGGCCCGATGCTGCACATCAGCATCCCCTTGGTGGCATCATGGGGTCGGTGCAGCTTCATGGCGCGGCAGTGGAGGACCTTTTCTCTCTGCTCGAACTCGGGACCTTGATGAATCTGGGCAAAAACGCAGCCTATGGCGCCGGGCAGTATCGGTTAGAGCTTTCCGGGCGATGATTTGAAAAGTCCCATTGATTCTGTATACTTTATATATCTTTATCACTCTCGACAAACATTTGCGGAGGTGGTTATGAAAGACGTCTGGGATGAGCGAGAAAAAGCTTTTGAAAATCAGTATTTTCGTGATCTGGAACGTAAACAGATTGAAGCGATGAAAGAAAAGAAACACGAAGATCAGGTGTGTGAGCTGTGTAGGAACCGCTGCCCGAAATGTGGTGAAGAGATTCAGGCTACGACATTTCGCGGAGTCCCACTGGATCAGTGCCCCTCGTGTGGTGGTATCTGGCTGGGACCGAACGATCTGAAAATCCTTGCCGAAAAAGACCACCGTACCTGGTTTGATACCTGGTTTCTGCAGGAAGCGGATAAAAAATGATGATCTGAACCGGCGTGGCGTGATGGAAGGTTTTGGCGGTTCATTGACGATCTTTCTTGGGCCATAACTCTCTAACCCCGGACAAACCAAGGCTTTTCCTTGACCCGTCCGGGGTATTCACGTAATTATGTAGGGATATTAGAGATTGAAAATACTGTTGTGTTGATTATGTGTGATTAAAAAGAAGAGGAGGAAGGATGGGGGACTTTGTCTTTGTTCTATTGGTTCTTGGCGGTCTCGGGGTGTTTTTTTATCGACAAAGTCAGGAAAAAAAGGCCCAGAACGCAGCTAAAATACAACCGGCTGTATCCTGTGCGCCCCGCGTAGAAAAAGAAAAAGCAGCTGAGACGGTCGCGTGCGAAGAAGAGACCGCTGCTGAAGTTGTTGAAGCGCCAGTTAAGGAACCAGCTGAAGAGCAAGCTGAAGAGCAAGCTGAAGAGCAAGCTGAAGAGCAAGCTGAAGAGCAAGCTGAAGAGCAAGCTGAGGCGCCGAACGCGGAAATGTACGATGCTCTGACCTGGCGGGTTTTACAACGGGTCATGGAGCAACCGGGAATTCTGCAGACCGATATCTATGGACTGTTTCCGCGGGAGAATCGCAAACATCTGCAGGCGACGCTGTTGCAGCTGGATAAAGAGAATGTCCTTCGCCGTGAAAAAGAGGGGAATACCTACCGTCTTTTCCCGGTTTGATGTTGCCTGAATCTATTGATAAAAAGCGCCAGTCGGAATGTCCCGGCGGGCGCTTTTTGCGTTTAATCGCGGGCTTCCCAGATAATGCACTTTTGTTGGTAATCAATGCGATGAGGGCGATGCTTGAGAACGTTCATCCCCAGAAGCCCATCGCCAATACGAATCCCTTTTTCGCGTTCGACCAGGGCAACCTGGACCTGGTTCACTTGCAGCGGTCCGACACTGAGACTGGCGAGCCGGGCAATGTCAACAGTGAGTGTTGAGCCATCGGCCAGATGAGCTTTGGCGGAGCGAACCTTTTTCAAACGCAGCAGGCGAACCATCTCCTGATCCAGCAGGGAGATCGTTGCGCCGGTATCCACGACCAGATGCACGGTCAACTCTTTGCGGTTGTTTTGCAACGTGACCGGGACAACAACCTGATTGTGGATAATTTCCACCGGGGTGATGATTTCACCATCTTCTTCCTGTTCTTCAATGGTGATTTCCCAGCTTTGTGCCACGGGGGAATCCTCACTGCTGATGCCACTGGTTGTCGGGGCCTCCACCTGTCTGGAGGCGTATTGTTCGGGGATCAGGTCAGGATCGTCAACTACGATCAGACGTCCGGAGGCATCACGATAGTGGTAAATGCCACTAGCCTGTACAGACCAAGCCAGAGCCAAACAGAATAGAACTGTCAGACATGTTTTCATGGGGTATTCTCCGCCGGTGGCGTGTGCAATAGCGTGATGGTCCGGCCATTAACCTCGATAACGTCTTCAGTCGAAAGTTTTTTCAGTAGCCGGGAGAAGGTTTCCGGGGTGGTGCCGAGCAGCAGGGCGATCTCCCCTTTTGCCGCCGGGAGCTCTATGGTGGCTGTCGGACTTTTGTCACGCAACAGTTGCAAGTAATTCAGGAAGCGTTGGCGAATGTCTGCCAGGGTCAGTTGCTCGACCATGCCGAGCAGGTATTTGATCCGTTGCGACAGGGCGCCGATAAAATACATGGCTGCATCGGGGTGCTGTTCCAGGTGGGACAGAATCTTGTGAGCATCAATCGCCAGCAGTTCACAGGGTTCGATGGCAATGGCGCTGACGGGGTAGCGTCCCTTGAGTTGCAGCAGGATCTCGGCAAAATATTCACCCGGTTCGATAAAGCGGATGACCGCTTCTTTGCCGTCCGGGGTGGAGCGGAACAGTTTGATGCGTCCGGAGGCCAGGAAGAAGAACTCACTGCCGGGGTCACCTTCATGGAAAAGGATCCCTTTTCGTTCCAGCGTTGTCAGGCGACTGATCTGTTCGATAAAGGTAAAACGGGGGTCGGCACTGTTGCCGAAAAAGGTGTGCAAAAACAATTTTACCGCACTGCTTTTCTCCATAATGCATCCTGAGGGTCGTGGAAGTGGCGGCGACAGGGCGCGGCCGACCTTCCTGTGGTCAGTCGTCCGAGACAATCAGCTCTTGGTCGGGGTCGAGCAAATCGATTGCTTCCTCCAACGCTGCGATCAGTGGAGCCAGTTCCAGGTTGCGTTGGGCAAACTGGTCGGGGAGAAACGCCAGCGCACCTTGCAAGCGGCGTGCAGCACTCAACGCACTTTTGTATTCAGTGAGTTGGCGTTGTTCCGTAGTTGCGTGATCCATGGCCATCTCTTTAAAACGCTTGGCAATGGTGGGATGACTAAGTTTGCCCTCAAAGACCGCCTGCTGCAGTTCCTGTTGCTGTTCACTGGTGAAATTCCCTTCGGCGTCGGCCTGGCATAACAGGTCGATGGAGCGGTAGTCGGGCAGCGGTTGCAGCTTATCCTCCATCAGCGAGGGCTGGTTTTTTTCCAGATAGTGATAAGCCATGGTCAGCTTGTCAGCTGTCTGACGGCGGATGCGAATTTCTCGGCTGCAGTAGTCTTCAAAACTGTCGTAGCCCCAGGTGCTGTAAAGGCGGTTGCTGCGCACCTGTTTGAGCTGTTGGCCGAGATCAACCCACGAGGACTTGAAGTTCTTTGCCGAACTCAGGACGCTGTAACGTTCACTGCCGGGTTCGAGCTGTTGCAACAGATGTTCAATATGATGTTCCGCTTGAGTCTGCGGGGTGCTCTCCATAATGGGCTCCAGAATGTTTTTTGGATAACTTTAACATAGCGGCTGGCGCGATGGTAGTTCGTTTGACCGAATCGTTTGCCCGATGATTTTACGCTGGTGTCCTGGGTTGGGATACCGTAAAACAGGGGCAGGAACTTTACCTCTTTTTTCTGTGCAAAACAATGCTTCAGAACAACAGATAACTCTTGATGGATAGACCATGACCAATCAACAACGTAAACAATGTCGTGTCGGCTCTCAAACTGTACGCATGCTGGAACTCGGTCACCCCTGGGTGATTGAGGATCGTTACACCCGCCAGTGGCCAGCCGGAAAAAATGGTGAACTGGTTACCCTGGTCAGTGAGCAGGGGCAACCACTGGCAACCGCTTTGCTGGATCCCGGTCAACGTATCGTTGCACGTGTTGTTGGTGCTCCCGGTTTATCCCTCGATCAGGAGTGGTTACGCTGCCGTATTGTTGCTGCCCATCGCCGCCGTATCGATCATGCCCATCTCGACGGCACCAACGCCTATCGGGTGGTTAACGGTGAAGGGGACGGTCTGCCGGGAGTGACCGTCGAGCGTTACGATGATTATCTGATGATTCAACTGTACAGCCGTTGCTGGGAACCCTATCTCAACCAGATGGTTCAGGTGTTGCAACAGGAATTTCAGCCTGCCGGGATTTACGAAAAATTTCGCCCGCAGAAGACCCGAGAGCTTGAGAAAAAAGGCTCCAAACGGTTTAGCCGTCTGTTGAGTGGAGTCGCGGCCCCAGAGCGTCATCTGGTGCAGGAAAATGATCTGAGCTACCAAGTGACTCTGGAGGAGGGGTTGAATACTGGGTTGTTCATGGATCAACGTGCGAACCGCCGTGACCTGATGCAACGCTGTCAGGGCAAGCGAGTGTTGAACCTGTTCTGCTATACCGGCGCTTTTTCTGTCGCCGCTGCCGCTGCCGGAGCGACCAAGGTGACCAGTGTCGATGCTTCTCCCCATTACCTCGATCAGGCGCGGGAGAATTTTGGTCTCAATCGGATCAATGCCAAGCGCCATGCGTTTATTGGTGGGGATTGCTTTGAAGTGTTGCCCGACTTGTTGGCGCAGGGCGAGCGTTTTGACATTGTCATTATGGACCCGCCGAGCTTTTCCACCACCACGAAAAACCGCTTTACCACTCAGGGTGGTACGGCCAAGCTGGTGGCCCTGGCCATGGCCTTGTTGGAAGACTGTGGTTTGCTGATCACCTCCTCCAACCATCAGAAAGTTGATTTGGCCGACTATCTCAAAGAGTTGCGTCGCGGCGCACTGGAGGCGGGCGGTGAATTGACGGTGATTAAAACAGCTGGCCAGGCGGAAGACTTTCCCTATCCGGTGACCTTTCCTGAAGGGCGCTATCTGAAATATGTGATGGCAGTGAAAGGCTGAAAATTCTTAAGGGGCTTCTCAACCCGGATGCGATGTTCGGCCCCTCAGTGAAAAGGCAGAGAATTAATATGTGGGATCAAGATACATATGTAAAAGCATGGAACTTTGCTTCTTCGAAACATCTCGGGCAAACACTTCCTGGAAGTGACATTTCATACCTAAATCATCTTGGGCTGGTTGCCATGGAAGCCGCTGCTGCAATTGCAGCCCATCAAAGCATCCCAAATCCCAACCTTTTGATCCAATGTGCTTTATTGCATGATGCTATTGAGGATACGCCAACCACATACGAGGATGTCGAAAAAGAGTTTGGGGCAGCGGTTGCTGGCGGGGTTTTGTCTCTGAGCAAAAACAAGCAACTGTCGAGCAAAAACGAACAAATGCTGGACAGCCTCGGTAGAATCAAGCAGCAGCCCAAAGAGGTCTGGATGGTTAAATTGTGTGATCGAATCACGAATCTGCAACCACCGCCTGACTATTGGGACAATGAGAAAATCGCAAAATACCGGGACGAAGCCAGAATGATCTTGGCGCATCTGGGGGAAGCGAATCAATTTCTAGCGCAAAGACTTGAAGCCAAAATCGAAAATTATGCTCAGTACTTGAAATGAAAAATCCCAACACTCCCGTGAACACGGACGGAAAATAGCGGCATAAAGATCCGTGTGGTGCGGTGACGCAAATTCGCGTCGTCGCCTGTTGTCCGAACCGTTCATTTGCTTCGACGTCTCTTGTCCGCACGTTTAAGAGTGGTATTACACAGGTTCCTATGAAAACAAACAATTCCGCTGCTTATCAGCTTCGCATCTATCTCTTTCTTGTTGTCGCCGTCATTTGCCTGAGTACGTTGTGTTTTATGCTCACGGAGCACCTGAGCTTCAGCGAAGCGCTTTATTTCAGTGTGGTTACCATGTCCAGCGTAGGCTATGGCGACATTTTGCCGCAAACAACGTTGGGACGCCTGTTCGCCATGGTGTTTATTGTTCTGGGTGCCGTGACGTTTTTGAGTTTTGTTGGTCGGGCAACGGAATTGATGTTGAATCGGCGTGAGGATGAAAGTAAGCGCAGAAAGTTGCATATGCTGGTGGGGGTGTTTTTCGACGAGATTGGCCACACCTTGCTGAGACAGCTGGTGGACCATCTGCCTCTTTCGGATTCTGATCGAGGTCGTTTTGAGTTTGACGGCACCTGGAAACGGCGCGACTTTCGCACCTTGAGTGCCTTTGCCACCACACTGCCATTGGTCTTGGAGCGGCCCGAAGATTTGGTGCGGTCCAGTTCGGAAGCGATTCCCGCCGTCAAGCCTCTGCTTATCCGGCTGCTAGAGAATCCGGCGGTTCTGGAGCATAGCGCTTTTTCGGAACTGTTACTGGCCTTGTTTCATTTTGAACAGGAATTGGGCTTTCGCGCGCATTGTACCGCGTTGCCCGAGAGTGACTTGAACCACTTGAGTCTTGATGCGGTTCGGGTTTATCGCCTGTTACTGCCTCAGTGGTTGGACTATCTGGAACATCTGCAGCAGGATTACCCTTATCTTTATTCACTGCAGGTGCGGGTAAATCCGTTTCGCACGGCGCCATCGGCTCTGATCACGTCTTGAGTGTTGGTCTACGGAGGGGCTGTTGGTCAGATTGCGGGGAGCGTAAGAGGGAGCCGCATGGTGCGGCTCCCCAGAAAAATCAGTCTTCAAGTACGCTGGCTTTGAGGATGGTGACAGGTTCCACCGGCACATCCTGATGGTAGCCTTTGTTGCCGGTGGGAACTTTCTCGATGGCATGGACGATCTCCATTCCCTCAACAACTTTGCCGAACACCGCATAACCAAAGGCTTCCGGGCGCGGGTCGCGGTGGTCGAGGAAGTCGTTGTCATTGACGTTGATGAAGAACTGTGAGGTTGCGCTGTCCACCACCTGGGTACGGGCCATGGCGATGGTGCCGTAGAGGTTTTTCAGTCCGTTGTCGGCTTCGTTTTTGATCGGAGTTTTGCCACGGTTTTCCTCCATCTCAGCGTTCATGCCGCCGCCTTGAATCATAAAGCCGGGGATGACACGGTGAAAGATGGTGTTGTCGTAAAATCCGCTCTGTACGTAAGCCAAAAAATTGTTGACGCTGATCGGGGCCTGCTCAGCATTCAGTTCCAGTACGATATCGCCTTGCGAAGTTTGCAGGGCCACTTTCGGGGTGTCGGCCATGAAGGTCTCCTTTGTTGGTGCGGTATTAAAATGGCAGCGTTGACGCTGCGAGGTCTGGAACAATGCGCGCACTGTCCATCCCCATGTCGCGGACACTAACATAGAGTTGTGCCGAGTTCAATTTTTCCCGAGCGTTGCTCACCGGGGACCTTTTAAATGTTTGCCCACCAGGTGATTCCTGTTATAGTGGGCGCCGCAGATTATGGGCATCTCGTCGTGGTGGAGATGCTGCCTCTGCTTGAAGTGCGTAATTCTGGAATGAAATGCGATGGCACAGAATTCTGGCGATACCGGAATCGCTAAAAATATCTTTGTGGGCTATTTTGTCCTGATCCTCCATGTCCTTCTGCTGGTACTGCTTGGCGTTTTCGTGGTTTTTTTTCGCGGTCTGGTCGAGTATATGCCGTGGATTCTTGGCGGTGGAGGCGTGTTGCTAGGGGTGTCCGGCTACCTGTTTTACCGCCGGTTGAAGCGCAGCAGCAAAACGCTGAAAGAGACACTGGACGATCATGCTCCCAATCGACCGATGGAGATCAGCCTGCTTGGCGGCCTGGCCTCGTTTCGGGTCGGAACGACTCAATCCGGATCGGTGACCATGGGTGCGCCGTTGCAGCTGGAAGATCCTGAAACCTCGCGGTTACGCAGTCTTGACCGCTTGGCGGACATGTATAATAAGGGCCTGATCAGTAAAGAGGAGTTTGAGCTGTTGAAAAAAGATGTTCTGCAGCCAAAGTCCGCTGGGGATAGTGGCTCTCCATCTGAGATCATTGATGTTGATTTTACCAGCAAGTGACGTTGTTGTTGGGTGATGGGCGGGCAACTGAAAAAAAAGTTGCTTTTTTAAATTCAGAATGATAAACAACAGCGTCTTGTATGTCGGGGTGTAGCGCAGCCTGGTAGCGCACCTGCCTTGGGAGCAGGGGGTCGGAGGTTCGAATCCTCTCGCCCCGACCATTAAATACAAGCGCCAGTAGCTCAGCTGGATAGAGCATGTGACTTCTAATCACAGGGTCGAGGGTTCGAGTCCTTCCTGGCGCGCCACTCAACAACCCTGAATTTGGTTGACAATAATTTGGCCGGTAAGTAGTATGGCCTCCTCGTTTATGGTGGGTGTAGCTCAGTTGGTAGAGCGCTGGATTGTGACTCCAGTTGTCGAGGGTTCAAATCCCTTCACTCACCCCATTTACCATGATAGACTCGATCGTCGATGTTCTTGTCGGACTCCCGGCGAGAGTAGCGACGATCGAGTCTTTTTTAGTTTTGGCTCCTGTGACAGGATTGTTTTCACTCCTGTTCGGGCAGGAAGCCCCGGCCCGTGAGTAACGGGTGTATCGCCGTAATGCGAGAGTGGCGGAATTGGCAGACGCACTGGATTTAGGATCCAGCGGGCAACCGTGGGAGTTCGAGTCTCCCCTCTCGCACCAAGAACATTCAGGGGCCATAGTGCCCCTGTTTTGTCTGTAGTGATTTTCCGGTTTGTCAGGTTATCGATATTTTAATCAAGTGAGGTTATCCGCATGAATGTTCAAGTAGAAAACGTAAGCTCCATCAAAAAGAAAATTTCAGTTGAAGTAAGTGCTGAGCGCGTCAGTGAAGAGATCGCCAAGGCCTATAAAAAAATCGCCAAGTCTGCAAAAGTAAAAGGTTTTCGTGCAGGCAAGGTGCCTATGTCTGTCGTCGAGCGTTTTTATGGCGATCAGATGCAGCAGGAAGTTATTGGTCGGCTGATTCACGAAACATATTACAAGGCGCTGGTGGATAACGATATTGCGGCTATTTCCGAGCCTTCCATTGAGGACAGCAGCGCTCTGGAAAAAGACAAGCCTTTCAGCTATGAAGCTCATGTTGAGGTAAAACCTGAAGTAACCGCCAAGGATTATACTGGCATTGAACTGAAGAAAGAGATCTTTGAGTTTGATGAGAAAGTGGTTGATGAGCGCCTGAACGAAATGCTCAACAGCCGTTCTTCCCAGGTTGTCGCCGAGCGCGACGATGCCCAGAATGGTGACTTCGTTACGATCGATTTCGAAGGCTTCGTTGATGGTGTGGCATTTGAGGGTGGTGCGGCCCAGGATCATGTTCTCGAACTTGGTTCCGGCAGCTTTATCCCCGGTTTTGAAGAGCAGCTGGTTGGCCTGAAACGGGGCGAGGAGAAAGAGATTAACGTCACTTTCCCGGAAGAATATGGAAATAAAGACCTTGCCGGTAAGGAATCTACTTTCAAAATTGCCCTGAAAGAGATTAAAGTAAAGGAAGTACCGGAGCTTGATGATGAATTTGCCAAAGGCTACGGTGCAGAAAGTGCTGAAGACCTGCGTAACAAAATCAAGGATGGTTACACCAAACAGGAAACCTCCCGGATCGACGAAGACCTCAAAGAACGTCTTATTACTGTTCTGGTTGAGCGTAATGAAGTGGAAGTTCCTGACACCATGATTGAGCGTCAGCTTGACTTTATGCATAAAAACATCACCAATCGTCTGCGTTCTCAAGGCATGACTCTGGAAATGATGGGGATGAACGACGAGGCTTTCCGCGTTATGTACCGTGAGACTGCTGTCAAACAGGTTCAGGGCAGTCTGTTGCTGGAAGCCATTGGTCAGCAGGAAAATATTTCTGTTGATGAAGGTGAGATTGACAGCCGCCTTGAGGAAATTGCCGAAATGGCCAATGCCCCTCTCGACGAAGTCAAAAAATACTATGCTTCTGAAGAGGCCCGCAAAGGTCTGTTGGCCCAGATCGAAGAAGAAAAAGTGATTACCTATTTGTTGGGTCAATCCAAAATCGAGGAAGTGACCAAAGACGCGTTGGCGGAAAAACCGGCTGACGAAGAACAGGAGTAACTCAATGAGTCTTGTCCCGATCGTTGTCGAGCAAACAGGGCGTGGGGAACGTTCCTACGATATCTATTCACGTCTGCTTAAAGATCGGATTATTTTTCTCGGGGGAGGGATTGATGATCAGATTTCCAATCTGGTGATCGCCCAGTTGTTGTTTTTAGAATCGGAAGATCCCGAGAAGGATATCCATCTTTACATCAATTCTCCCGGGGGGGTGGTTACCGCTGGTATGGCCATTTATGATACAATGCAGTACATCAAGGCCCCGGTATCCACGATTTGCGTGGGACAAGCTGCAAGTATGGGCGCCGTATTGCTGGCTGCCGGCGCGGAAGGGAAACGCTTTTCGCTGCCTAATTCACGGATTATGATCCATCAACCGCTGGGCGGTTTTCAGGGTCAGGCAAGCGATATCAGTATTCACGCCCAGGAAATTCTTCGCATGCGTGAAGAGTTGAATCGAATTCTGGCCCACCACAGTGGTCAGGATATCGATACCATTGCCCGAGACACCGAGCGTGATTTCTTTATGGGCGCTCAAGAGGCCAAAAACTATGGCCTGGTTGACCAAATTGTCACCCGGGACAAGGTCTGATAAGAGTGGAGGGACGTTATGGAGCACAATGACGATCATTCAGGTGATTTAACCTGTTCATTCTGCGGCAAATCGCAGGACGATGTAAAAAAACTCATCGCCGGACCATCTGTGTATATCTGCGACGAGTGTATTGATTTGTGTCAGGAGATTATCGCTGAAGAACTTGGCAGCGAAGAGGTCACTGAATCGGAAACCCTTCCGGCTCCTGCTGAAATCCGTGCGACCCTTGACGATTATGTGGTGGGACAGAATTGGGCGAAGAAAGTTCTCTCGGTCGCAGTTTATAACCACTACAAACGGATCAAATATTCCGCTAAGGGCGATGATGTTGAGATTCAGAAGAGCAATATTCTTCTGCTCGGCCCTACCGGGAGTGGCAAGACCTTGTTGGCCCAGACGCTGGCGCGAGTGTTGAATGTCCCGTTTGCGATGGCGGATGCGACAAATCTGACCGAAGCTGGCTATGTTGGCGAAGATGTCGAAAATATCGTTTTGAGCCTGGTCCAGGCTGCCGATTACGATGTTGAGAAAGCCCAGCGCGGGATTATCTATATTGATGAGATCGACAAGATTGCCCGCAAAAGCGAATCGCCGTCGATTACTCGCGATGTCTCCGGTGAAGGGGTTCAGCAGGCTCTGTTGAAAATCATCGAGGGAACAACCGCCAGCATACCGCCCAAAGGCGGGCGGAAACATCCCCAGCAGGAATTCATCAAGGTGGATACCTCGAATATCCTGTTTATCTGTGGTGGGGCGTTCTCCGGTCTGGAGGATGTTATTTCGCAACGGATTGGTAAGAAAACCATCGGGTTTGGTGCCAATGTCCGCACGGCCAGTGAAGCAACACTGGGTAAACTCCTCAAAGATATTGAGCCGGGTGATCTGCTCAAATATGGATTGATCCCTGAGTTTATCGGGCGTTTGCCGGTGATTGCGACGCTCGAAGAGCTGGATGAAGAAGCCTTGGTGCTGATCCTCAAAGAGCCGAAGAATGCGCTGGTGCGTCAGTACCAGAAGTTGCTTGACCTTGAAGACGTTGCCCTCAAGTTCACCGATGGTGCACTGGTGGCCGTGGCAAAAGAGGCGGCACGGCGCAAAACGGGAGCTCGCGGGTTGCGTTCGATTCTTGAAGAGGTGATGCTCGATATCATGTACGATGTCCCCTCTCAGAAGCACGTTAAAGAGGTTGTGATCAGCGAAGATGTGGTCGTGAAGAAAACGGCACCGCTCATTGTTTATGATTGCGCTGAATCCGCCTGATCCTATTGATTATTTGGAAAGTTGATGACTGAAATATCAGAAACTCCTGAACGCTTTGAGGGAGCAGGGGCAATCCCCCTGCTCCCTTTGCGCGATATTGTAATTTTTCCTGAAATGGTGACGCCATTATTTGTCGGGCGTCCCCGTTCAATTGCGGCGCTTGAAAAAGCCATGGATGGTCAACGGCTGATTTTTCTCGTCGCTCAGAACGATGCCGAAGTCGATGAACCTGGTCGCGAAGACCTGTTTGCCATCGGCACCGTTGCCAAGATTTCCCAATTGCTCAAATTACCCGACGGCACGATGAAGTTGCTGGTGGAGGGGATGGTTCGTGCGCAGTTAATCGACCTGGTCGAAGACGATACCTGCACCATGGCCAGCTGCGAAGAGATCCAGGAAGGCAGTTGTGGCTCTCTTGAAACGCAGGCGTTGGTGCGCAGTGCCAAAGAATTGTTTGATGGCTATGTCACGTACAGCCGCAAAGTTCCCGCCGAAGTGGTTACTGCGGTTGAAAATGTAACAAGTGCCGGTAACCTTGCTGATATCATCACGGCTCACCTCAATCTGCGCGTTGATGAAAAGCAGGAAGTTCTTGAGCTGATTGACACCTGTGAACGACTTGAGTTGCTCCTTGAATTGATGGAGCGGGAAGTCGAAATTCTCAAGATCGAGAAAAAAATTCGCAAGCGGGTCAAAAACCAGATGGAGCGGACGCAAAAAGAGTATTACCTCAACGAGCAGATGCGTGCGATCCAGAAAGAACTTGGCGACAAAGATGAGTTTAAACAGGAACTGATCGAGCTGGAAGAGCAGATTGAAAAACGCAAGATGTCTCGCGAGGCAACAGAAAAGGCGACGGCGGAGTTGCGTAAGCTCAAAATGATGTCACCTATGTCCGCAGAAGCCACCGTCGTACGCAATTACATTGACTGGCTGTTGTCGATGCCGTGGCAGAAGGGGACGCGTGACAGCAGTGATTTGAATCGTGCTAAAGCGATTCTCGATGAAGATCATTACGGGCTCGACAAAGTCAAAGAGCGGATTCTCGAGCATCTTGCCGTTCAGACCCTGGTTAAAAAGATCAAGGGGCCCATCCTATGCCTGGTTGGGCCTCCTGGGGTTGGTAAAACTTCGCTGGGTCGTTCCATTGCCCGGGCGATCAATCGCAAGTTTATCCGTATCTCCCTTGGGGGAGTGCGGGACGAAGCGGAAATCCGTGGCCACCGCCGTACTTATATCGGTGCTATGCCCGGTAAAATCATTCAGAGTATGAAAAAAGCTGCGGTGCGTAATCCGGTTTTTCTGCTCGACGAGATCGACAAGATGTCGATGGATTTTCGTGGTGACCCTTCTTCTGCGCTGCTCGAAGTTCTTGATCCGGAGCAGAATAAGAATTTTGGCGATCACTTTCTCGATCTTGACTATGATTTGTCTAACGTGATGTTTATCACGACGGCCAACTCCCTGCAGGGTATCCCTGCGCCGCTGCTTGATCGGATGGAGATTGTTCAACTGGATGGTTACACCGAAGAGGAAAAAACCCATATTGCCCGTGAGCACCTGATTGGCAAACAGCTGCAGGAGCATGGACTGGTCGGTTATGATATCCGATTCAGTTCAGCGGCACTCAAAGAGGTGATTCGCCTGTACACCCGGGAGTCGGGTGTACGTGATTTGGAGCGACGCCTTGCAGCCATATGCCGTAAAATTGCGCGACAGCTCGTTGATAGCGGGTCAAAAAAGGAAAAAATCGTCGTTGGAGTTCCTCAGGTAAATAAATTTTTAGGGGTGCCATCACACCGTTTCGGACGGAAAGATCAGTCCTCTTTGTGTGGTGTTTCGACCGGGCTTGCCTGGACTCAGTCCGGTGGTGAAATCCTGATGATTGAAGTGCTTGAGTTACCGGGACA
The DNA here is from genome assembly GCA_002869685.1 of Desulfuromonas sp. Classification (GTDB taxonomy): domain Bacteria; phylum Desulfobacterota; class Desulfuromonadia; order Desulfuromonadales; family Desulfuromonadaceae; genus Desulfuromonas. The sequence goes on from PKUE01000186.1 coordinate 37,156, forward strand.
AGGCAAGTTGACAGTGACCGGAAAACTTGGCGAGGTCATGCAGGAATCCGCTCAGGCTGCTGTCGCTTATGTGCGTTCCCGCTGGCAGGAATTAGGGCTTGAAAAAGAGTTCTATCGCCAAATAGACTTGCATATTCACGTACCTGAGGGTGCTATCCCCAAAGACGGCCCCTCTGCCGGGATTACGATGGCCACGGCGATTGCCTCGGCGTTGACCCGGCGTCCTGTCAACTGTAACCTGGGGATGACGGGAGAAATTAACTTGCGTGGTGAGGTTCTTGCCATTGGCGGCTTGAAGGAAAAGCTGCTTGCCGCGCGCAGGGCGGGACTGGAAACCGTTCTGATTCCTCAAGAGAACGACAAGGATTTACAGGAGATACCGGACAGTTTGAAAAGGGGGATTGAGATCCATTGTGTGACGCATATGGATCAAGTTTTGGCACAAGCGTTGCTAGAACAACCCTGCGAGAAAAATAGGCCTGGGGAGAAGGCAGATAAATAATCGTTCATTCTGCTGTTGATGGTGCGGTTTTGCCCTTGTACTCTCTATCAATCTTTGTTATAACTGGCGCGTTTCAGCAACGCAAAACTCATTGAAAACTAGGAGGTTAGCCGTGACAAAAACTGAGCTTGTAAATGCAATTGCCGAGAAAGCTGAACTGAGCAAGTCTGATTCCGAGAAAGCCCTGAAAGCTTTTGTTGACACCGTTACCGAGGCTCTCAAAGCTGGTGACAAAATCGCTCTGGTTGGTTTTGGTACCTTCAGCGTAGGCGATCGTGCTGCCCGCGTTGGCAAGAATCCTCAAACCGGTGCTGAGATCAAAATTCCTGCCGCTAAAGTACCTAAATTCAAGGCTGGTAAGGCCCTGAAGGATGCCGTAAATTAAGTTATAAAAAAAGCGCTGCTAGATGTAATAAGTTCTTTACATCGTTAGGTTAATCTGGTAGTTTTCAGCGCGTTGATCGAGTGGGGCTGTAGTAGAGTCGGTTACAACGCCGGCCTGTCACGCCGGAGGTCGCGGGTTCGAGTCCCGTCAGCCCCGCCATTCGATAAAAACATTATGGGCGAATAGCTCAGCTGGGAGAGCATCGGTCTTACACACCGAGGGTCACAGGTTCGAGCCCTGTTTCGCCCACCATAACAAGGGGCTGTAGTAGAGTCGGTTACAACGCCGGCCTGTCACGCCGGAGGTCGCGGGTTCGAGTCCCGTCAGCCCCGCCATAAATAAAAAAAGAGGAGTGATTTTATCACTCCTCTTTTTTTATTGGTTTAATAACCCTGATTACTGGGTAATCAGGGTTTTAATATGGTTGATGTAGTCAGAAACGCTGCCGTAACGGTAGCCGGTGGTTGCCACCTGTTCTCCTTTGGGGTTGAGAATAATGACCGTCGGGAATCCGCGCACCTGATATGTGCGGGCCAACGCTTCGTTGTGCTCTCTGAGTTCATTGCTCTGGCGCGTTCTCTTTGGAAAATCCACCTTGAGCAGAACAAGATTTTTTTCCGCATAAGCCAGGAATTCTTCCTGACTTAAAATATCTTTGTCGAGCTTGATGCACCAGTGGCACCAGTCGGAGCCGCTGAAATTGATGAAGATATGTTTGTTTTCCTTCGCCGCAACGGCCTTGGCTTGATCAATGTTCTCCAGCCATTGTCCTTCCGCCGCAAAACTAAGTTGAGTGAAGCTAAGCAGTAAGGCACTACACAAGATAAGTAACAACGATCGCTTCATATATTCTCCTTGGGGTTATGAGTAGCGGTTGTAAGTCACGCGGGTTGAAAAAGGCTGCCGCTCTTTTTGTTCCCATTGTTCTTTGGGGGTGCCGACCGGCAGCAGGATCTGTACTTTTTTGTCGTCTGGCAGATGGAGCAGGGCGGCAACCTTGTCTGCACGGTTGCCCACGCGCAGCCATCCGTCTATCCATACACTGGCATAACCGAGAGCCGTAATCGCCAGCAGCATGTTCTCTGTTGCTGCGGCACAGTCTTCAAGCTGAAAGTCGTAACCTTCGTAGATCTTTTCTGGCGTTTTATCGATGATGCAGGCGATCATGGCCGGGGCCTGCTGCATGGCCTTGTTGGCTGGATGCAACGCCTGAAGTTCCTGTAACAGGCTGTTGTCATCAATAATGATAAATTCAGTTGTCTGAGCATTTTTTCCGGAGGGTGCCCGTATTCCAGCACCGACGATGCGGTCCAGGTCTTCACGGGGAACCGGGGTGGTTTCCATAGGGCCACGGTAACTGTGTCTTAAACAGATTGCATCGAAAAGGTCCAAAACTTTACTCCTTACTGATGTTAACCCAACAGTGGAATTGTAACATAGCGGAGAACTGCCGACAAAACGAGAACGGTGCACAAGGGGAAAAGGGTTGAACAGTGAGACGTTGTACCAGGGGGGCAATATGGCTAGAGACAAAAAAGCCGCACCTGACTGAGCGTCAGATGCGGCCACTTGGCTTGTTTAATCTTTTTTACTGCCACAGCCTTCCAGGGTGAACAGGCATTGAACTATTTGTCGCGCCTGATCCGAGACAACATGGTAATAAACCTCAACACCATCGCGCTGTCCCTCAATGATCCCCTTATTTTTGAGTAAGGCCAGATGTTGTGACACCGTAGCTTGGGGAAGTTGCAGACATTCCCAGATTTTTTTGACATTACAGGCTTGTGAAATGAGCCCGGCAATAATCTTCAGACGGATCGGATGCCCGAGGACTTTAAGGATTTCGGCTTCGCGATCATAGTTCTGGTCTTTGTCAAAAACAACAGGCTTCATGGGGTTACAATCCTTATGGCAGTTATCCGAGAAGGCCACCGGAGGCGGCGGTAAAATTGAATATATGAATATAGATGGAAAAGTGTTTTTACGTCAAGACTAAAAAATCTATTTCTCTTGCCTTTTCAGGTGGTTGTGCGTATCGTTCTGACGATACCTGTCACCCTGATTTCTCTTCCATACGAATATTACTCTGAGGTTCTTCGATGACGTTTACTGTGCTGACATTTTTTGCCGGGCTGGCGTTGCTTTATTATGGTGCTGATTTTCTGGTCGATGGCAGTTCTCGATTGGCCCTGTCTTTTGGTGTGCGGCCTTTGATCATCGGCATGACCATCGTCTCCTTTGCGACCAGTATGCCGGAATTGATGGTGTCGTTGCTTGCTGTTGGTCAGGGTTCTTCAGATATTGCTGTTGGTAATATCGTTGGTTCAAATATCGCCAATATCGGTTTGATTCTTGGCGCATCGGCGCTGTTGCTGCCCCTGGCTGTGCCACGTGGTTTGTTATGGCGTGAACTGCCAATCATGATAGCGGCGACCGCTGGTCTTTTTGTCATGAGTCTGGATGGTGTGCTTGATCGTCGCGACGGAATTATTCTGCTGGTGTTGCTGGTCCTGTTCATTTTTTATTGCCTGCGCTTTGCCCGTCTCTCCGGTACGGATCCCCAGACGCCTGAAGCCGTGGTGGCCGGGGAGGCCTCTCGTCGGGGGCGCGATATTGTCTATATTCTCGGTGGCATTGTCGGCTTGGGGATTGGCGCCGACTGGATGGTCAGTTCCGCGGTGGTGATTGCCCGAGCGATTGGTTTGTCAGAATTGTTCATCGGCATGACCATTGTGGCGTTGGGCACCAGTCTGCCCGAGTTGGCTGCTTCATTAATGAGTGCTGCCAAGGGGGAGATGGATATCAGTATTGGCAACGTGATTGGCAGCAACATTTTCAATGTCTTATTTGTTCTTGGCGCTTGTCCACTGCTCAAGCCGATTACGGTAGCACCGGCGATTCTGCACCTCGAGCTTCCCGTTGTTCTGTTATTCAGTATTGCTCTGGTTCCGCTGTGTTGGCATAAACGTACCATTGGCCGCGGCAAAGGTGCGCTACTGGTCGGGTGTTATATTCTCTTTGTGGTGGCTATGACATTGCGATGAGAGCCCTTGTTCTCAGTGCTGTTTTATTTTTTTTGTTGCTGAGCTGTCCTGTTGACCTTGTGGCATCCCTCGCAGCAGATAGTCACGTGCTCTATCGTTGCGACCATCTGCTGTTGGGTACTCTCGGAGAGTTGCAGCTGGAAACCCATTACCTCAACGACGGCAAGATCGTCGTCCGTTTGAGCGGCGATGCTTTGGGGCTGGCGGCACTGCTTGATGGGCATCGTCATCACGACTATGAAACAGTGCTTGTTCGGCAACCTGATGGACAATTGCAGACGCTCTCCCACCAACGAATCACTCATATCGATTCCCGTGGCCGAAGGATCCAGTATGGCTGGCGGCTGACGTTTTCAGAAGACTCTCGTGTGTTTGCAGAACGGCTGTGGGGCGGCGAGGTGGTGGAGACCCTGCACCATCGTGCCCAGACGGCCTGTTATGGCGATTTCCTCAGTGTTTTGATCGCATTTCAAGACTGTTCGGATGCGTTGCGCGTCGGAGAGAGGATGGATTACACTTTCTTTACAATGGACGGTCCGGCCAGGATTCGTGTTGACGTTGTTGACCGGGAAATAGTGTCGATAGCGGGGAAGGCGAAGCCGGTATGGCGCTGTAATATTGCTTCAGAGTCGGGACAACTGCCGGGAGGATATCGGTCGATGGTATTGTGGTGCAATGAGACACGTCAGGTGGTGAAGGGACGGGGCGCGATGATGTGGGGATTTGGATCGCTGAATGTGCGCCAAGCCGGGGAAGCGTTATGACGCGACCCGATTACGGCCAGCCCGCCATGTTGAAATTCCTGGTGCTGTTGACCATTGCCTCTGGCATGGGATTACAGACTTGGATGATCCTGTTTAACAACTTTGCCGTTGATGTGGCCGGGCTTAATGGCCAGCAAATCGGCGTCATCGGTTCTGTTCGTGAGATTCCCGGCCTCTTGGCTCTGCTGGTCGTCTATGTGCTTCTGGTGGTTAGTGAACACCGCTTGGCGGCGTTGTCGGTGATCGTGATCGGTGTGGGCAGTATCGTGACAGGTTTTTTGCCCAGTTATGCCGGATTGATTGTTTCCACTCTGATTATCAGTTTTGGTTTTCACTATTTTGAGACGACCAACCAGTCGTTGACCCTGCAATATTTTGATATTCACACGTCGCCGTTGATCTTTGGCCGTCTGAAGAGTTTGACTTCAGCGGTGAATATCGCCATGGGGGTGACGGTTTTTGTGTTGGGACAATTTCTCGACTATCAAACCATCTTTATAATCATTGGTGGTGCTGTTGCCGTGATTGGTGGCTGGGGATTGCTGCAAAACCCGTCCAGCAGCGATATTGTTCCGCAACGTCAGCGCATGGTTTTGCGGCGCAAATATTTTCTGTTTTATTTTCTCACCTGTATGGCCGGCGCTCGGCGCCAGATCTTTATTGCGTTCTCAGTTTTTCTGCTGGTCAAAGAGTTTGATTGCAGCGTTACGCAGATCGCAGCGCTGTTTGTACTCAATAATCTGATCAACTATTTTGTCAGTCCACTGATTGGACGGGCGATTATCCGTTTTGGCGAACGTAAGGTGTTGTCACTGGAATATGGCAGTTTGATTGCGGTGTTTCTAGGCTATGCCTGGGCGGATTCCGTTTGGGTGGTGATGGGATTGTACGTCGTGGATCACATTCTGTTTTCATTCGCCATGGCCATTCGCACCTATTTTCAGAAAGTGGCGGATCCCCGTGATGTGGCCCCCAGCATGGCGGTTGGATTTACCATGAATCATATTGCCGCCGTAGTCATGCCGGTGATTGGCGGCGCATTATGGATGATTGACTATACCATCCCCTTTGTTGCCGGAGCGGTGATGAGTGGGATTTCGCTGTTGGCGGTGCAATGGATCCGCACCCCGGTGGCGGCGCAGCAACAAAAAAATCCCGCCTGATCACAGGCGGGATTTTTTTTGCGCAGGGTCTCGGGGGAGATGCTGCTTAAAGCTTATCAGCATTCTTGCTCAGGTAGTCGGCAACCCCTTCAGGAGTCGCTTTCATGCCGGCATCACCTTTGTTCCAACCGGCCGGGCAAACTTCGCCATATTGTTCGAAGAATTGCAGGGCATCAATCATACGCACCATTTCATCAATGTTGCGGCCCAGAGGCAGATTGTTGACCACCTGGTGCTGAACAACACCTTTCTGGTCGATCACAAAAGAGGCGCGCATGGCAACGCCGGCTTCGGGGTGCTCAATGCCATAGGCCTTGCAAATTTCATGCTTGACGTCGGCAACCATGGGGAACTCGACCGGGCCGATTCCGCCATCTTCAACGGCTGTGTTGCGCCATGCAAGGTGGGTGAACTGGGAGTCAATAGAGATCCCGACAATCTCAACACCGCGTTCCCTGAGTTGGCTGACACGATGGTTGTGGGCAATGATCTCGGACGGGCAGACAAAGGTAAAGTCCAGCGGCCAGAAGAACAGAACGACATATTTCCCTTTCAGATCGCTCAATTTGAACGCCGGATTGATTGTGCCGTCAGCCATAACTGCGGGGGCGGTAAATTCGGGAGCTTCTTTCGCAACCAGTACACTCATGTTTTTTTTCTCCTTATTTGATGATTTGGTAATCCAATGGACTGTTAATTTGTCTGAATTGTTAAGACGCTTGTTGTTTTATCAAATATAACTAAATAGGTCAACAATTAAATGGCAAAAAAATATTCCCCCCTCGCAGAGCATGGTTAAGAAGCAGTGTTGACGACGGTGTTGCGACCACTTTGTTTGGCCTGATAGAGGGCGCTGTCTGCTTTACGCAGCAGGCTTTCGACATCGACATCGTTTTCATCAAATCCGGCGACACCGATACTGATGGTGGAGGAGAATTCGTGCTCTTTAAAAAGAAAAGGGGTGTCGCAGATTTGCTGACGTAATAACTCTGCGACCTTGAGGGATTGCGCCGGAGCTGTTTCGGTGAGCAGGCAACAGAATTCGTCGCCCCCGTAACGGATCAGGAAATCCGTCTGACGAATTTTTGCCGAAATGCGGCGGGTAATTTCTTTGAGGGCATAATCGCCACACTGGTGACCGTAGTTGTCATTGACGTTTTTGAACAGATCAACATCGATCATCAACAGGCTGAGTTCGTGGCCGAACCGTTGACAGCGGACGACTTCTTTGGCCAGCTGCGATTCCATGAAGTTGCGATTGTACACACCGGTAAGCGGGTCTGTCTGGTTCATCCGCACCAGTTTTTTCTGGTACGAGACCACTTCACTGACATCCTGAACTGACAGATACAGACTCTCGACCTCCCCGCTTTCATTACGCAACGGGCCCATGGAACAGCTCTGCTGCATATGATCAAATTCTTCAGCGAGTGATCCTGCAGGTGGCATGGGAAACAGGTATTTGTGCAATTTCTGCGAAAAGAAACAGAAGTGACCAAAAGCCAATACCGAGCGGCAGTTGCGGATAAAATGGGGGCGATTCAGTTCCGGAAAAAAATCGAACAGATTTCTCCCAACAATTTCGCTGCTGTCAATCTGACTGTGCAGAGCCATCCAGCGGTTCCAATGGCGCACGCACATCTCTTTGTCGAGCACGACTAATCCGGTATTGATCGTTTCAAAAATCTGCGAAAAAATCACCCGAAAGACTCCAGAAATGCAAACAGGGCTTTTTTCAGCCAGTCAATGGATTTTTGGTTGGTGATCAGGAACAGGTAGCCTTCCACATTCTGTTCCTCAAAGCGGAACACGGTCCGGATTGAGATTACAAAGCTGTCCGGTGCCACCGGTGATTTATTGCAATCTTCCAGGCACAGGTCTTTGGCCATCAGTCTGGGCGGGTCGTACGTCACCACGTCGGCGAGGAGTTCGGCGATTTTACCAATGCAGGCACCGATGAGAATATTGCCCACTTCAATGAGGGTTTCTCGCTCAAGGGTGTCCATGTCGATATCGTTGTTGATGAACTCCTGATCCTGATTAAACAAGGTGAGCAAATCTTTTTCAGCACCGGACGGGAAAATCAGCAGAGCCTGACCAGCAAACTTCCCTAGAAAATTTTGTTCGATAATGTTCACCGTGCCAGAAGTTTGCAACTCGCGGCAAAGATATCCAGGCAGATCACTCCCCTGTAACACCTGAATGTCGGGAACACTCAAAATGACGAAGATATCGATGACTTCGGCAAGCTCTGCCGAAGCCTGACCAAAGGCGATATTCATCACCTCCTGCAGGATGTCTTTTTCGTCCTGAGCAAAAATGTTGTTGAGAATTTCCGCTGTCATCCCGGCGCTCCTTTAGTGTTTCAGGGCTTGTGTTGCACGTTCCAGCGCATCTTTGAGGGCTTCTTTGGACGGTGGCTTTTTGATCGTATGCAATGCGCCAAGCGTTGTGACGCGTGACAGAACTTTTTCCTGAATATCTGCCGTTGCCACAATAATTACGGCGTCGGGATCTCGCTGCTTAATCGTCGAAAGAGCCTGGAAACCATCCATGACCGGCATGGTCAGATCCATAAACGTAAGGTCGGGTTTATGGCTGAAATAACGTTCAACACCTTCCTGGCCATTGGAGGCTTCATAGATTGTCAGCCCGTGGTCGGTAGGCAGACATTTTTTCATAATCATGCGGGCGACAGGAGAGTCATCGACAATCAGAATGGATTTAAGCATGCGGCTTTCCGTTGGTGATAGAGTTGAAGAACAGGATGGGGGCTGTTCTTTGCAGTGCTTCAACGGCATAAAGTTTTCATATCTATTGCTGCTGACTATAACATGCCCGCGGCTTGATTGACGAGGTGTTTAATCACACTGTTCGCCATTTAATGACAATAAAAGGAAACAAAACGTCACAGAGACCTCTGGTCGTTATCGTGACTAAAAATAATAGCTTATGTAGACGGTGGCCAGATCGCCTTGACCACCAAATTCGCTGGTTGGAGATGCATTGTGCGGCGATGAACCCGAAAAAAAGGCGTAATGGACATCCATGCTGAGATTGTCGGAGAGCGATGCGGTTAACCCCGGTCTCACCAGCAAAGATTGATCATCAAGGTTATTGATGGTGAACAGCTCCAGAGTGAGCAGGGGGTGCAGCTGGGCGGAAACGGCGGCCAACAGGTAGTGGCGCCCGGTCAGGTACGCCCGCTGTTCCTGGTAAAATGCTGAAGAAAGCAGATCCGGGATGTCCTCAGCGTCAGGACTGCCGCAACCGTTGAACAGGTAGTCAACGGTCAGGTAGATATCGTCCACCAGTCGCGCGTCAAGTTCAATGGCGGCGATAGTAAATTCGTCGTGAACATCCTCCGCGTCTTGCTCGCTTTTACCCCCATAGCTGGTGGCTTCCAGTTTAACGCCGACCCCCGCAATCTGCCCGGCCAGGCCGAGACCGAGGACCGGACGACTGCCCAGCCAGCCGGTCAGGAACAGCAGGTCGCCACCGTCGAGTAACGCTTCGAAACTGATGACACTGCTATTGTTGGTGCTGTTGTCACCCCACACCTGAACCGCCTGTAACTGACTAGCGGCGGTGGGGTTGAAATTCCAGCGCAGGGCATCAATTCCCGGGCGGACATCGGTAATCAGTGCTGAGGGCGCAAATGGCGCAATAATATCCAGGGGAGAGTTGAGAACGATTCGGCCGAAGCCGATGGCCTGACGACCCACGCTAATCAGATGATCGCCATGACTCCACTTTAGATTGAGTCGGTCGATATTGGTCAGGTAGAGCGTCTGGTGACTGTCGTTAGCGGCATGGGTCAGATCGAGGCGCTGGTTGGCTGTGGCTTCATCGTAGGGGGTCGGATGCTGGCGATACCAGCCGGTCGCGGTTGCGGCCAGTTCCAGGGTCAGTGATGACGACGGTGAAAAGGATTCAGCCAGACGCCATTGGCCGACACTGTTCCATTGGGATGGTTGCTGACTGGCCGGACTGGCATCCTGATAACTGCCCAGTGCGCGCAGATGCCCCTGCAGCGCCCAGAGTGGTGTGGCCATTAGCCACAGCAGAACCAGCGATACTGCCAGACGCCCTATTTTCATGGCTGCTTGCGGGTGTCATGGCGTAGTTGACCGTCATGCAGCTCAATCACCCGGTCCGCCATGTTGATGACCAGCGGATCGTGGGAGCTGAACACAAAGGTTGTGCCCTGGTCACGGTTCAGTTGCTGCATCATTTCCAGCAGGTGTTCACTGGTGGCGGAGTCGAGATTGGCGGTGGGTTCGTCAGCCAGAATGACAGCCGGAGAACTGGCCATGGCGCGGGCAACGGCGACCCGTTGCTGTTGCCCGCCGGACAGATCCGAGGGCTTGCGCTGTTCAAGTCCGGACAGTCCCAAGGTGGCGAACAATTCGCGCACGCGCTGGCGACGCTGCGCAGGCGCTACTTTTTGCAACATGAGGGGAAACGCGGCATTTTCTTCGGCGGTAAGCACCGGGATCAGGTTGTAGGCCTGAAAAATAAAGCCGATTTTGTGCAGGCGAAAGTCGGCCAGATCGCGCACCGTGCGGGTGCTGGTTTCCTGGCCGTCGAGCACAACCGTACCGGAGGTTGGCTGATCCAGGCAGCCGATCAGATTCAACAGTGTGGTTTTGCCGCTGCCGGATGGGCCAGCCAGCACGCAGAACTCTCCGGCTTCGATGGTCAGATCGACATGGTCGACGGCTTTGATCTGTTGCTCGCCGCTTTGGTA
>PKUE01000016.1 GCA_002869685.1 Desulfuromonas sp.
TGGTGGGATCGGACCACAGGGTCCCGACAAAAAACGGTTTATCCACATTGACGACATTAAAAACCAGGGCCAGATCGCGCCATTCATAATTACACGACAAGTGGGTATCACACTCGGTTAAGGCGGTCTGAATGGAATAACTGCCGACGCCGAGATTGGCCGTGAACGCCACCCGGAACTGTACGGTTTCGCCGCAGTGGAGTTGGGACAGGGTTTGCCCGGTATGCCAGGTATTGGTTCCGTACAACACCAGGCCAAGACGATCCTTAATGCCATAACCGAACACCAGTTGTCTGATCTCAGCATGGATGGCAACATCCACCCGCAACTCTACGTCCTCACCGACGGCAACCGTCTCGCACGGCTCACCGGCGCGGTTGTACAAGGCGATATGAGTAACCCGCGCCTCGCCGGTCCCGGAAGAGGTCTGTACCGTCCCATCAGCCAGAACACGCTGTTCAACCGTCGCTTCTTCCCGCTCGGCGATCATGGCATTGTAATAATCCATGATCTCTTCCGGCAGCCCCTGTTTGGCCACGCGTCCACCATCGAGCAGAACCGCCCGATCACAGATCGACTGAATCGCCGCCTTGTCATGCGAAACCAGCAACAGGGTGGTCCCTTGCTGGCGAAAAGCACGAATCCGCTCAAAACTCTTATGCTGGAAGTACACATCGCCAACCGACAACGCTTCATCGACGATAAGAATATCGGGACGGCGCGCCGTTGCAACACTGAAGGCCAGACGCATCTGCATGCCACTGGAATAGACACGCACCGGTTGATCCATATAAGAACCGATCTCGGCAAAAGCCTCAATCTCCGGCATCAATTCCGTCAGCTCCGCAGCGCTCAGTCCGAGCAACTGGCCAGCCATATACACATTCTGTCGCCCGGTAAAATCGGGATGAAAGCCCATCCCCAGCTCAAGCAAAGCCGCCACCTGGCCAGAGAGTTCGACGGATCCCGTCGTCGGCTGCGTTGTTCCGGTCACCATCTTCAGCAGAGTGCTTTTGCCCGCACCATTAATACCAATAATGCCGACAGCCTCACCGGCCTCAACCTGCAGATCAACCCCCTGCAATACCCAATGGAGTTGATGACGTGGTTTCTGAAACGGCAGCACCCATTCCGCCAGCCGTGACCAGCGGGTCGGGTAAAGTTTGTAGGCTTTGCCGAGATTTTTTAAACAGATCGTTCCCATATCGGGAGTCCTCACCCAGATGTTACGCACCAAGTCACTAAAGCTCGTCCACCATCTCGCCATTGTGACGGCTGAAAAGGCGATAGCCCATCACCATCAGGACAACACTCAAAATTGCGGGCCAGTACAGTTGGTTCCACACCGGCCACTCGCCGTAGACCAGAATCCTTTGATAGCCGCCAATCAGATCCGCCATGGGATTCAACCACAACCAATCGCGCGCAAGTGGCGGCAAAATATCCACCGGATAGACAATGGGGGTAAACCAGAACCAGAACTGGAGGATAATGGTAAACAGCTGACCGACATCGCGAAAAAAAACATTCAACACGCCAAGGATAATGCCGAGACTGATCGAGAACAGGATCTGCAGTAACAACAACGGGGCCACGGCAACGATCACAACGCCTGGGAAAGTCCCTGAAGCAAGCAGAAAAAGGATAAACAGCGAGAAGATGATGGCAAAATTGAGCAGTGCGCTGAGAACCAGCCCCACCGGCAGGGTAATGCGTGGGAACGCCAGTTTTTTCAAGATATTGCCATTATCGAGAAACACGGTAACACTGCGGCCGGTAANAGGTGAGAACGCCGGCACACAGATAGATGCTGTAGGCAAAGCCGTTCTCCGCGCCCGGCAAACGTGCCTGCATCACTTTGGAAAAAACCACGGTGTAAACCAGGATCATCGCCAGCGGGTTCAATACCATCCAGGCCGCACCGAGCATCGAATGGCGGTATTTACTCTGAAACTCCCACTTGACCGACGTCAGGATAAAACCACGGTAACGCCATAGGGCCAGCAGACGACTCATACGTCCTGTTCCTCTTTACGTCCGTAGATGTCGTCAAAACGGACAATATCGTCTTCCTCCAGATACTCGCCGCTTTGAACTTCGATCAGCACCAGTGGCACTTTCCCCGGGTTTTCAAGACGGTGGCGGTGGCCGATGGGGATAAAGGTGGACTCGTTGACATTGAGCAGGATCTCCTTGTCACCATTGATGATCCGTGCAGTACCACTGACCACCACCCAGTGTTCGCAGCGGTGATAATGCATCTGCAATGACAACGAAGCTTCCGGTTTGACGACAATCCGCTTGATCTTGAAACGATCCCCCTGCTCCAGCTCGGTATAAGTCCCCCAGGGGCGATGCACCGTGTTGTGCCGACGATAACTCGGATGTCCCTGTTTTTTAAGCTCCTGCACCACCTTTTTAACATCCTGAGCGTGGTCCTGATGGGCAATCAACAACGCATCATCGGTATCGACAACAAACAGATGGTCAACACCCACC
>PKUE01000148.1 GCA_002869685.1 Desulfuromonas sp.
GTGGCATCATCGAGGTTGACGTATTGCTTGATCGGCAGACCACCCGTGGTCTGATAGCCGGTCTGCACCAGTTCGATGTAATCGCTATAGTCCTGATAATAAAAGGCACTGGTGTAATAGAGACCGCCGACGCGGCCATCAAAGCCAACATCAACGCCCCAGACGCTTTCATTATCCAGTTCCTGATTGGGCACCTGTGAACCATTACTGGGGTTATTGCCATAGGACTCATTGAAGTACGGCGTACGGCTGGCATTGGAGACTTTGACATAGGGAATAAACGCCGGGCAGATTTCGTAGCCGGCCGTGGCACTGACTGACAGCAGGTGGTCACGCTCGTTGGTGTCTTTTTGCTGAACCTGATCCAGCAGCTCTGCGGGAACAAGTCCGGACAACGAGGTTGAGTTGACATTGGAATGGACTTTACGCCGCACCAGTTCGTAGCCACCGGCCAGATTAAAGAACGCCTTACCGTACACCATATCGTCGGCAACAGTGACCATGGTGGAACTGATCTCACCATCGGTGATACCGAAAGCACTCATCCAGTTGCCCCAGCTTTGCGTCGCGGCATTGTACATACGCACGCCGTTGGTAATTTCCATCCGTGAGTAGCTGCCGGAAAACGACAACAGATGGTTGCCCAGCTCTTTTTCCGCCGAGACCTTGCCACCGCGGGTTTCACTGTCGCGGAACAGCTCACGCACCTCGGATACGGCCGCTTCTTTTTTCATGTTCAGGTCATAATGCAGATCCGTACCGAACAATTGCAGATGGAAATTCTGCAAACCACCCAGTTGCGCATCTTTGTAGCCGATAAAACAGGTCTCCCCTTCGTCTTTGGGACGATCGGTGTAAAACCAGATACCATTACTCTGATAGCGGGAAAACGGATCTTCGGAATCGGCCTTGTCGTTCATGTAACGGATATAAAAATAACTGTCGTCAGTGATCTTCATCGCCATGCTGAGGTTGTAGTTGGAGGTCTCATAGTTAGAATGAAGAACATCATCGCCGTCGCCGTCCTCATAGTCGTCATAATCAGACAGACCACCGCTGATGGCGATATTGAAACGATCGTTATACGCGCGCGCGCCGAGAGCCGTTGAAGTGCCGGAGGTGGAAAATAGGGACGTTTTCGCCTTGAAAAAACCGCCGGTGACAAAATCGGCACTGTCGGCGAATTCCGGCTGTTTAAATTTCACCACCACGGCACCGCTCATGGCGCCCATGCCCAGCGTCGCCGCGCTGGGACCGCGATACACCTCAACAGCTTCAACGTCGGTCAGATTAAACAGGTTGGTGGAATCGTTATGCCCGGCATTGAGCCGCATCCCTTCGAGATAAACCGGCACCCCTTTCGTGCCACGGCCACGGATATAGGGTTCGGAGCTGTATTCGCCGGATTTCTGAAACTCAACAAAAAACTCCTGTTCGAGAGCTTCCGTCAGTGATACCGGCTGAACAGCTTGCTTGACCACGTCGACGGTTTGGCTGGGTTCGGCCAGCGTTTGTGAGACCGGAACAGATTCGGTGATCTTAACGGGTTCCAGTACGATGGCATCGTCTGCAAACACGCTGCAGGACATGACCAGCACCACAATCAGGCTGGTCAAACACAAGGATAAACGGGCTAGAGCTTTCATGGATGGTCCTCCTGCTGAAAAATCATAACGACATCGAATAAACACAGCGCATCACCGACAAAAACTGCCACAGCGCAACAGACAAACTGTGACCGTTTCGTGGCACCGTGACGCGTTAAACCAGATCGCGAACGTGCTCCACCGACCATCTCTGGCCCACAGCTCTGTGGGGTCGGATCCCTTTTTCAAATGGAATTTTCGGGCAGGAACACTGCCGGGTGTCACCAGGGCGTGAGACCACACCGAAAGAGTGACGAACGTTAAAGAAGTGAAAAACATTTTTTAAGGCTACATATGTCGTTTTGTCACGACATTGTAAAAAATAGATATCACGATTCATTTTTCAAAGTCAAACGAAATTTCCCATTAAAACAGACACTCGCTGAAAGACAGACCAGCACAGCACACACAGATCAACAAATTGCGTGTCGTTTTAAGATGACATCAAGGATGAAGCGAAATAGAAGGTACAGAAGAAACCGGGAAGGGAGAACAGAAGGAAAGCGCAGCCACACAAGGGGTGTGACTGCGCTGACAGACAGAATTACTCAGCCGTTGTCGGGTTGATGGTGGTTTCAATCAAGTTGACCTGATTGGCAGGGAAGCCCCCTTTTTCTGCATGATCAAGAATTTGCTGGGCGTTTTCGGCAATGTACACACAGTAAATTTTATTGCCGGTAACATAGCTTTCCACCCATTGAATTGAGGTTCCCATCTCATTGAGGACCTCTCGAGATTTCTGCGAAATCTCTTTAAGGTCTTGCGGACTTGCTTCACCAATTCCAGGAATCTCTCGCTCTACAACAAATTTTGGCATAACATACTCCCTATAAAAAAAATGAATGATCCCCGGATATTGAGCAGAGATCATGCCAACCGACACAGGCGGATTCACCGCGAGTTTCCGTCGGCAGCCCGTCAGCCCCCATAAAACAATGGACCGATTCGTCTCAGACTGAGTCACAACGTCTCGGCCTGGTTCACCTGGAGAACTTGCCATGCATTCGACCATGCACCCGCTCGTAGAACGCCTGCAACTCACCCCGCATCCTGAAGGGGGCTTTTATCGCGAGGTTTATCGCTCCGCTCAAACGGTCACCTCGTCGCAAACCGAGGCGCCCCGCCAAGCACTGACCCATATCTACTTTTTACTGCTCGAAGGCCAGGTCAGTCGTTTCCACCGGGTCCTCCACGATGAAGTGTGGCACCACTACGATGGCGCTCCATTGAAGCTGTTGCGCTGGAACGAACAGCAGATCACCGAACAGCGTATCGGCCCCGGTGAATCCGATTTCTGCTCAACCATCATCGGTGGAGAGTTTCAAGCAGCAGAGAGTTGCGGCGCGTTTACCCTGGTGGGCTGCACGGTGGCACCGGGCTTTGATTTTGCCGATTTTTCGTTTGCCGACGACAGACAATGGCTGACATTGCCGGAATCGTTACGTCAACGTTATCAACGCTTTCGTTAAGTTTGCCTTTTCTGTTCCAATCTGTTTTTATGCGCAAAACCGCAACGCATTTTTGACGAGGTAGTGATGGAAAACGCCCCCCTCTTTGACGAATTGGAACACCCGTGGGAACTGCTGGCCGAACTGATTGAGGCCAACAATGTCGAGTTGATTATCGCCCTGCTCGACCAACTCAATCCTTCAGCTACCGCCCTGGCCGTCTCACGTCTGAGTCAGCCTCACCAGAGCAGCCTGCTCACCCTGCTCAGCCCGGAAGACGCTGCAGAAGTCATTGAGGACATTTCCGACAGCCAGGCCGTCGATCTGATTGAAGATCTGGAACCGCAACAGGCTGCCGCGATCCTCGAAGAGCTGGACAGCGACCACATCGCCGACTTGCTCGGCGAATTGGATGAAGCCGATGCCAACGCCATCATCGATGAGATGGCGCCGGTGGAGGCGGAAGAAGCGCGCCAGTTTCTCCAGTATGAGGCCGATACGGCCGGTGGTTTGATGATTTCGGAATATCTTGATTTTCGCAGTGATCAGAGCGTGCAGGATGTACTGGATGATTTTCAGACCAATCGCGACGAATACACCTATTACAACGTGCAATACCTCTATGTCACCGATGAGAACAATCAGCTTGAAGGGGTGTTGCGTATGCGCGATCTGTTGTTCCCGGTACGAACCACCCGCTTGCATCAACTGATGATCCGCACCCCCTACGCCATTCACGTTAATGCCAGTCTCGACGAACTGCGTGACTTCTTTGAGGAGCACGACCTGTTCGGTGCACCGGTGATCAACGACAACAACGAACTCCTTGGCGTCGTCATGCCGGAAGCGGTGGAAGACGCCAAGCGCAAGCGCAGTGTACGTCAGTTTCTCGGCTTCTCCGGTATTATCGGCGGTGAGGAATTCCGCTCCATGCCACTGCTGTCCCGTTCGGGTCGGCGACTATCGTGGCTGAGCCTCAATATCGTTTTGAACATCATTGCCGCCAGCGTTATTGCCCTGTATCAGGACACATTATCGGCGGTGATCGCTCTGGCGGTCTTTCTGCCCATGGTCAGTGACATGAGTGGCTGTTCCGGCAACCAGGCCGTGGCCGTCAGTATGCGCGAGTTGTCGCTGGGACTGATCCGTCCCAAAGAGGTGATGCGTGTCCTGAGCAAGGAGGCCAGCCTCGGCATTCTCAACGGAATTACCCTGGGTGTCCTGCTCGCCCTCATCGCCTACTTGTGGAAGGGCAACGCCTTTCTCGGTCTGGTGGTCGGCGGCGCGCTGGCAGTCAACACCGTCGTCGCCGTTACCCTGGGGGGCTTAATTCCGCTGTTGCTCAAACGGCTGAAACTTGATCCAGCGTTGGTCTCAAGTCCGTTACTCACCACGGTAACGGATATGTGCGGATTCTTTTTTGTTCTGAGTTTTGCCACGCTGGTTCTGGATAAGCTTTAAAGACGATGCCGTCTACCGCACTTACAGCTCGGGTCACTTTGGCGCCGCCTAAACACACGGAAAACGACCATTGTTTCAAGAACATAACTATTTTCTCATCCATGTTTAACCCTTCGACGGTGAAGATGCCTCCATCAACCAGGCAAGATTTACCTCAATAATTTCAGGAGAACACAGGATGAAACGCTTAATCACGCTCTACCGCCCCCTGCTGAATTTTCTGCTCATGGCCCTGATGCTGCTGATGGTCAGCGCCTGCGGCGACAGCAACAGCTCGCCCCACCAGACCTCGGTTAAAATCCTTCACCTCAACGATGTCCACTCCCATCTTGACAGTGACAACCTCGATCTGACGCTGGATGGCACCACCACCGAAGCACAAGTGGGCGGCATGGCCCGCGTCGCCACGCTGGTCAACGAACTGTCTGCCGGAAACGACAACCACTTGGTGCTGCATGCCGGTGATGCCGTTCAGGGCACCCTTTACTACACCCTGTTTCAGGGCGCGGCCGATGCCGAAGTGATGAACGCCATCGGCTTTGACGCCATGTGTATCGGCAATCACGAATTCGACGACGGTGATGAATGGCTGGCCGGTTTCATTGATCAGTTGGATGCCCCGGTCATCAGTTCCAACATCGAGGTTGCCCCCGGCAATGTGCTGGAAGGCAAGTTTGCCCCTTACCTCATCAAAGAGGTCGGCGGTCAGCAGATCGGCATCATTGGCGTGACCATTGCCGGAAAGACCCAGGAATCGTCGCAACCCAGTGATGAGATCACCTTCAATGACGAAATTGGCTCCGTTCAAGCGGCAGTGGATGAATTAACCGCCGCCGGGATTGGCAAGATCATCGTCCTCAGCCACTACGGCTACAACAATGTCCAGACGCTGGCCACTCAGGTCAGTGACATTGACGTCATTATTGACGGCGACTCCCACACCCTGCTCGGCGATTTCTCCCCCTATGATTTGGCCGACTCCGGCGATTATCCGACCATGGCCACCAACGCCGATGGCGATGACGTCTGTATTGTTCAGGCCTGGGAATACAGCAAAGTGCTTGGCGAGTTGGACGTCACCTTTGCCGGGGATGTACTGGCCAGCTGCAGCGGTACGCCGCATCTGCTGTTGGGTGACACCTTTGTGCGTGAAGATGCCGAAGAAAACGAGTACACGGTGGCCGGTGACGAATTGGCCGCCATCCAGCAGGCCATCGATGCCGACGACCAGCTGACCATCACCGACGAAGATCCCACCGTCGCCGCCATCATTGCCACCTATGCCGAAGATGTGGATGCTCTGGGCGAAACCGTCATTGGTGAAGCGGGCGAAGACCTGTTGCTCAGCCGGGTGCCGGGTCACGATTATTACGGCGTCAATCTGCCTCTGGGCAGCGACATCACTCCGGTGGTGGCCAAGGCGTTTTACGCAATGGACCCCAATGCCGATATCGCCATCCAGAATGGCGGCGGCGTGCGCACCAGTGTCACCAGCGGCGACATCACTTACGACACCGCCTACACCCTGCTGCCTTTCGCCAACACCCTGTATGAAATCGACATGTACGGTTCCGAGATCAAGCAGGTGATGGAAGATGCCATCGAAAACATTGCTCAGGGTGGTTCCACCGGCGGCTTCCCGTATGCCTATGCCATCAAATACGATGTCGATGCCACCCAGGCCTATGGCAGCCGGATCAATAACATTGAATTTAAGGCGCGTGGCAGCGACAACTACGTCGCCCTCGAAGACGGCACCCTCTACGTCGTGGTCACCAACAGTTACACCGCCGCAGGACGCGACGGCTACGACACCTTTGCCACCGTTCAGCAAGAGCGCGGACTGGGCACCGATACCTACCTCGACTATGCCCTGTCGTTTGTCAGCTATGTGGAAAGCCTTACCGCCAACAGTGAACAGTTGATGAAACTGCCCACGGAAGACCACTGCATCAAAAGCTATATCGCCACACCGGACACAACCGACAACCTGTAAGTCGGCCCCGTCCAGTCCAAACAAAAACGGGGGAACGTTTCAACACGTTCCCCCGTTGTTGTTAAAGATCAATCACGCCTTACCCCGGCTGGTGACACACCATACATTCCTCTTTATGAGGATGCGCCTCAGGCAACTCGGCCATGGGATGACACGAGCGGCAGCCCTTCTCCACCTCAACCCGTTTTCCCCCTTGGGCCAATTGGCTGAAAAACGCCTGATGATCGTTGTCATCCGGCACATCCGGCCCCAATTTTTTGCCCGTTCCCAGCACAACAACGACCAGCACCGCCACAGCCGCAGCGGCAAAGGCCAGATCTTTTCCGGAAAATTTCATCGTCCCTCCCTGTTCATTGCATTCCAGCTAACGCCCAACTATACGGCGTCTCTTGCGCGCCCGCAATCGGCAAAGCCACTGTCCACGGATTGACAGCGCCTCAAGCTCGACCATACTTGATGACAGTCCCGTTCAACCCAATGGCGTCAGGACCATGCCAACAACACACAATGAGGTGACCATGGATTCACACAAAGAACAACATCTTTACAGTGAAATTGCCGCCAATGCCGTTGACGCGATTCTTTACGCCGATCACGACGGAATCATCCGCCTGTGGAACCGCGGCGCTGAACGCATTTTCGGTTTCACGGCCACGGAGGCGCTCGGTCAATCTTTGGATATTATCATTCCACAAAAACTGCGTGACCGTCATTGGCAAGGCTATGCGGCATGCATGAAGACCGGTCAAACCCGTTATGGCGACACCTTGCTGTCCGTCCCCGCTCTAACCAAAACAGGCCAGCAATGCTCCAGCGAATTTTCCATTGTCCTGCTGAGCGACAAAAACGGAAAGCCACGCGGTGTTGCGGCTATTTTGCGTGATGTCACCACGCGGTGGGAAAAAGAACAGAAAATGCGTCAGCGTCTGCGCGAACTCGAACACGCGTTGGCCTGAATCGCCGTGCCGGTTTGTTACAACCACTGGACGCGATCAACACCCCGGCCATCATTGATCATCTCAAACAACTCCGCCTGCAATGCCGGGTTGTTGCGCAAAACCCTGTCGACCACGTAGGCCCGGTACTCATCCGGAAAAGCATGTTCCTTCAAACCAATAAACAGATGTTGGACGTAAGCGATCTGCGTCAGCAGATTCCACTGCGGTTGCCTCACGCGATAGGTCCAGGCATGAATCAATTCATTGCCACCATCCATCCACACGGCAACCGACTCACGCCGATAAGATTGCCCTTCAAGTTCAATACGATCCAGCGTCATGTGCTCGTGATAGCCATAGATCAGTCGCTCGGGAATCTCATAGACAACACCGTAAATTGAGCGCCCCGCCTCGTCGGCCACCAAGTCCGCTGCCGCACAGTGGTTGTGCTGACTCCAGACGGTAAAATCAAGCCGATAGCATTGAAGCGTTCGCGCCGTACCCACAACACACGCCCCACCCTGCAACCGATCGGCCCCATTCAGACGCCGCGAAGACAGATTTGAACCGTATTGAAACACCAGAGCCATACCAACCTCCGAAAGAGAATTACAACATGAGACTAACGGAGAATGTTTTTATTTGTGTTAGAATAGCGACAAATATCGCGAACACGGTGCGAGAGGGTAAAATAGAGTATACGCTTTTCGCTGTAAAAACAGACTGTTGCAATCTAAATAAAAATTGACTACATTAGTCAGGAAACAGATTAAAATCATGCCCTCGCAACGCCGCAGAGGTTCATTCGCATGCGCAAGCAGGTCCCGATGATGCAACCTGCGCCATCGCTTATCCACCGAAAGGACGATTAACCATGAAAGCAGTTCAAATCAGTGACGGGATTTACTGTTTGCCCGTTAACCTTGAAAGCTATCAATTATTTGAAGGCATGTGGCCGATGCCCAACGGCATCTCCATCAACAGTTATGTTGTTCAGGGCGAAAAAACCGCCCTCATCGACCTGATCGAAGATGTCGACGACAAACCGGCAGACTTTCAATCCGAGTTGCACTCCATTGATCTGACGCCAAAAAATTTCGACTATCTGATCATCAACCACATGGAACCGGACCACACCAGCTGGATTCCGACGATGATCAAAGAAAACCCCGACGTGCAGATCTATCTGACCAAGAAAGCTGCGTCGGTACTCAACTCGTTTTTCTCCATCACCGAAAACGTCAACGTGATCAATCACGGCGACAGCCTCGATCTGGGCGGCGGAAAAGTACTACACTTTTATGAGACCCCCAACATCCACTGGCCGGAAACCATGATGACCTTCGAAGAGAGCACCGGAACCCTGTTCTCCTGCGATGCGTTCGGTTCCTATGGCACGCTGGACAATATCTACTTTGACGATCAGTTGACCAATGAGCAGCACGAGTTTTTCCATCAGGAAGCACTGCGCTACTACGCCAACATCGTTGCCAGCTTCTCCACTTTCGTCACCAAAGGGATCACCCGCCTTGAGGATCTCGACATCAAAGTGATCGCCCCGTCCCACGGCATCATCTGGCGCGAAAACCCCAAAGCGATCATCAACTCCTATCTGCGCTTTGCCAGCTACATGAACGGCCCGGCCGAAGAAGAGATCACCCTGATCTGGGCCAGCATGTACGGCAACACCGCCAAACTGGTGGACAGCATCATCAAAGGGGTTGAGAGCGAAGGCGTGCCCCTGCACGTTCACCGCGTACCCGATGAGCACGTCGGTATGATCCTCGCCTCAGCATGGAAATCATCCGGCCTGATCCTCGGTATGCCGACCTACGAATACGAAATGTTCCCACCCATGTCCTGGGTGCTGGATATGTTCCGCCGCAAAAAGATTCAGAACAAAAAGGTGCTGCGCTTCGGTTCGGCAGGCTGGTCCGGCGGCGCGCAACGCGAACTCGACCGCATCACCGAAAAGAACAAATGGGAGTTTATGGAGCCGATCGAATGGTTCGGCGCCGCCAAACCAGAGCATCACGAACTAGCCGTACAACGCGCGGCGGAGTTAGCCCGGATGATCAAGCAAGGTTAAGCCTTTTTATTTACACAGTTAAAAACCAGAACAGCCCGGCCAATCAGGTCGGGCTGTTCTGGTCTAAACAACATCCTCTGCCCCACCATTGTCGAATTTGTCAAAAAGCGCCTTAGGCCGCTTGATCGTCAATGATATCCCGTTTCCTGATTATCCTGAATCGAAGGTGATATCCATAAAGGCTATGAACACGTTTCTTCTTGATTTTACATGTTTTTGTGTCAACTCTAATGTTTCTGTTGTAATATTGTCAGCCGCAGATACACATTTTTAGCGATGTCGAAAATGAGATATCGAGAAACTCACTAATAACTTGTTA
>PKUE01000150.1 GCA_002869685.1 Desulfuromonas sp.
AATAATGCAGGAGTGTTTTATGCTGTTACAAAAAATGCGCTATTTTTTCTTTTTGTCAATCATTCTCCCGGTGTTACCCCTTCACGCGGCTGAGCAGGAGGAGGCCGCACTGATCCTTGATCCCGTGGTGGTCACCGCCAGCCGTGCCCCGGAAACGCTGAGCCAGGTCGCTCAATCGGTTGAAGTCATCGACCGGGCAGACATTGCCAACAGCGCGGCAGACAGCGTTGCCGACCTGCTGGAATATGTCAGTGGTGTCGATGTCCGCCAGCGCGGCATTCACGGCATCCAGTCCGACATTTATATTCGCGGCGGCGGTTCCGAACAAACCTTGGTCCTGCTCAACGGCATTCGCCTGAGTAATCCGCAGACCGGTCATCACGACATGGATATCCCGGTTTCCCTGCAGGATATTGAACGGATCGAAGTGATCAAAGGGCCGGGCTCAAAACTCTACGGTGCCAATGCCATGGCCGGCATCATCAACATCATCACCCGTAATCCTGAGGAGCATCAGGTCAGTGCCGAAATCAAGGCCGGCAATTACGACTATCTGGCCGAAAGTCTTCAGGCCAGTTTTGCCACCGGCCCCGTTAACCACCGCCTGTAAGCCAGCCAGCAGTATTCATCCGGTTTTGACAACGAGGAACCGACCGGCTTCAACGTTCGCACCCTGAACTATCAGGGAGAAACCCGCATCAGTGACAATCGCCTTGAATTCGGTGCCGGATACGTGGATAAGAAGTTCGGCGCCAGCCGCTACTACTTTGACGCCCCCGATCAAAAGGAACACACTCGTTCCTTTGTCGGACATGTCGCGTTAGAGAGCCATGCACTGGGGATTGATTGGCGGCCGCAATGGTCGATCAATCGCCACGAAGACACCTATCGCTACCTCTACGGCACCAGCTGGTATCAGAATGACACTGATACCACGACCAACAGTTTCCAGCTGACCGGCAACAAAGAGTCACGCCTCGGCCAGACCACATTTGGTGTCGGCTACGAACGCGAAGAGATTGACAGCTCCAGCCTCGGTGACCACGATCGCAGTAATCGCAGTCTGTTTGTCAACCACAAGCTGCCGCTGGGTGATCGCGTGACCATCGGTGGCGGGCTCAGCGCCGTGCATTATTCAGACTGGGGCTGGGAATACTGGCCGGGGATGGATGCCCTTGTTACCCTGACACCGCACCTGCGCTGGTTCAGCTCTGCGGCTAAATCGTTCCGCATCCCCAGCTATACCGAGATGTACTACAACACCCCGACCAACATCGGTGATCCCGACCTCGAAGCTGAAGAAGCCTGGAGCTATGAAACCGGTTTGCGCTGGCAGCAGAAACGGCTGACCATGAGCGCGAGCGTCTTCCGCCGTGATGCTGACAATCTGATCGACTGGGCACGTGCCTCCAGCAGTGAGCCCTGGCAGGTGCAGAACCTCAGCGAAACCACGACAACCGGCTTTGAGCTGACGGCAGATCTGCGCCGCCCTTTTGCTGCCCTGCCCTGGTTTAATCGTATTGCTGGCGGCTACAGCTATCTGGATCGCGATGTCGACTCCAAGGGGCTGGAATCGCGCTACACGCTGAACAATCTGCGTCATCAATTGCATGGCTCCATCTATCTGACCTGGTTCAACACAGTTGAGCAGGTGATCAAAGCCCGCTGGCAGGAGCGACTGCTCGGCGATTCAAGCTGGGTGATGGATACCCGGCTCAGCTATCCGCTGACCGATCAGGTGGAACTCAGTGTTGAAGTGAGTAACCTGTTTGATGAAGACTACATCGAATCGGGTGATGCGCCGATGCCGGGGCGTTGGATTATGGTGGGGATGCGTATGGAGCATTCGTTTCTGGAATAGCTTCAAGGAGATTATCGTGATGAAAAAGGGGAACGGCGCTATCTGCCGCTCCCCTTTTTGTTTCTCAACAGCACGCTGAGTCAAAGTCAAGGCCGCTAGGTTTCGTCCCGGCAGGCGACACCCTTTTGGCTAGCCGCCCAAAAGGATGCAAAAACCGGTTGAACTTCTCCTGAACCTAGCTAAACCGACAATCATCGCGGTGTTAGTGGACGCGGAAGCCCACGGCATGTGCCTGCTAAGTTAGTAACCGCACAAACTCCGCCAATGCAACAACCATGAAAGTAGCACCAGAAAACCACCTAAAAAAATTACTGACTAAACGCATAAATCAGCTCATACACTGCAATCGGATTCATCCCCTGAGACGCCGCCACTTCCTTAACCGTCATCTCAGCAGAAGCCTCAAACCCCTGCCCTTTAAGCACCTCAACCAGCGCCGCACAATCCAGCCCATAAGTGCCACAGATCGCATCCAGTGTTTTGCGCCCCAACCCGGACGGCGGCAACTTTGGCAGCGGTGGGAATTCACCGGTCTGCAGTTCAGGTTGCATGAGAATGAACAACTGCTGCGGCGTCAGACCGTTGTTTTGAGCAATCTCCTGAACGGGTTGCTCCATCGATAAGACGACTATCTTCTTCGCCACCAGACGCGCTGAAACCGCCTGAGCGTCAAGACCGGTATTGCGGATCAACATGGCCAACGAAGAGAGTTCAGCATGACCGTACGGTGGATTGCCGTAAGTGGCAGTTGCCTTGTTTTTCACCAGGGTATTGAGATCCAGCAGCCAGCTCATCGGTGGCCAGTGCATAAAGGTTCCCGCCACCACGACAAGAGTGATCACGGCAGCAAGCCCACCAGCGGCAGAACGTACTCCTTCACGCGAACGTTTCAGGTAGCTGACAATGGCCGGCCAATTGAGAACGGTATGCCAGAGACCGGCAATTGCGAACAACACCCCCAGTGTAAGATGTAATTCATCCCAGGTGGTTTTGGACAAGCCCAGCAATTTCCAGTTCGCCCAATAGGCGACCCGGCCATGCGGCATGATATACAGCACAACACTGGTCACACATAACAACACAAAGGAGAACAAAGCGATCAGGGAGATAGTTTTACGCACGCCGGAGTCCTTTCGCCAAAACAACCGCAACAAACAACAACGGGAGAGCCAAAGCTCTCCCGTTGTCAAAACATAGGATGTTATCAGGTGTTACTTCTGCAGCACCTTGATAATCGCGGAAAAATCCTCCTCACCGCGGCCATCTTCCATCGCCTCGGTGTAGAGATCCAACACGGCTTCCATCCCCGGCAGTCGGGCGCCGGTAATATCAGCGGCTTCCTTGACCTTGCACAGACCGGCGTGAACGTATTTCAGCGCCAGATTGCGACTGAAGTCGCCACGAGCCACAGAACGGCCTTTTTTGTGCAGCAACGGTGATGCAACCCCACCGGCGTCAAGGACTTCAAGGATCTGGTCGTTGGTAAAACCAAGACGATCGCCCAGCACCAGACTTTCAGCCAGCGCTTCCATCAGCTGTGATTGCATCAGGGTGACGACAAACTTCATTTTGGTTGCATCGCCAACATCACCGACATGAAGGATGTTCAAGCCCACATGGGACAGAACTTCGCGGCAACGGCTCACGACGGAGTTGTCACCACCAACCAGAATGGTCAGCAGACCATGAGCGGCATGTTCCTTGGTGCCCCATACTGGTGCATCGAGAAACATGATCTTGCGCTGAGCGGCCTTTTTAGCCACTTCCATGGTGACTTCCAGCGAGTGGGTACCAAGGTCGCAAAGGATTGTTCCGGGGGCAATGCCCTCAAGAAAACCACCTGCGGCGGAAAGCGCCTGCTTGAGTTCATCCTCATCGGGAAGAACCGTCATCACCAGGTCTTTATCTTTGACCGCATCCAGAGCCGTTGCAGCAGCGGTTGCCCCTTTGGCTACCAGCCCCTCAACAGCTTCGCTTCTGTTATCAAAAACAGTGAGATTATAATTGCCTTTAAGAAGATTGGCGGCCATGGACTTGCCCACGGTTCCCAATCCGATAAACCCGATTTCTTTAATCATACTCTGCCTCCTCTATGGCATCGCCATTACCATCAGATATTTGCGATAGTATAACTGATATGCCGTAAATTCAACCCCTTGTTAAAACAAACATATCAGGTCATTTTTATCATACGGGTTTTGCAGGCGGACAAGAAGACCACGCCCCTAATGCGCTTCACGCCAATTGCTTCCCTGCCCCATCGACACCTCAAGGGGAACACGTAACGCCACGGCTTGCTCCATCTGCTCGGTCACCAGCGTTCTTACCTGTTCCAACTCCTCTTCAGGAACATCAAAAACCAGCTCATCGTGTACCTGCAGAACAATGCGGGTGGCCAGCTGACGCTCAACCAACAGGCGCTGAATCCGGATCATCGCCACCTTGATAATGTCCGCTGCCGAGCCTTGAACCGGGTAATTGACAGCATTGCGTTCCGCGTAGCTGCGCACCTGGCCATTTTTGCTGTTGATATCACTGACCGCACAATGTCGGCCGAGCAGTGTCTTCACATAGAGATGCTCACGTCCAAACTCTTTCTGCTGTTCGATAAAGTCGAGAACCGCCGGGTAGCGCTCAAAGTAATGGTCGATGTACTGCTTGGCTTCTTTATTGGAGATCCCCAGATCCTTGGCCAGGCTGAACGCGCCCATGCCGTAGAGCACCCCAAAATTGATGGTCTTGGCCCGCCGCCGCATCTCGCTGTCGACCATCTCGGGAAAGACCGAGAAAATTTCACTGGCAGTGCGCTGGTGAATATCTTCCGCATTACGAAAGCTTGCCTGTAAAGTCGGTTCGTCGGCGAGGTGAGCCATCACCCGCAATTCAATCTGCGAATAGTCGGCGGCCAGCAAAACATGTCCCGGATCAGGAACAAACGCTTCGCGGATCGCACGGCCCTCTTCACTGCGGATCGGAATATTCTGCAGGTTAGGGTCGCTGGATGACAGCCGTCCGGTTGCCGTCACTGCCTGATTGAACGAGGTGTGAATCCGGCCACTGTCGGGATGGACCAGCAGCGGCAGCGTATCAGTATAAGTTCCCTTCAGTTTGGCCAGAGAACGGTACTCTAAAATCATGGCCACGATCTCGTGCTGATCCGAAAGATTCTTCAGCACATCCACAGCAGTCGACCAGCCGGTCTTGGTTTTCTTGCCGTGGGGCAAACCGAGTTTTTCAAACAGGATAACACCGAGCTGCTTGGGGGAATTGATATTGAACTCTTCCTCCGCCAGTGCGTAGATCTGCTGCTGCAGCCCGTCAATCGCCTCGCTGAAGCGCTGACTCAGGGCATCAAGGCGCTTGCAATCGACCCGCACACCGGACCACTCCATGTCGATCAACACCTGCAACAGCGGCATCTCAACGGTGTCAAACAGTTCACGCAGTTCGCCGTCAAGGGCAGCGTCGAAGCGGTGAAATAATTGCAGGGTCACATCGGCATCTTCAGCGGCATAACGGGTGGCCACATCCAGGGCCACTTCGTCAAAACCAATCTGTTTTTTCCCCGTGCCGGTCACCTCCGAATAGCTGATCATCTTGTAGCCGAGATGGTCGCTGGCCAACGCATCCAGGCCATGAGATCGGGCTGCGGGATAAAGCAGGTAAGACTGCAGCATGGTATCCGCAATCACGCCACGCAGCAGAATACCCGCGCGTCGCAGTACCAGGGCATCGTATTTAAGATTCTGCCCCACCTTGGCGCGTTGTGGATCTTCCAATATCGGCGTGAGTTTTTCCAACACCAGTTCACGCGGCAACTGCTCCTCGGCGCCGCCTCCTCGGTGACCAACGGGGACATACCAGCCCGAACCCGCCTCGACGGCAAAACACAATCCGACCAGATCGGCCAGCAAAGGATTGAGTGAGGTGGTTTCAGTATCTACGCTGATCACCTCGGCTTGGCGCAAGGCGGCAGCCAGGGCCTCCAGCTGATCGGGGTGGGTCACACACTCATAATCGCCCTGAACCTGTTCCGTTGATACAGGGGTGGCGAATTCATCGTACAGCTGCTGAAACTCAAGTTTTTTAAACAACTCGGCCAGAGCCTGGTGATTTGGATCACGGCGGGAAAAATCCAATTCGAGCCCTGTCAGGTCCATGTCGTCGATCAAGGTTACCAACTGGCGAGACAGTCGGGCCTGATCGGCAAATTCGCGCAGGTTTTCCTGACGTTTCTTTCCCTTGACCTGATCGATATGAGCGAGAAGATTCTCAACACTGTCAAACTCTTCAATCAATGCCTTGGCGGTTTTTTCGCCAATCCCCGGCACCCCGGGCACGTTATCGGAACTGTCACCGGCCAGGGCCTGCACTTCAATCACCTTGTCCGGCGTACCGCCAAATCGTTCCGCGACTTCGGTTAGTCCTGAGGTTTTGTCCTTCATGGTATCAAGCAGGGTAACCTTGTCGGAAACGACCTGCATCAGGTCTTTGTCGCCAGTCACGACAACAACATCCATCCCCTCGGCGGATTTCTGCCGCGCCAGGGTGGCAATGATATCGTCAGCCTCAAATCCGTTCTGTTCCAGCGCCGGGATATTGAACGCCGCCACCACCTCTTTAATCAGAGGAATCTGCGGCACCAGATCTTCCGGCATCTTGGCGCGATTGGCCTTGTATTCGGCATAAATGTCTTTGCGAAAGGTCGGTCCCTTGGCATCAAAAATAACCGCCAGCTGATCGGGCTGGTGATCGCGCACCACCTTGAGCAGCATCTTGGTGAAACCAAACACGGCATTACACGCCAAGCCCTGAGAATTGGACAGATGACGAATGGCAAAATAGGCACGATAGATATAGGAAGAACCGTCAATAAGAAACAGGCGGGGCGCTGATGACATGAAATTTCTCTCAATGGAGTGGTGGTGCGCCGCGCGGACGCACCACTGGAAAAACCTACGGGGTTGGCGTTATAACAGGCCGAATTTTTTCATCCGATAGCGAAACGCATCGATGCCGAGGTGAAGTTTGCGGGCCGCCTGGGACTGGTTGCCGTTACTCAAGGCCAGCGCCTGCTGAATCAGCTGTTTTTCCACCACCTCGATGTCAATCCCTTCCGGCGGCAACTGGAAGCCACCATTGGACGTTGCCGGAGCTTGACTGAGCATTTCCCGCGGCAGCAGTTCGAGCTTGAGGGTATCGCCGCTCTCGAGAATGATGGCGCGCTCAATGACGTTACGCAGTTCACGAATATTGCCTGGCCAGTCATAATCAAGCAGATAGCGCTCGGCAGATTTTGAGAATCCACTGACATTTTTGCCAAACTCCGCATTGAAGTGTTGGACGAAATGGTGGGCCAGCGGCAGGATGTCATCGTTTCGCTCACGCAGCGGCGGCAAATAAATGGGGATGACCTGAATGCGGTAATAGAGGTCTTTACGGAAGCTGCCTTCCTCGATAGCTTTGAGCAGTTCCTTATTGGTCGCGGCAACAATCCGCACATCAACATGAATGTCCTTGGTTCCGCCGATCCGACGGAACGAGCGCTCTTCGAGCACCCGCAGCAATTTGGCCTGGGTTCCCATCGGCATATCACCGATTTCATCGAGGAATACCGTGCCGCCATTGGCCAGCTCGAACAGACCCTTCTTCTGGCTTTTGGCATCGGTAAATGAGCCCTTTTCGTGGCCCATCAACTCACTTTCCAACAGGGTTTCAGGGACCGCCGCACAGTTGATTGCCATAAACGGCTGCTCACTGCGCGGGCTGTCGTAGTGCAGTGCTCGCGCCACCAGTTCTTTGCCGGTGCCACTTTCACCCTGCACCAGCACCGTTGCTGCATCGCTCTGGGCAATTTTTGACACCATATCGAGCACGTTCTCCATATGGTTACTACGGGCGACGATGCGTGAAGCACTCTGGGTGCGCTTCTTTTCGGTGCGCAGATGTTCAACCTCTTTCTTGAGAGCCTGGGTTTCCAAAGCCTTGCGCAGCACCACCGACAACTCATCCAGATTGAACGGCTTGTTGATGTAGTCATAAGCACCAAGCTGCATGGCCTTAACCGCAGTCTCCAGCACGCCCAGAGCCGTAATCATGATGACACTGATATCGTTGTCGATCTCTTTGATCTTCTCCAGAGTTTCGATCCCATCAATCCCCGGCAACTGGATATCGAGAAATACCAGATCGGGAGAGTCGCTACGCACGTACTCCAGCGCCTCTTCACCCGAGCCAACCGTATGGACAAAGTAGCCCTGTTTTTTCAGACTCTGTTCCAGAGACCAGCGGATCAGATGTTCGTCGTCGACAACCAATACCCGATAGTTATTCATGCGTTTCCTCTTCCTGTAGCTGCTCCTGTTGGGGGAGATCCGCCACCGGCAGCGAGATGGCGAAAGAGGTTCCCTCTTCTGGAGAACTTAAAACGGAGATATGGCCATCGTTTTGCTTGACCAGCTGTTTGCAAATCGCCAGACCCAATCCAGTGCCACGATTTTTGGTGGTATAAAACGGTGTAAAAATTTTATCGAGGGTTTCGACAGGAATTCCCGAACCAGTGTCAACAATCTGAATCCGCACATAAGAGCGGCCATCATGCTCGTTGGTCAGCTCCGTCTGCACCGTCAGCGAACCACACTCCGGCATCGCCTGCAGAGCATTGATAATGATATTGAGCAAGACCTGCTGAATCTGTTTACGATCCGCCCACACCGGTGGCAACCCGCGCGTCAATTCAGTGATCTGGTGGATATTCTTGGCTTCCGGATGCTGGGCGACAAAAAACAGTGTCTGCTTGACCACGTCGTTGACATCAATAAAATCGCACTGGGGCAGGCCGGGACGGCCAAAATTGAGCAGATCGGTCGCCGTTTTATTGAGTCGGGCAATCTGGGCCAGAATATCCTGCACCACCTGACGGCGCGGATCATCTTTGGCCAGATCATCGGCCAGCACCGTTACCGCACCGCTGATCCCGGCCAGCGGGTTTTTGATCTCGTGGGCCATCCCCGTCGCCATTTCACCGATGGAGGCCAGCCGATCCGCCTGCTCCATCTGGCTAAAGTGGTAGGCTTCCAGTTCCTGCTTGGCGACATCGAGCTTTTCAACCATCGAGTTGAAGCTGCGCATCAGGAACGCAATTTCATCGTTGTGTTTCGGCACCATGCGAACATTGAGATCACCCGCTTCGACGCGTGCCATCCGATCACTGATCACCTGGATCGGTTTGCGCACAAAACGCAACAGAATGATGGCCACCCCACCCGACAACAGAATAGTGATGAACACCATCGACAATGAAAAGGCCCGCGAAGAACCAGCCAGGCGATTGTTGGTTTCATGCATGGAGTAGTTGAGATTCAGCACACCGAGCACCTGTCCGACTTCACCATGACACTCGGCGCACAGCGGCCGCGCCCTGATCGGCTTGACAATACTCAGCACCTCTTCATCACTGCCGTCAATCAGTCCGGAAGTCCCGCCGCTGGCATAAACACTAAAATCCTGCGCTGGAGCCTGCTGGTCAATCTCAGACTCGATGGACGAATTGATCACCCGGCCATCATCGGGGCTGAAGATGCGCACTCCCAACAAGTTGGGGCTCTGTGAGATAAATTGCAGGGTCTTCTGTAACCGTTCCGCATCCCCCTTGCATTTGGAGTTGAAGATAGCATTCTCAATGGTGGCCATCAGAATTTCAGCCCCTTGAGTCGTCAACTCAATCATATTCTGCTGATCACGTTTGTGGTGAAAGGCGGCGAAAAAACCGATCCCCAGCGTTAACAACAAAACGTTCATCAGGATGATTCGTGAAATCAGACTACTACTAAACACAATAACTCCATGGACGCATCAGACTCTTAGCGCCCAGCTTTGAGATAGGCTTTCACCAGATCACGCAAACTGCCCGGCTTCTCAATCGGCTTCTCAATCGGCTTCTCAATCGGCTTCTCAATCGGCTTCTCAATCGGCTTCTCAATCGGCTTCTC
>PKUE01000084.1 GCA_002869685.1 Desulfuromonas sp.
CCGGGGGAATTGCTGGAGTTCTTTTCAGACTGGGAGATCCTTTGTCACGAGGAAGGGTTTGAGCCATCGCTCAAAGGGGGCAGTCTGGCAGGAATTGTGGCGCGACGATCGCTTTGAGAATAATCGTCTGACGGTGTCTGGTTTTGTCTGCGGCTAAACGGTTCTCAGGCAGTGAAAAGTCTCCACCGTCCAGCGCCGGTAACGGCAATTAAAGCAGGACACCTCTTCATCGGCGACCCATTCATCTTCATCATCGGCGTGAAATTTTCCGCACTGTTGGGCGGCTTGGGCTGCCGCTTCATCGTTCTGGCGGCCTGGGTTGAATTGACGGGTGCCGTTTTCGAGGTCTAACCACATGTGCGATTCTCCTGTTTATTTTTTTCTCGTCACAATCAAGATCAAGGTCAAAGTCAAAATCAAGGTCAAGGTCGCCGGGTTTCGCCCCGGCAGGCGCCATCCTTTAGTAAGCCGACAAAAGGATGCAAAACCGGCTTTTAGACCCGGCCCTCCGGGGGTCGCAGACCCACTTATAATGAGTCTGTTTCCGTAATACTTCACGGATCCGGCTCGCCGCCCTTTAGAACGGCGAATCGTGCAACTCATCAACTATGGCGTAAAACGTTGATAACGTTCTTGCGCCTCTCTCTAGTTCTTCCGTGGCATTACCCTCGCCACCCATTCCTGTTTTGCAGCCAAGCCCTTCCGTTCAGCAGCACCGAATGTAAGGAGCGTCGGCGTGATGGTCGTCGGCAAACTGTTTGAGGACTGTTGCAAACAGGCCGAGTTTTTGCCGACATCACGGCGTAAGCGACTGAAGAGAGGGAACCCGACAGGATGCAATGACGGAAGTCGATTTTGCGCCACTTTTGTCGACGCAAAAGTGGCCCGACGTGTGGGCGCGGAAGCCCACGTCACGTGGGCACCAAGCAACGTGAACAGTTGCTCTCCGCCAGAGCAGCCCTGTCACGCAACTAATACTTCTTCAACTTCTGCCGCGACAAAACCTGCCATTGTCCCTGCTCATTCTGCTCCACCAGCAATACGGCATGATGACGCAATCGCACCACCTTGACTTTATCCACCAGCATCACTTCTGTTGCATCAGCAACAACATCCCCTTCTTCCGTCTCAACCGCATCAATCCACGGATGATCTTTAAGTTCTTCTGCCGTAAAAGTCACTCTGTCGTCACTGAAAGCGACCTTCCCTTTGAGCCGTCCATCCATACCGCCGAGACGCAAGCCAATCCCTGCCAGAGCGCCGATCACCCCCTGACCGGTACCACCGTGCTCGGACAGGTGCAAACCATTTTCTACCGCCCTCTGATAGGCCAGTGCTTTATTCAGCACTTCCAGTTTAGCGCTTTGGCCATAGGCAATTAATGACTCGATATCCGCCAGGGCATCAACGACCGCAACACACAAACCGGGATCAGAGCCTTCGGCACTATTGTTAGCAAGGAACTGACTGCTCCAGTCGATGATCGCTCCCAGGTTCTCCGGTTCAATGGTCGCCTCGAAACACATGGCACTGTTGTGCGAGGTGTACGGTACATCGGGATGCACCAGCAACTGATGCCGGGTGATATAACTGCAATGCCCCCAACCCTCTTCTTCAATCGTCTGGGAAATCTGTGCAGCCAACTCACCGGTGCCACAACTTTCCAGGTTGTCGGTATCGTCAATCGAAACAAGAATTTTCATCATTTTTTCCATTATCGTGTTGAATCCCGGATCACGCCGCGGGCCTTGAGTTGCCGTAACAGCGATGGCACGCACAACGCGGCCAAAAGGGAAAAGATCAGACTGCCGACACCATCAATGGCAGCGCGCTGCACCACCACGGTGCTGTCCATGCCGAGGAATATCCCCTGTACCCAGCTGAGAAAAAACTTGGTGCTGCCGGCCAGCAGTGCCACAACAATGCACGTTGCCACACTCCACAACGCCATGGGAAACAGCAGCAAAGCCCCGTCAATCACCAGCGCAGGCACCACGAACTTGGTCAGGATCAGTGGTCCGCCCTTGCCCAGGCCAAGTGTCATAGCCATCAGACCGGCCAGCACGCCGGTCAACGTGGCGCCCCAGCGAAACGAGACGCAACTGCGGGCCACCATCAGGCCGATGAGGGTAAAAAACATGGCATGCCCGGAGATCCCCAAATGCCAGCGAAACAGAATCTTGCAGACAATAATCGCCCCGGCGCAAAAGCCGAGAAACAGCGCATCGCGTAAAGGCAGACGATCCAGAAACGGTGTTGATTTCATATTTCCTCCATCCAGCAGCTTCGCTTTCCACTGCGGAAGTTGCGTGCCCTGGCGGCCAGGGCGATTTCATGCGCCAGACTCATGGCAATTACCACGGCGGGCACGACCAGACAGCGCAACACCAGCCGCCAGTGCCACGGTCGCCACAGCTGTTTCCAAGATAACGGAACACCGCGTAATTGCTGGGCCTGATAAAGAATACGCCATTCACTGAGAACCATCGGAAAAAAATGCAGGCTCGCCGAGAGCACAAAGGCCGCCTGATCCGGCATCCAGCGCGAAAAAGTACGTGCCATCTGCGACGCTGGCACACACCAGCTCAGCACTATGGGCGGCATCAGGGTTAACATCAGCTGCAACGACACTTGTACGGCCGGCAACACGCCCTGCTGCCCTTGTTTGAAACCGTACAAAGCCAGCAGCATCACCGTCTGCATGGCAAAGGGACGAACCAGTCGTTTCAATTGCCGCCAGGGGACACCACAAACAGCCATCCACCCGAGGTTGACGGCGATCATGGTTGAAATCCATTGCACATCGCGCACCAGAAAGGCGCTGCTCGACAACACAATGGTGATGAACAGATGAACACCGGCCGGGATGTTGATTCGAGTACGAGGCGTTTCGAGGATCGGTGCGACCATAAACAGAGCATCAACGTTCTTGCGCTTCAAAACGACCTCCGTAAATGGCAAAGACCTGATCAAAAATCATGTCGTGATCACCAGACTCATGACTGACGCAGATCACCGCCATTCCCTGCTGGCAATACTGATCAATCAGCCGGTGGACCCGTTGGCGACAAACGCTATCCAGTCCGGCAAACGGATCATCCATCAGCAGCACTCTGGGCCGGGCAACCAGGACGGAAGCCAGAGCGACAAGGTGACGCTGACCATAACTGAGTTGATGCGGAGAGGCGTCTTTGAGGTGACTGATCCCGCACTGCTCCAGCACCTGCTCGCAGGCCTGACGACAATCGCAACGCGAATGTCCGGCCAGTCGATGGCTCATGCTGAGCTCTTCCCAGACACTGGTTTCGGTCAACTGTTTATGTGGATTCTGCATCAGCAGCAGGGCTGAACCCTGCAAAAGTTGGGGTGAGGGACAATGGCCCAGCACCCGCAATTCACCATGGCGGGGGGAGAGAAACCCGCACAGTGTTTGCATCAGGGTGCTTTTGCCACAGCCATTGTCACCGCACACCAGCATTTTTTCTCCGCAACGAAGAGTAAACGCTCCTCCCGTCCAGAGTGTTTTTTCACCATAGCCGACACTGAGGTTTTCGGCTGCCACCACAACTTCATCGCTGGTGGGTGCGTTTGATGCTTCTTCGCGTTCAGGGGCTACAGAGGCTTCACCAAACAAACGACCGGATGCCAGCCTTCCGCCCTGATACAACGTCCAGTAGTGATCAATGAGGTCGGCAAAGGGGTGCGGATCATGCTCACACAACACCACGGCAATGCCCTGCTGAAGCAGCCGTCGCACCACCCGAACCAACTGCTGCTGACCCTCTTCATCCAGTTGGGCAACAGGCTCGTCGAGGATCAACACCTGCGGCTGCAGCACCAGCACAGATGCCACCAGCAGGCGATACTTCTGCCCCATGGACAGCTGGTTGACTGGCGTGCATAAAGGAAGATTGAGATTAACTTGAGCCAGTGCTGACTCAACACGCGACCGCATATGCGCCGGGTCGATCCCTTCATTTTCGAGGCCAAAGGCCACTTCGGCACCGACATTACGGGCAAACAGTTGCGTTTCGGGATTCTGCAAAACAAGCCCGACAGCCGCAAAAGGAAGATCCCCTTCGTGCCGTCGGGCTGAATTGTGCACGCACCCCTCCTGTGTTCCCTCGTCAAGTAGTCCTTTCATCGCCAGGGCCAGGGTTGATTTCCCCTGGCCGGTGGCACCACACAAACAGTGGCACTCACCGGCGCGAATGGTCAGATTGATTCGGGAAAGGATCGGTTGCGCCGCCTGGTAGCTGAAGCTGAAATCTTCCAGCTTCAGCACCACGGCGCGGTCAGGATTAGAAGTGATATTCCACTCCGCCATAGACGTACCGTCCCGGTTGCGGGAAGCCATAGCTCTGCTCGTAATCTTCGTCGAACAGGTTATTTACCCCGACATACAGTTCCACAGCATCTTCAAGCAGCTTCTGAGCCACCTTCACGTCCACCAGAGTGTAGGCCGGTGTGCGCTTTTGATTGGAATCGTCATCATAGGAATACTGATTGGCCACATACTGCAGTGACGCCTGGGCTTTCATATTCCATGGCATGCTGTAGATGGTTTCAAAGGTCACCCGGTCACGGGGACGGTTCTGCAATTGGTGAATCTCGCTGTCGCTGGAACGGTCTTCCGACTCCAGATAGGAGTAGCTCAGACGCAGCAGCAGGTCGTCAATACTTTCGTTTTCCAGGGCCACTTCAAAACCGTGGAACATGTACTCGTCGGCATTTTCGTTAAGACCATCGGCATCTTTTTCGATGAAGTCTTTGGCATCGTTGATGAAACCGGTAAGGCTGAACAGGGTTTTGCCAGGCAAAGCCTGCTCAAGACCAAGTTCGTAGTGCATGGTGTGCTCGGCATCAAGGTCTTCGTTGCCACTGTCAAT
This sequence comes from Desulfuromonas sp., assembly GCA_002869685.1. Classification (GTDB taxonomy): domain Bacteria; phylum Desulfobacterota; class Desulfuromonadia; order Desulfuromonadales; family Desulfuromonadaceae; genus Desulfuromonas. The sequence goes on from PKUE01000084.1 coordinate 4,890, forward strand.
ATCATAGAGTTGCTTGATCGACGGGAAACGCACCTTACGGGCATGGTTGATTTTAAGACGGGTACCAACCACCGGATCAAAGTGAAAGCCGATCAGATAAGAATAAGCATCTTCGTCACCACCGCTGCTGCGGTTCTGAGCGTGATAGCCGACACCGGCAACCATCCCGGCTTTGGCACCCAAGGCGACTTCGTATTCCAAAGCGACATTGTACAGATCGACATCTTCATTGTTTTTGTAGGCGACCGGATCGGTTTTCAATACTTCAAAACCTTTGTCTTCCCAGTCTTCGTTCTGGGTTGACAGCGCCAGGGTTACACCACCGGCTTCCTGAAGGTCAGCATTCAGCTGAATGGCGCCACCGGTTGTCCGTGTCGTGCTTTTGGACTGATAGGCACCTTTGGCCTCTTGAGTGGAATAGCTGTCATCGTCGTAACGGTTTTCTTCCAGTTCCAGCTCGTTGTAAAAACCCCAGCCACGCATGGAGATCACATCACCGAATTTATGGCTGAACGCCAACTGTGAAGAGAGTCCCTCGCTGTCATCAACCCGCAGGAACTTCTCTTTTTTGGTGAATGAATCGTTTTTATCGTAATTGGTCACAACAGGCTTGCCGTACTCGCCTTCCTGGTAGTTGACTGACAGGCCGACCAGAGTCTTGTCCGTTACTTGATAATCGAGGTTAGTAAACACGTTGGTTTGCTCGAAATCGCTGTTGTCGCGCTCATCACCATCCTCGGCATCGGTCGGGGTAAAATGGTTGGACAACGGCGTGCCATCACGATCGATACGACCGACGCTGGCAAAAGCGTGGACCTTCTCTGTACCACCGACCAGGCTCAGACGACCAAGAGCGCTGTCTTCCTGACCGATCTCTGCGACAGCCGAGCCGTGCAGTCCCGGTTGGCCCTGCTTGGTGATGATGTTAATGATGCCACCGTTACCGCCGGAACCATACAGCACCGAACCGCCACCGGTAGTTACTTTGATCTCGTCGATAATTTCAACGGGAACCGTGCGCGGATCAAACTGGCCATCATAGGTGGAATTCAAAGGAATACCGTTGAGCAAAAACAGCACGTGACGGGTCCGGAAGCCACGGATATCGATCCGTGGTACCCCTTCAGCACCGTAACGCACGTACACACCGGGCACCAGCACCAGAGCATCTTCAAGAGTACGCACACCGCGATCCTTGAGGGTCTGGGCATCAAGCGTGTACAGAGTTGCGATTTTTTCTGTTTCGTTGTTTTCAGCCGAGACAACAATCTCTCCCAGCTCATAGGTGGTCTTAGGAGCTTGAGTCGCCCATGACGGTGATGCCATGGCAACCAAAGCGACAGCCGCACCTAACGTCAGATAGGACATCAGGGTCTGTTGCAGTTTCTTACTCATCGGGTTCTCCATTCCTTCTTGCTTGATATTTCCAAGTGAAGTCATTTTCTAAGTAGCATTCACAATCTCATGAAGCGCTATATCAACCACTACATAGCGGCGGGAAAATAACTCCTATGACAGGTTGGAAAGACACAGAGCAACAACTGTTCCAAGCCGGGAAACGACTGAAAACCGTTATATACGTGAAGAATGGCGGAATGGTTTCAGTATGTTACAGCCGTGACACTGCTCCAAAGTGGGACACATTGTGACACTTTGAAACGCTGCCTCAAAAACTCGACCGTGGTCAACTTTTTATTGACACACCTGTAACACTCTCCTAAAGTCGAACGACGAAAAGAGACAACATCCGTCAAACAGGAGCCCCATGAGCGGTAAACGTGAACAAAACAAACGCCTGACCCGGCAGGCCATCGTCGATTCGGCACGCATGCTGTTTATCCGCAAAGGATTTGAACTGACGCGTATAGAAGATCTCGCCCGTCAAGCCGGGATCGGCAAAGGAACGGTCTACAGCTATTTTTCAAGCAAAGAACAGATTCTTATCGAGATGATCAGTGAGGAACGTCAGCAGCTGGTGGCACGCTTTGAACAGCGTAACGATGAAAGCGCCCCAATTGGCGAACAGATCCTCACCCTGTTTCTCTGCCAGTTTGACTATATTCTGGAACATCGCGAAATTGCCCGGTTGATGTATCGTGAATCGTTGTTTCCGGTCAAACCGTCGATCCACCAACGCCATCAGGTGGATAACAGTTACCTCAACGCCGTCGTCGGTCTAGTACGACGTGGCCAGCAACGCGACGAAATTAATCCGAACGGTGACGCCCTCAGTGCGGCGATTATTTTCTACAACCATTACAGTATGGCCATTTCCGGCTGGTACATGGGCTATATCGAAAGCGAAGACATGACCATGAATCTTCGACATCTGATTGAGATGGCCATCAACGGTCTACACCGCTCAACAGATAACACATCCACTTCACCGGCTTTGAAACTGGCGCGGTTAACGGCAACGCCTTTGGAGACACCATGAAAAAAGCACTCCTTATCTTTATCGGGACAGTTCTCATCACAGCATCGATGGCTGGTCATGCCCTGGCCGCCGGGCTGCAGGTTCAACAAGGATTCCGCGATGTGACGCTGCGCGGCTACAGCCGCCCCATCACCTCGGCTACCGTGGCCGCAGAAGTTTCCGGAGTGATCATCACCCGTTATTACGATGTTGGTGACACTGTGACTAAACAGCCACTGGTTCAGATCGACCCCACCTGGATTGACCTGCAACTGCGGGAGAACGACACGTCTCGTGAGCGCACCCGCATCGCCATTGATCAGGCACGGTCGAGAACCGCCTGGCTGGAAAAAGAGTTCGTCCGCCGCCAAACCCTGGTCACCCAGGGCCGCGTGTCTGAAAGTTCATTTGACGAAATTGAACAGCAACGTGATCAGTCACGGCTCGATGTGCGCCTGCAGGAGCAGCAGCTGCAGCAGCTGGAAGTGCAACGCCAGACTCTGATCGAACAACAGAAACGGCATCGTCCAACCGCCCCTGCTGGCTGGCTGGTATCACGACGCTATGTTGATGCGGAAGATCTGGTCAGTGCGGGAACCCCGTTGATGGATGTCGGTGACTATCGTCAGTTACTGATCCCGCTGTCAGTGAGCGCTGAAGAACTGGCCGCCATCAAACAGGGATCTCAAGCACAGCTGAATGATCAGGTTGTCAGCTACCACGTGCACAGTGTCAGCCCTGCTTTCGATGAAAAAACCCGCAAGATTGCCATCGAACTGATGATCGATGATTTCAGCGGTGAACACCGCGGCGGCTTGCCGTTTGAACTGACCGTACAAATGTCGGATGACGGTTTCATGGTCCCGGTTGCCGCCATCAGCGACCGCTACAACCACCCTCAGGTGATCCGTGCGGACCAGCCACAGCCGATAGAGATTACAATTCTCAACCATCAGGGCGACTGGGTGCGCATTGCACCGACCGACCAGCTGCACCCCGGCGTTGAACTGCGCGATCAAACCCCTAACGGCGGGAGTGATAGGCCGTGAAAAACTTCGTCAATCTCAACCTGAAACAAAAGGTGTTCATCAACGTCGTCTTCGTCATTCTCATGGTGAGCGGCGTCTACAGCCTGTTCAATACGCCGGTGGAAAACCTGCCGCCGGTGGCCATCGGCAAAGTAGTGATCACCACCATCCATTACGGGGCCTCGGCGCGCGATGTCGAGCAGCTGGTCACCCGTGAGATTGAGGAAGCCATCGACGGTCTGGAAAACGTCGAATACGTCCAGTCAACGTCGATGCGCAACGTGTCGTCGATCCTCATCAAGTTCATCGACGACACTGACTATCGCCACCTGTATGACGAACTGCGCCTGCGCGTACTCAATGTCCGCGCCCAGTTACCGGACACGGTGGATGACCCGATCTTCACCTATCTCGACAGCCAGGACTGGAAGCCGGTCATTATCGCCAACCTGATCGGCGATCTGTCCAACACCAGTCTCACCCTGCTGGCTGAAGAGCTGAAAAGTGATCTGCGCAAACTCGACGGCGTGCAGGAAGTGGCGCTGGAGGGGGATTATCATCAGGAATTTCAGGTCCACATCGACCCACAGCGGCTGCGCGACACCGGCATCAGCTTTGCCGAGGTAGCCAAGGCGATTGCCGATGCCAACGTCAAGATTCCAAGTGGCCGCTACCGCCAGCAAGGACACAACACCCTGCTCGATACCGGACAGGTGTTTGACCGCCAGCAACAGGTGCTTGACGTGGCCGTGCGCCGTGACGGCGACGGCAACTTCATCCGCGTGCGCGACTTGGCCACACTGGCCAGCCTGTCGCACCGTGAGCCTGACCTGGTCTCGACGGTCAACGGCCAGAGTACGGTCAAGCTGAAAGTCAAAAAACAGGACGAGGCCAACGCCATCACCATTGCCGAGCAGGTTAAAGAGGAGGTGCACCGCTTTAACCAG
>PKUE01000104.1 GCA_002869685.1 Desulfuromonas sp.
CTCTATCAGCAGGTGCGGGTGTATGACGATGTTGCCAACGATTGAGCAGAAGATCGCACAGGGGCAGCCGCTGAATCGCCAAGAAGCCCTGTTCCTGCTGCAAGAAGTTGACCTGCTCACGCTGGGCCGCATGGCGGATGAGGTGCGCAAACGGCGTCATCCCGATGGCCGGGTCAGCTTTGTGGTGGATCGCAATGTCAATTACAGTAATGTCTGCTGCTGCAAGTGCCGTTTCTGCGCCTTCTACTGTGACGAAGAAGACGAACAGGCCTATCTGCTCAGCTATGATGAGATCTTTGCCAAAGTGCAGGAACTGGTCGATCATGGCGGCACCCAGCTACTCATGCAGGGCGGCGTGCATCCGAGTTTGACCATCGAATGGTTTGAAGAGCTGTTTCGTCAGCTGTCCGAACGGTTTCCCACAGTGCAGATCCATTCGCTGTCTCCGGCGGAAATCACCCAGATCGCCAGCTTGTCAGGCTTGACCTTGCGCGAGTGCCTGCAGCGTTTGCAGCTGGCCGGATTGAAATCGATCCCCTGCGGTGGTGCCGAGGTCTTGGTCGATGAAGTGCGCAAGGCGATTTCGCCCAACAAAATTAGCTGGCGGCAGTGGGCCGAGGTGATGGAAGTTGCCCATGAGCTGGGCATGAAGACCACGGCAACCATGATGTTCGGTTCCTGCGATACGGAAGAGCAGCGGGTCGAGCACCTGTTCCGGGTGCGCGAGATTCAGGAAAAGCATGGCGGGTTCACGGCATTTATCAGCTGGTCGTTTCAGCCCACCAATACCGAGCTGGGTGGCGAAACCGCTACCGGACAGGACTATCTGAAGGTTCTGGCGTTGTCGCGACTGGTACTCGATAATATTGACAACATTCAGGCCAGCTGGGTGACCCAGGGGGCGCACATGGCCCAAGTGGCACTGCGCTTCGGAGCTAATGATCTCGGCGGCACCATGCTCGAGGAGAACGTTGTCGCAGCTGCGGGCGTGTCGTTCCGCATGACCCAGGAAGAGCTGGTTGATCTGGCCCGTCGGGCGGGATTTACCCCGGTACGGCGTACCACCGGTTATGATGTGTTGGAAGTGTATTGAGAAACGAACTCCCTCTCCCTGAGGGAGAGGGTTGGGGTGAGGGGGATGCCCATTCCAGAAGATTTACTTCATTTTGCCAGGGAACTACGTAGAAACCAAACCGATGCGGAATGCTTTCTTTGGCAGATTTTACGAGGGCGACGATTTTGTGGGTATAAGTTTCGTCGTCAGCACCCTTTGGCTGGGTATATTCTCGATTTTTATTGCCATGAGGCGTTGCTCGCTGTTGAATTAGATGGCGGTGGTCACAGCAAAGAAGAAACACGAGGTTATGATGAAAAGCGACGTCTTGCTCTGGAGCGTGAGGGGATTAAGATAATTCGCTTTTGGAATCATGATGTTCTCAACGCGAGCGAAGATGTGTTGCAGGCGCTATATAACGAGCTTTTTGAGCCGATGTCCCCTCATCCGCCCTGTGGGCACCTTCTCCCCAGGGAGAAGGGTCATGCTAGCCCCAAAGTGCGTTGACTTGTCTATAAGGATAGAAAATGATTCCATTACGTAAAGCGATTGCCGATATGGCCGGCTATGTCCCGGGTTTTCAACCGCCGGATGCCGATCAGTGGATCAAGTTGAACACCAATGAAAATCCCTATCCGCCTTCGCCGAAAGTGGCTGAAGCGATTTTAGCCGAAGTGGGTGGCGATGGCGCCCGCTTGCGTCAGTATCCCGATGCCGGCAGTCGTCGCGCCCGGCAGATTGCCGCCGAGCTTTACGGGTTTGATGCTGACTGGCTGATCATGGCCAATGGCTCCGACGAACTGCTCAATAACCTGATTCGCGCTTTTGCCGATGAAGGGGACGAAGTGGCGTTTGTCCACCCGTCCTATTCCTATTACGGCACCCTGATCGAGATTCAGGGCGCCAAGGTGAAGACCTTTGCTCTCGACGCTAACCACAAGCTGGCCGATTTTCCTGCGCGTTATACAGGCAAGTTGTTTTTTCTGACCTGTCCCAATGCACCGCTTGGTTTCACCTTCAGTCTGGAAGAGATTGAAGATCTGGCGCAACGTTGTGATGGGATGCTGGTGGTCGACGAGGCTTACACCGATTTTTCCGCTCAGACCGCCATGCCGCTGGTGAAAAAGTATGACAACGTGGTGGTGACACGCACCCTGTCCAAGAGTTATGCCCTGGCCGGCATGCGTCTCGGCCTGGCTGTGGCACGCCCCGAGGTGGTGGCGGCGCTGGATAAGATTCGCGATCACTACCACCTGGATCGTCTGGCGCTGGTGGCTGCTGAAGCGGCGTTGCGCGATCAGGATTATCTGAAAAAACGGCTGGCCCAGATCTGTGAAACGCGCGACTGGTTTACGGCGGAATTGGAAAAGATCGGTTTCAGTGTTATTCCGTCACAGGGGAACTTTGTCTTTGCCAGTCCGGCCGATGGTAATGGTGAGCGAGTCTATGAGTTGCTCAAGACCAACAAGATTCTGGTGCGTCATTTCAGTGATCCGCTACTCAAGCACGGTCTGCGCATCTCCATCGGCACTCGGGAAGAGATGGAAACAACGCTCAAGGTCTTACAGCAGGGCTGATGACTGAACCTGTCGATGCCGGACTGTTTCAACAGCAGCTTCTGAGTTGGTATGGCCGCTGCGGGCGTGATCTGCCGTGGCGTCAGACGCGCGATCCGTATCGGATCTGGCTGTCGGAGGTGATGCTGCAGCAGACCGGAGTGCAGGCGGTTATTCCGTATTTTGAGCGGTTTGTCAGCCAGTTTCCCGATGTTGAGAGCCTGGCGGCGGCACCGGTCGATGCGGTGATCGAGCTGTGGGCGGGGCTTGGCTATTATTCGAGAGCCCGCAATCTCCATGCGGCAGCGCAAAAGGTGTGTGAAGAGTTTCAGGGGCGGTTTCCGTCCTCGGTGCACGATCTGATGACTCTGCCCGGTGTCGGGCGCTCAACCGCGGGAGCGATCCGTGCCATTGCCTTTGATCAGCACGGCGTGATCCTCGACGGCAATGTGCGACGGGTGTTGTGTCGTCTGTTTGCCTGGCAGGACGATCCGCGCAGCAGCGCTGCGGAAAAGCAACTGTGGCAATGGGCGACGCTGTTGACCCCGCAGCGGCGCTGTCATGACTATGCCCAGGCGATCATGGATTTTGGTGCCACGTTGTGTACGCCGCGCCAGCCACAATGTGCCTCTTGCCCGATGACTGCGTTGTGCCTGGGCTATCAACAGGGGATACAGGAACAGCTGCCACGCAAGCGGCAGCGAAAAACAGTGCCGCTTCGCCAGGAAGTCGCAGTACTGATCGAATATGACGGCCGCTTTGCCGTGCGTCAACGCCCCCTGACCGGGATGCTGGCCGGGTTGTGGGAATTTCCTTCACAGAGTTATACCGAACCGCAGAGCCCTGAGCAGCTTTGTCACCATGCACAACGCCTGGCTGGCGACCATGATCGGCCGCTAACGGCCTTGGGGGTTGTCCGCCATGTCTACAGCCATTTTCGCGTCGATGTCAGCGCTTTTTATTGTCAGGTGGATGTGACATTGACAGAATGTTTTTCAACCTGCCGTTGGTTATCCAAAAAGGAACTGACGGACTGGCCGCTGCATGGCAGCCATAAAAAAATTGTCGATACGCTGCTGATGCAGTGTGGGAAATAAGGAGTTTGTTTGATGACGTTACCACCGATCCTGACCACGGATGCCGCCGTTATCGCTTTGGCGAAAGATCTCGAAGCGTGCACGGTGTTTGCCGTAGATCTCGAAGCGGATTCGATGCATTCGTATCAGGAAAAAGTCTGTCTGTTGCAGTTTACCTATGGCGATAAAACGGTTCTGCTTGATCCTTTGGCCGTACCCGATCTGTCGCCGCTCAAGCCGGTGCTGGCCGATTCTGCCATCCGCAAAATTTTTCATGCCGCAGATTACGATATCCGTTGTCTGCATCGTGATTTCGGCATTGAGATCGGGGGGCTGTTCGACACCATGATCGCCAGTCAGTTTCTTGGCGAAGAAAAAGTCGGTCTGGCCGATGTTCTGGGCAAATATTTTGGCCTAGTGCTGGATAAACGCTATCAACGCGCCGATTGGTCGAAACGGCCACTGTCTCCCGAGATGTGCGACTATGCCGCTGGCGACACCCGTGATTTGGCGAAATTGGTGGCCATTGTTGAGCCCGCTCTGATCGAAAAGGATCGCTTATGGTGGGTGGAGGAGGAATTCCGGTTGCTGGAAAAAGCCCGATTCCGTGTACATGAGGGACCGGCTTTTTTGCGAATGAAGGGGGCGGGAACCTTGCCACCCCGGGCGCTGGCGATTCTGGAGAACCTGCTGCAGTGGCGTGAAAAAGAAGCCCAGCGCCGTGATTGTCCGGCGTACAAAGTTCTGGGCAATAAATTGCTACTCAGTGTGGCCCGTCAGGCTCCACGGTCTGCCGACGAGATGAAAAAAATGGCGGATTTCCCCGATCGATTGGTAGATCGTTACGGGCGGGCGGTCCTGAATGAGGTGGAGCAGGGGCTAGCCGTGGCAAAGGAAGACCTGCCCCATTTCCCCCGCAGTGAGCGGCGGCCCCGTGATGTTGAGGCGGAAAAGAGGTTTACCCTGTTGAAGCAGTGGCGCATGGAAAAAGCCGCTGAGCTGGAAATGGATCCCGGCATTGTCATCAACAATGGCCTGCTTGAAGCCATCGCCCGCCAGCGTCCACAACACCCCGAGGAATTGAAACAGATCGAAGGGCTGAAAAACTGGCAGCGCGAGGTCCTTGGCGGCGACATGGTGGCGGCTCTCAGCGGGAAGTAATTTCCGCGTGCATGACGGCGGTCAGAATGTTGCCGTAGCCAACTCGTCGATGAGCTCCAGATTGTCGTAGAGACTTTCCATGTCAAGGCGCTCAAAATCAATGGTGGGGCACTGTTGTCGGTAGCTTTCCTGGTCGCCGCGGTTTTGCAGCAGGTTGTGGCTCAGGCAGACAATTTCCACATTGATCTGCGACTCCTTGGCTTTTTCTGGAGCACTGTAGTTTTTGATGCAGTCGTGCAGCAGCGGTGAGAGATTCCAGCGGCGTGACAGCAGCGCACCTGAATTCTGATGGAAGTCCTGTACCAGCTTGGGTAGCTGTTTTTCCGGGATGTTGCCGACCGCCAGCAGTTGCAGCAGCAGCAGTTTGCCGATGTTGTGGAGCAGGCCACAGGTGTAGGCTTCTTCTTCATTGACGCCCAATTGGGCGGCAACCTGTTCACAGACGCAGGCACAACTTAAAGCATGTTGCATCAGCAGGGCGACCGTATCCGGCTGTTTGGGTGGATGAGCGTTGGCTGCCTGGGCCAGGATGATGCCAATCAACCGTTCATGGGGATAGGCTTCCATGGCCTGTTTGACCGTGACACATTGTTGGGTTGGATGGGCGACGGACGCATTCACAACACGCAACAGATTGGCGGACAGAACCTGATCCTTGTGGACCAGATCAAGAATCTTCGCGGTACTGTCTCCATCCTCCTCCCAGCATTGCTCCAGCTTGGAGGCCGTTGTGGCCAACAAGGGCAGGGTAAAGTCATCGGCTACGATTTTGCGTGCCAGATCGCGAAGGATTTCATCGGCGCTGGTCTCCCCTGGCGCAGCGTCTTTATCTTTTTTCAGCACCATTTGCAAGGCGTCTTCTTCACTGATCTGGATGGGTCCTTCCAGTGCCTGCTTGGGCAGCAAATTGGTGAAATCGTATTCGCCGGAAGTCCAGTTCATAACATCCGCAAGGGCCTGATTGGCTAGGTCGGACAGGGCTTTTTGCAGTTTGTCTTTGTCGAAGATATTTTTCTGTAGCAGGCTGCGCGTAAAGGCAACACCGTTACGCTTGCTGTCCTTGAGGAGAAATCCTGCCCACGAACGGGTCAGGTCGCCACGTTGAATCAGGTATTCGCCGACACGTTCACCCGGTTTGTTTGAAGTGATATAGATCAGTTTTCCCTTGTCGAAGTAGAGTTTTTTATTGATACCCGCCTGGATCAGGCTCAATGTGCCGGTTTTTTGCTGCACGGAGCACAGGCGGAGAATTTCGGGCAGTGATGTTGTACTTAGACTGCCATTGAGGGCACTCATAATGGCATCTCCTTCGGATCGTATTTATGTAGAAAATTATAGTGAACTTATCGAAAGCTACATTCTGTAACATTTGTTGCGTTTGTTTGTCAGCTGTTAAAGGACATTCTAACAGTTTTCTAGAATAAAATAAGGTTAGCATATGGATGTTATCGCGCTAATTTTTATCGTATTTTCTGCCCTGATGCATGCGCTGTGGAATATGCAGGTTAAACAGAGTGGCGATAAAACCGTTTTTATCTGGTGGATGTTTGTGGCCTCCAGTGTATTGATGAATCTGCTGCTGATCTTCCTGCCCGGCCCGTTCCCGCCACCTCATGATGTCACCTGGCTCTGGGCGGTAATTGGTGCCGTCTGTTTTGTGCTTTACCATTTGTTCAATGGGATCGCCTATCGACAGGGGGATTTATCCCTGACCTATCCGCTGGCGCAAACCTCCATGATTTACGTGCCGCTATGGGGCGTACTTTTTCTTCATGAACAGCTGACCCTCGGCGGGATTGTCGGGGTGGTCTGCGTCGTCTCTGGCGCGTACTGTGTGCAGTTGCCGGATTTTTCGCTGCGCTCACTGCTGCGCCCCTTTCGTAATTTAGCCAACCCCTCGGTACGAGCGGCTCTGCTGGCCGGATTTATTTACTCGATCGGTTCAATTGCCGACAAAAGCGGGGTGATTGATTACTCCCCTTTTTATTTCACCTATATTCTGGTGATGATGATGTTGCTGACCATGTCGCTTAACCTGTGTCGAGGTCGCTACCGGGGGCGGGTTTTACGGGAATGGCAGCAGCATAAACGACTCATTTTATATTCGGGACCGGTTATGCTAGGGTCATTTATCTCCTTTCGTTACGGCCTCAGTCTGGCGCCGGTCAGTTATGCCGTTCCGGTGCGTCAGGTTAATGTGTTGTTCGGAGTGCTGATTGGTGTGCTGTTTTTGGGCGAGTCCTGTGGCCGGGTACGGATCACAGCGGCATGCCTGATTGTGTTGGGAGTGCTTGGCATCCATTTTGGAGGTTAATTGATGAAGAATCTGGCCAATTTTCTGTTTGAAGTTGGGATGTTGAAGAAAACCCCGCGGAGTGGCTTTCAATTCCTCGGCTCCGGGGCGGAGTCGGTTGCGGAACACTCTTTTCGCACGGCGATGATCGGCTATACGCTGGCTCAAATGACGGACGGCATTGATTGCTCCAAGGTCGTAATGATGTGTCTGTTCCATGATGTTCCCGAAGCACGTATCGGGGATTTGAATTATGTGAACAAGAAATATGTTCAGGCTGATGAGCAACAGGCGATTGACGATCTGGCGCGCACGTTGCCATTTGGTGGCGAGTACCAGCGGATTCTTGGCGACTTTATCGCAAAAGAATGTCCCGAAGCGCAACTTGCCCACGATGCCGATCAACTTGAAATGATTCTTGCCCTTAAAGAATATAAAGATCTTGGTAATCGCTATGCAGATGAATGGTATCCGTTTGCAATGAGGCGCTTACAGACCGAAGTGGCCAAGCAGTTGGCCGAAGCGATCTGGACCACCGACTCCAGCCGTTGGTGGTTTGATGACAACAGTGACTGGTGGGTGCACGGAAAAAATGCAAAGGGAGTTGACGATCCTGACCAGAAGTGTTAGGAAGTGGGTCGGTTTTTTGACGTTTAGCCCCTGCCTTTGCTGGCAGGCAAGGAGAGCAGATCATGCTGGATATCAAGTTTATACGCGACAATCTTGAACAGGTCGAACAGCGGCTGGCCACCCGTGGTACAGAGATCCGCCTCGACGAGTTTCGCCAGCTCGATACGCAGCGCCGTGAGCTGCTCGGCGAAGTGGAGGGCCTGAAAGCTGAAAAAAACCGTGTTTCAGCAGTCATTGGTCAAACCAAGGACAAAAGTCAGGTCCAGGGTGAGATTGCCCGGATGAAAGAGGTATCGGCTCAGATTAAGCAGATGGATGACCAGTTGCGCGATCTGACAGAAGCTCTTTCCGCCATCCTGATGACTGTTCCCAACCTGCCTCATGAGGCGACTCCTGTCGGTGCCAGTGAGGACGATAATGTTGAAATTCGTCGTTGGGGAACGCCGCGTGAATTCAGCTTTGAAGCCAAGGCGCACTGGGACATTGGTGAGCAGCTCGATATCCTCGATTTTGAGCGGGCCGGCAAGCTCACAGGTGCCCGATTTGCCTTGTATAAAGGCGCTGGAGCCCGCCTCGAAAGAGCACTGATCAACTTCATGCTCGACCTGCACACAGAGCAGCACAAATATGTTGAAATGCTTCCGCCCTTTATGGTAAACAGAGACTCCATGACGGGGACGGGGCAACTGCCCAAGTTTGAGGAAGACCTGTTCCACGTTGAAGGACCGGATTATTTTCTGATCCCCACTGCGGAAGTTCCTGTAACCAATATTCATCGAGATGAAATTTTAGGTGCAGAACAGCTGCCATTGTGTTATACCGCGTACACTCCTTGTTTCCGCAAGGAAGCCGGCTCACATGGTCGTGATACCCGTGGGTTGATCCGTCAGCATCAGTTCAACAAAGTTGAGCTGGTCAAGTTTGTTGAACCCGAGACATCGGATGCAGAACTTGACTCGTTGCTGGCCAACGCCGAAAAGGTTCTCCAGCTTCTGGAATTACCTTATCGCGTGGTTGATTTGTGTACCGGCGACATTGGATTCTCTGCGGCACGTACCTTTGATATTGAAGTGTGGCTGCCCGGACAATCGGTGTACCGCGAGATTTCATCGTGTTCAAATTTTCGTGATTTTCAAGCCCGTCGCGCCGCGATCCGTTATCGCCGCGAAGAGGGGGCTAAACCGGAATTTGTTCACACCCTCAACGGTTCGGGGCTGGCCGTTGGCCGCACCTTGCTGGCAATTCTTGAGAACTACCAGCAGGAAGATGGCAGTGTGATTGTTCCTGAAGCTTTGCGGCCCTACATGGGTGGCCTGGAACGGATCACCGGAAAATAAGTTTAAGTACGGAGGAGTGGCCGAGTGGCTTAAGGCGGCGGTCTTGAAAACCGTTGTACGAAAGTACCGTGGGTTCAAATCCTACCTCCTCCGCCATTTAAAAATAAGCTTTGCTTGTCAGTTCTCGAAGTAAAGCCTACAGCGAATACGCACTACGGAGAGGTGGC
>PKUE01000114.1 GCA_002869685.1 Desulfuromonas sp.
ATCCGGTACTCATCAACAAGGCCGATTCTCATTTCCGCCAGCTCGTCATGGCTCATGCCATCCAAGGCATTTTCCCCATCCGAGCCGTAACTGGAGTAATCCGTGTGCTGGCCAATATCCACCGTCCCGGCAAAGGGCTCGTAGCTGTCGAGAGCCGCCAGTTCTTCTTCACTCCACTCATTACCAGCGACATCCGCGCCTCCCGTCACTTGATCCCGTTTACTGTAAACCAGCGCTGCCAGGACAATCAGCACCAGTAGCAGAATGTTTTTCCTCATTGAGCCCCCTTTAAAACATTTAACAGATCATTCGCCAACATCGGTTGTGTGCGCTGCTCAACTTACACAAAGGGGCAATATTTTACAATAATCAATAATATTTTTTTAACATTAATAACAATATAAAATCCCGCAGACAGATAAACGGCCCTCTCTATTGGTGAGAAAGGGCCGTCTGTCGCGGGATCAGAAAAGAGCGTTAAACAAAAAGCGACAACTTATTGCGCTGCCTCACCACCGGGTTCCCGGTACAGCTGCCAGCTGGAATCGGGATCAAAGGCTGTCACCGCCGAGGCAATGGCCGCAGTTTCCGGCCCAAGATCTTTTTCGTAAATCTGCCCGGATTGATTGATCATAAACGTCATGATTCCCGACGCGCCATATTTGGCGGGATAGGCAATCAAGGCAAAACCGAGGACCATCTTGTCGTTGACAATATAATCGAACGCACCGCCCTCGGCATGGGGACCCTGGGCCGTCAAAATCGTGTAGTAATAGCCGAAGAAGGGATCGTGAAAGCCCCCCTCTTCACCACTATGATACCCCTTGGCCGTCGCTTTAGCGATCAGTGGCCCGAAAGGACTTTCGGGCAAGCCGTCCTCTTGCGGCCAGTACAGCCCATCTTTTGCGCCATCATGGCTGGCCAGATAGCGGGCAAATACCGGCACGCCCCCTTCACGCATCATGGCGGCATATTCCCGTTGGGCGGCATTGTAAGCATTCAATACCTTAATCGTGTGCAACTCATTACGTCCGATACGCCGGTTGAGTAATTCGTCAATTCCGGCGGGCGTATCAAACCGCCAGCCACCACTCTGCAGAACCAGCGGGATCGGAAACGGGTAATTACGCTCTCCGATGATCACGATGCGTTGCGTCTCATCGACCTCCTCCAGAGCAAGCTTCTGCTCAGTGGCCGCGAGAAAACGGTCTCGCCCGCGCTGATCGGCAACCGGGTCACCGGAAGAGATCAGGTTATCGGCATCGGCTCCAAACAGGGCGAGCAGAGCCTGTTCGTCATCATGACGAACCGCATCGACCAGAGCGTCGACGGCCTGCTGCGGGTTGTCGAAACAACGCTGAGTCAATGCGTTGGCCGCAAACGGGCCAATCAGGGCAAAAAGAACCACGGCAATAAAAACCAGCATCAGCCAGAACATCCTCAACCTGAGGGCGTCGTCAAACCGCGCGGGTGCCTGACATTCTGTTTCAACAGCTTGGTAAAATCGTTTCATGATCTTATCTCCACGTCATCGCAACAAGCGAGTCAAATTATTTTCTTTGCTGCACGGGCTCTTTTAACTGGCGTTGTCGGCTGGCTTTTCCCCGCTGACTGGATTGTCGCTCACTGCGGCCGTCGTCAACACGACTGAACACGTTTTCACGCTCCTGACGTGTTTCATCTGTCTTTCTGGTGCGCTGAGTCGGAGCGTCCACGCGGCGTTGTTCAGCAGGTTTTCGCACCTGCGTTGTCGGCATTTGAATGGTCTTGCGTTCATTTTGGCTATAACGCTTTTTATTCTGCTCGGGGTCATTTTGCACCGCGTTACGACGGTCTGTCTGCTGCGATCCGAAAGCGTCATGTCGCCCAGAGGGCTCACTGTGCTTCGATTCGCTGCGCTGACGCGTGACGTTACGTTGTGTCTCCTGCGGTGTCCATGGGGATTCGCTGCGGGTTCGAGACTCATATCGCTCTATGCTGAGACGATCTGAATCGGTCCGGTAACCACGACTCTCGCGCCGCGCCGGTTGCGTCGAATGCCGGAACTGGCCGTATTTCTGGGCCGTATGTTTGTCTCGATACGCCACTCCGCGACGATGATTGGCTTCATGCTGCCAAACTCGGGGAGACATCACCGCCGCTCTGCGCACAAATCGCGGCCGTTTATGCGGATTGAAATAAATCACATGATGCGACCAGTCAAAATAACTCCAGCTGGAGAAGATGAAACTCAGAGAGATTCCCGATGAAAAAGTCACCCCGAAGCCCAGATTCACGTTGGTCGGTCCCCAGTAATATGGAGGATAATCGGGATACCACCAATGACCATAGACATAATAAGGATCATAGTACGGCACATAGATCACCCGTGAGCGTGCCGGTCGAATGATGATAATCTCTTTTTCGATAATCACGTCCTGCTGTCTGGTGCTGGTCAGGTTTCCTTCACGATACGCCCGGTCACGCAGGCGTTGCACCATCTCCATCACATCCTGCTCCTGAGCCAGAAATGCATTACCAAGGTTGGTAGTCTCACTGATGTGTTCGCTCATACGTGACAACAGCGTCGGGAAGTGACACAAGGCTTTAACGCTTGGGTCCCACTCCTGATCGTAGAGAGCATCATCCAGATCGTCATCATCGAGCGACGGGTGACGTCGCAACCAGCGGTCGGCCTCAATGACTTCGATGGGATAAGTGGCCGCCACCAGAATCTGCGACAACAACGCATCGGGATACAAAGCAACAGGGGCCAGCATCTGTGCCAGTTCCTGCGCACTGTAAATGTCCTCTGAGCTTTGTGCCAGCCCTGGTGCAGACCAGCCCGTCAGGACGACCAGGCTTAAAATCATCACAACAAGATATCGGGAAAGATAAGACTGTTTCATGCAACCCTCCTGGACAATGCCAAGGTTTGTAGCGGAAATATTCTTTTCAAGTATACCCCTGCTGCTACGTAACGATACATTCCTTACAAAATTTTACACTCCACCCGCAGTGGCACTGATCATTGGGGAGAAAGAAAAGCCTTGCGGGTCAGGGCACCACAACGTATGATCCGAGCTGCTTGACATACCCCATTAAAAAAACAGGATATCAATATGAGTTTACCCAACTGCCCCAAATGTAATTCCGAATACACCTACGAAGATGGTCTGATGTTTGTCTGCCCCGAGTGTGCCCATGAATGGCCACAACAAGGTGGCGAGCCCGCAGAAGCGCAAGGGAAACAGATCTGTGACGCTAATGGCAATGTTCTGCAGGATGGCGACAGCATTACAGTCATCAAAGATCTTAAAGTGAAGGGATCGTCCCTGGTGGTGAAGGTTGGCACCAAGGTCAAGAATATCCGTCTGGTGGATGGCGACCATGATATCGACTGTAAAGTTCCCGGCATCGGTGCCATGAAGTTGAAATCGGAATTTGTCAAAAAGAACTGATTCATACCGGCGAGTGGCTGCCCCATCGCGAGACCATTGCTTTGTATCTGGCATTATCCTCGACGTCGGTAAATTTTTCCTCCCCCCAGGATATCCAAACCCAACATTTCTAACATTTCCTTAATGGCTCATTATTGATTAGCCACATTGACAAAACAATCTAGTCGTATAATATATCTCTAATGTATTGGTAGTTACAATTTCAGATATCAGCTCAACGAGCTAAAACACTAGGGGGAGACCATGCAAAGGAATTCATTGTTCAAACCACTTATTTTTCTAGCAATTTCTGCCACGTTATTCATTTCAGGCTGCGATGGCAACGGTGATCATTACACCGTCGTCACACCGGATGAAACCGAGCCATTGGTGCTGGGAGAAGCCGCTGGCGGCACAGGAAATACAGCATTTTTACAGACAGTAACCATGCAAGATACCGATACCAACGAATATTTTCCGGGACAACCAAACATCTGGGATATCGATGATGATTTCAGTTTGAACGATGGCGGTGACGACCAGTTTGACGGCGTGATGTATCTCTCTGTCGATGGGAACGATTTCCCGTCACAAGCATACAGCGACCTGACCTATTTTACCCCGGCAATGACCATCGACAACGGGATTAAAGTCGCTGCCGTTGTCGAAAGCATCGGCCCATCCTACAACTCCAGTGAATATCTGGCCATCAGTGGAACCTATTCTGCCGCACTCAATGGTATTTACGACGCACGGCTGTCACAAATTGTTAACCTTTCAGATGCTGTTGCCCCAGCGAATCTATCTTGGACATGGGATATCACATTGACTGACAGAGGTCCCGAGCCGTACGCACGCGTCGTGATTCGTAGCGTTGCTGACGGCAGTCTGCTTGCCACACTTGAAAATGTAACTGTTGACGATGCAAATAGTTACAATATCAGCATGGATGCATACATTGGCCAAAGCGTCATCGTTTCTTTTGAATCCAGTAGCCACACGGAAAGTGCTCGCTTAATTGATGATGTCTCTTTGACAGACTCAAATTCAACGCAATACATCACAAACGGCGACTTCGAAACCGGAAATTTGACGGGATGGACCACAAACGAGCCCGAAGAATTGCAAAACATGACCAGTGCTTCGGTAACCTTAGCCGGTTTAACCGTCACCCGTTCTTTCTATACTGTGCCCGACAAATTATGGGGCCGTTGGGTCGATGTGTTCACCAATGAAACGGCTGCGGCCATTACCACGACAATCGCATATAGCCATAATCTTGGCTCTGATAGTTATGGGATTCTTTATCTGACTCCGGGGACAGATGGACAAGCCCTCACCGGCTGGGACGCCTCGGCTGACTCTGGCTACGACCCGGATTCTTCATCCAATGACCGCGACTTTGCCTTTGTTTTCGGCGATGTCAATGAAGTGGTATTTACCAGCGCAACAGGTCTGGACGCAGGGGATGGTTCTGACGACATTACCCACAACTACAACATCACTGTTGAGCCGGGTGAAACCGTTGCCATTGTCAATTTTGTTGTCATGAACGGTATCGACACCAACATGACAGCAACGGACGAGACCGCCCTGGCCACTGAAATCGACACTGAAGTCACAAACATTCTGACCAACTTCTGGACAGACAACCAATACCGCACCGGGATGACTCAGGCCCAGATTGATGCCATCATCAATCTCTAACCCAAGCTGAAACACAAAGCGGGGATCGGCACTGCCGATCCCCGCTTTTTATCTGACCAGGTGGAAAAGCTATTCTGGGCTGTCACCATTTTCTTCGAGGTTCTGCTGAACCACATCTTTGAGCCAGGAGATCTCTTCGGGAACAAACTGTTTCTGATAGTCCGTTCCCATGTTCATCGCCCAATAGAGTTTATCCGGGGTCATCTGAACAATGACAAAACCAGGTAAAACCACGTAGCTCACCTGCTCCTTGGCCCAGGCGGACAAACGCTCCTCATTTTCAAACATCATCAGGTAATCATTGCCTTCCGACTCCAGAATGACCGGCTCGATACTGTCATCTTTCTGGATATCTTTTTTGCCGACATTTTCTTCATCCTCGGCATACACCGGAACATAGAATTTCGTATTAAGCACCAAGTCATAAAAAGCGCCCTGCTTCTGTTCGTCTTCAATATAATCAGCAAGGGCCTGATCCAGTTCGGTCATCAACTCATCCTTTCGTTGCTTTTAAGGTTTTGCCACATCTTCGGGGCGATTAGGCGGATGTTGAAAAAAGTCCCATCCATGGACTCTACAGGTTGTTTTCAACACCCTGTTACGTCTCTTCAGGGGCAAAACACAGTGCATAGTCACTGCATTCTCCACAGTTGGGTGACTTGCACAGCATGGCACCGCTCTGGTCACACAAAGTTTTAAATAAAAAACGCTTCCAGCGCATTCCTTTATTGTTGGCCGCTGCCATTGAGGGCAGATGGCGTCGGATGGCCGCAGTCAGTTCAGGACGGTGAAACAATCCCATTGACACCCATAGATGCCCCGGATGAGCGGAGCGTGCCGTGATCATTGCCGCCAGCCAACGAGCCATGGATTGAGCAACAGGATTGCCCTGTTGCGGTACATGTGCGGTTACAATAGCACGAATTTCATCATTTGGCTGCGGCTGGGAGGGGGCATCGGGCAAAGTATCGTCGAGAAGGTGTTGATCCACACCGGGAAAACAGGTTGCCAGCAACTCGGAAAACGCTTGGTGTGACAAGCCCAGAGCTTGCGCCGTATCCCAGGGTTCTCCAGCTGCGATCGCAATCAGGCAGGCGAAAAGATGGCGATCCTCATCACCGATTCCGGCGGCCGCGCCGCTGTTGATCAGCGCCTGATATACCGGGTTATCCGCTGTGACCCGAGGGCCATGATCCTCTTCGGCGATGTGCGTTATCGCATCCACATCACCTGAGCCCATGGCACTGCGCACCGCACCATGCAAAGCCTGAATAGCAATATCCGCACAGTAGTCACGTTCCTGAGGCAAGCCGCCAAGGGCTTCATCGACCAACTGTGGTGTCAATAACAGAACATCTCTAAAATGCTGTCCTTCCGCCAAGTCGGCTGCGGCAGCACAGGCCGCAATGGTAAAACCACAGCCAAAAACCTGAAAGCGGATCTGGTCCACCCGATCATCGCTGACAGTAACTGCAAACCGCGCCGCCGGTCGGGTTCCGGCCTGACCGTCTTTCAAGCCAATCTCGCCAATCCCGTCCGGATTAGCCAGCGTGCCGGAACGCCGCAGATCAGTCGCCCAGCGACGGATTGAATCAGTGTACATCATGCTTAACTCCCTTCAGCAGCTACCAAGATATCAGCACCTGAACATCCAGAAAAAAGCAGCAAGAGCCATGCCAGCAAACAGACGACTGCAATTTATCACTCAATTCAGCCACGAAAGGCCATTCTAAGGGGAAAATTGACTCACACACATCACAGCAACGGATCGGGCAATGGCCGACAACGGTCAGGGCCCGATCGAAGCTGCACAATAAATAGACAGTCCTGTAACCAATCAGGGCCGAAAGTGGGTATCTATCTCCAGTTCGTAGTCGTTGACCAGCTGCATCGTGTCGCCAAATTTGATGATGGTCTCATAGAGTGTCAGCGATGTCTTAAAATGGGCGATTTTCCGGTTAACAATCGTTTGCCAGTGTTCTTCGAGGGAAACAAAATGGTCAGAGGAATATCCATCCAGCACAAACCCCTCAGGCAATGGGGGGCCACCGCGCAGCTGATAATAGAGTCCGCCCCGTTCGCCAGAGTCATCGACACAAAACAATCGCACATCGAAATAGCGCACCGGTCCGTTGTCCTGCTCGACAAGTTCTTCTCCGGCAGGTTGATGCGGCGGATCAACAAGCTGTCGAGGCGGATCAAGTGACACAAAAAGGCTGTTGAGATAGAGGGCCAGATTCAACCCCATCAGTGCGCCCCAAAACAGAATATACACGACATAATCGGAGTTTTTGCCCCCAGCGTAATAATGCTGTGCCGCCCAGACAAAGCCGGTAACGCTGATAATCGTGTACAACACGCCGCCGACAGCGGGGAGATGCCAGCGCCGACAGGCTAATTCGCTGGCGAATGCGGTAACACCAATGCAGCTTAAGACAAAAGCACTGCTGCGAACGATTACCCGATAAGACGGGCCATCAAGATAACGTCCCAAGCAGTAAAGCAGCACAAACAACAGGCCCCAGCGTAAAAAACGGATCAAAGCAGGAGTCTCTTTAGTCATTACGTACCTCGATCAAAAAGGACTGGGACATAGAAGAAATCATCCAACGCAGTGGTGATTCGACTCACTGGCTCAACGAAGTTGGAAAAACACCTCAACACCATTATTCGCCTGCGGATCACGCATCAGTGTTGGCGGAAGCTCGCCGGAGATAACCTTAATCCTCTCATCGGCAATATCCCACTGTTTTAGCTGGCTCTGCAGGCGTGCTTCGTAGTGACGCGCTACTCCCCAGCGATATTCAGCACTCTGGGCTCCCTGAGCTTGTCCGCAGATCAACAATTGGCAGTCGGGCCAATCCACCTGCAGTGACTTGAAGGTGACAGCAATCTGCTCAACAATAGCCCTGGATTGGTCGGTTTCACGTCCATCGTCATCAAAATCAAGCGTCACACCACGCATCCCAACGCCATCACTGAGCAGCTCCAATCGAAACGGAACACAACTGCCCTCTTCAATCACCGCAAGGCGTGCCGGATAAGTCATTCCCGCCTGACACGTATCGCCCGTCGGAATATCCAGACACCGCCCCTGCCAAATCTCGCCACGGCTAACGGAACCCTCGGCGGGAGTAAAAAATCCACAGAGTGGCTCACCATCACGAGCCTGCACCTGAGTGGTGCCGAGGTGGTGACGATAAACACAGGTTCCACCAACCAGGGGCTGACACGCGGCTACCATCGAACTGCCGACAATCAGCAGACAGGTAAGGACAACATAGCGCGAAATCATCAAAGAATAACGGGGAAATGTCTGCACAGTGAAAGACTCCTTGTAAGATCATGGTGAATCAACACTTCGTTTTTTATTATATGAAGTGGCTATCGAGGCAACAACGATTTAATCAAACGGCCAGCACGCTTTTCTCCCCCCAAATAAAAAGTACCACGGTGGGAAATTTGATAGGGCTTCGCCTGAAAACAGGCTAGTATGCTCAACTATGATCTCCTGGTATGGTTACAGTATTGCAGCTCTGATGCTGCTGGGAACACAGCGTTTTCTCTACAAGGTGACGGCACAGAAAGGGCTCAGTTCCGGCCTGACCACCACGGTATTTATGGCCACGGTGACGGTGCTCAGCACCCTGCTCTATGTGCAGACGGCCCCAACGCCACCGCCATGGTTTCCCCTTGTGCCCCTGGCTTTGGCCAACAGTCTTTCCTTTGCTTTGTCCACCATCGCCAACATCGAAGCGTTACGCTATCTCAGCGCCGGCATCATTTTCCCTCTCACCCGTCTGAGCCTGGCCACGGTGGTGGTGATCTCGGTCGTCTATTTTAACGAGGCCCTGCACAGCCAGCAAATAATTGGTGTGGCTCTGGCGTTCGGCGTGGTCTATCTGCTGGCGGGTGAAGCACGACAAGATGCGCGCAATGCTCGCGACCTGCGCCGCGGGCTGCTGTTTATCGGTCTGTGTATCCTGTGTGGCACCATTGCCTCGGTGTCGAGCAAAATGGCGGCTGTCGGCACGGACAAAGCCGCGTTTATGACCCTCTCCTA
>PKUE01000033.1 GCA_002869685.1 Desulfuromonas sp.
AGTTGCACGATTCGCCGTTCTAAAGGGCGGCGAGCCGGATCCGTGAAGCATTACGGAAACAGACCCATTATAAGTGGGTCTGCGACCCCCGGAGGGCCAGGTCTAAATGCCGGTTTTGCATCCTTTTGTCGGCTTACAAAAGGCAGGCGCCTGCCGGGGCGAAACCCGGCGATCTTGACCTTGATTTGCCGTGGTATAGACCAAACAGGATAATTCGCCTTGCCGAATGCTGAATTGTCAGTAACCTGCCACCATTTACATCTGCAACAGCAACAAATTGAGCAAGCCGATCAGCATACCGAGCAGAGCACCGAACAGATTGATGTACTTGAACTGATCCTTCATGATCCCCATGAGCAGTCCTTCCACTTTGAGGATATCCAGTGAATTGACCTTATCCTCGACAATCTGGCAGATGTTGAGGGTTTCCACCAGCGGCGGGATCTCTTTTTTCAACAGTACCACCAATTGGTCGAACAGACCGACGGCCATCTCTTCACGGCCATCACTGGGCAGGTAACGGTTTAATTGGCCGAGAGGGCGCTGGTAAATCCAATAGGTCAGGCGCCCTTCGATGAAGCCAGCTACGCTGCTCTGGACCGATTCACGGCTGAGTTGATCCACAATCGCGCTGCTGATCAGCACCGCGACTTTTTCTCTTCCCTGCTCGGGGAGCAGCGGGTCGATCCAGTCGGACAGGGGGCGTCCTTCAATGTTCTCCACACCTTTTTCCACAGCCTTCAACAGCTGGGTGCGTACGCCCTCTCCTGTCAGCCAGTCGCCGATACGACCGCTCAGTTGGCCGCGAATGCGCACAACCCGTTCGTAGGGCACTTTCTCCAGCAATGCGCTCAAGGGTTGGTTTAACCATTCGCCCAGCTGTTCGCGCAGTTTATGGCTGATCTGTTGCCGAACCGGTTCCGATGCCAACCAGTCTTTCAATTCTATGGCCGCTTTATCCATGAATCCCGGCAGTTTCGCGTAGATTTTTTCCATATCGAACAAAGCGCCAATTAGGGCGGACAGACCGTCAATGGAGTCGATGAGGTTGGCGATGGCGTCACGCACTTTGCCCTGCAACTGTTCGCGTACCTTGGGGTCATCCAGCATGGCGGAGAGTTGTTCAATGATCGCTGGCAGTTCCTGTTCAACCAGCTCAAGCACACCGTCAACCAGCTCTTTCGGCAGTAGATCGTTGAGGCACTGCCGGTTGTCGATCAACTGTTGCAGGCGTTGATCAAAAAAGCGGTCCAGCCACCCTTCCAGCCGTTCTTTATCCAGCCATAGCGCCATTTTCTGTGTCGCAAAACCACGAACGGTTTTGGCGGGAGTGTCCAGCAGGTCATTGAGGCGATAGCCGAGAAGAACGTCCAGATACTCACCACAGAAACGGGTCAGTTGCTGTCGTCCCTGTTCCGATTCCAACTGACGGGTCAGAGCACGCAGCAGTTTCCAGCGCACGCTCTCCAGAACGTCCGCAAGCCGGTCATGAAACTGGGCAGGTAACAGAGTAATCGGTGCGCCCAGATCGCGACTGATGAACTGGTCGAGCTTTTCCTCGACGGCGGCAAGCAGTTTTTGGCGAAAAGCCTCCTTGTCGAGAGTGTCGGCAATATCCTCACTGGTCAGCAAGTGGTCACCGACCATTTCGCCCATTTTACGCGCCAGTTTGTGGCGTTGCGAGGGGATGATTCCCGGTGTCAGTGGAACGCGCAATCCGCAGACCCGCCAAGCCCGTAAGGGGCGGAACAGCATGCGAATGGCAATATAATTCGTGACATAGCCGATAACTGCTCCGAGTAAAGGGGGGAGCAACCAGGGGAGATAGGATTCGAACTGTGACAGCATGAAACAACGACCTCGAAGTAGGCAGGAAACGGAGCGTCTCCGGTTAATAAACGATGTTCTCTTATGTGTTATTTATTGAGAATGTTTTGATTTTTCAGTTCTATGGGGTACTATTAATCGCATCTATTCACTGTTGCCTGGGTTGGTGCAACCCCGCGTTGTCAGGGGGCTCCGGGTAAATAATGCAATGACCATTTTATCATGTAAGGAGGAGTAATGCTGAAAGATTTATTGCTCAAAAATCGCAGTTATCGTCGCTTTCACGCCGACAAGGAGATCAGCGAGCAACAGCTGACTGAACTTGTCGAATTGACCCGCTATTGTGGTTGTGCGGCCAACCTGCAACCGTTGCGCTATTTGTTGTCGGCAGATGCTGACCGTAACGAGCGGATTTTCAAGCACCTCGGCTGGGCGGGTTACCTCAAAGAGTGGCATGGCCCCGAGCCAAGTGAACGTCCCAGCGCTTATATTGTCATTCTTGGTGACAAAACCATCGGTGACAGCTTTGCCTGTGATTCAGGAATTGCAGCGCAGAGCATGTTGCTCGGCGCCATTGAAAAAGGCTTCGCCGGGTGCATGATCGGTTCAATTCAGAAACAGAAATTCCGCGAAGAATTTAAAATTCCCACCCGCTTTGATATTGTCATGGTGGTCGCTCTGGGCTACCCCGCCGAAGAGGTGAAACTGGTCGATAAGGAAGAAGGGGCCGATATCAAATATTGGCGTGATGACGCCGGAGTCCACTATGTTCCCAAACGGACTATGGACCATCTGGTGTTGCACTGGATCAACTGATTCGGGTAGAAATCTTGTCGAAAAAAAGCTCAAGGCCGGGGAATATTCTCCGGCCTTGATTTATTTTGACCCGGCGTATTTTTGCCAGTGAATGCGGTCGCGGCGTAAAGTTTCATCGCCATGGCCCTCTTTTTCCTCATCTGCGGTGCCAATGCCGATGATGGCATCAACACGCAGGTTTTCCGGAATCCCGGCGATGTGACGAACGTAGCTTTCCGCATCCTGATGATCATCGTGTTCACGGCAGCGGATCTGGGCCCAGCAACTGGCAAGGCCGAGATCCTGCGCGGTCAATTGCAGGATAAACGCGGCAATGGCGCAGTCTTCGATCCAGACGTCACAACAGTCGGGATCCGCACACAGAATCACCGCTGCTGCTGTGCTGGCGAGAAAACCTGCGCCATGCGGCTTGGCCGTCGCAAGGGCCTGTAACAGGTCTCGGTCGGTGACAAAAATAAATTGCCACGGATCCCGGCCCCGTGAACTGGGCGCCCGTAAAACAGCCTCTTCCAGAATTTTCAGCTGCCGCTCCGATAATGGCCTGTCGGTAAATTTACGGATACTGCGCCGTTGACGGAGCAATTCGATGATCATATAAACCTCACAATAATATTGGAAAAAGGCACATTGCCTTCGACTCTACGCTTATTGTTGTTCACAGACAAGCAGTGGACTGAAAAATGAAGGAATCACGATGAGACATCTGATACTGCTGATGTGTTTTGTGCTGGTGTGGACTCACCCGTCAAGGGCGGAAGAGAGCCTCGAAGCCTTGTGGGCTCAGGTGGACCAGCTTGACCCCGTTGAGACTCTGGTCAATCCAGACGCCTATATCGCTCTGATGAACCGGATTAAAGCGTTGACCGACAGCCGCGAGGTTTATCGGGATGGCTCAGCACTCTACCTTGAGCATTCCGGCCCTATCTATCTTGACAGCTATGGCAGGTTGTCAGATATCTGTACGGCCAATTTGCTCACCGACCAGCCGGGTAGTTCACGCCGTCTGGTGGCAACGGCGGCACATTGTCTTCAGACGGCACAAAAGCAAGGCCGGCAACCGAAGGTAGTTTTTCACTCCAGAGATGGCTCGCTGGTACAAACCTCCCTATCGCTTTTGGCGCTGAATGAGGAAAAAGATTATGCCCTGCTAGCCGTTGATGATTTTTCCGCGGTAAGGAGCATTGAGCCGTTGTCACTTCCACCAGATGTTTCGCAGGAATATGACAGTTTCTGGGATTATCTGCTTCTTGAGTTCTACGATTACGATCTCATGATGGCCGGATATTGCGGTGATGATGGAAGAGGACAGCGAGGACAGGTCCTGACCTATGACCACCAGTGCCAAGAAATTGGCCTTCAAGAATTTTGGGCGAACACCAATTGTACGATGTATCCGGGTTCATCAGGAGGAGCTGTCCTCTACGGCTACACGGATGATGATGGCATGTCCCACCACTATTTCATTGGCCTTATTCACTCTGGTACTGTGTTGGGTCAGTTTACGCGCGCCTTCGGCGTTGATAAAAAACCACAAGTCGCGTCCTATCTTAGTTACGAATTCATGGTGGAAGATTTGAACCGCTGGTTTGCCGATCCGAAGGCATTGCCGCATTAGTTGGAAGAACGTGCCGTGGACAACAGGGTGAGTCAGAAGTGGGAGAAAACGGTTGGCAGGGTCATCACATATCATAGCCAATACAGTTCAATTGACCCTGCCATTTCATCACATCACAGGTTGCTTTGGGACTTGAGGTGCCGCGAAAGCCGCCCTCTCCGGTTCGCAGCGCATAACATTGAAGGCCTCCCGGCCTCAGCACTTATTGTGCGTGACACACAATATGGCCTCTTTCCGGCAATTCGCTGATCAGGGTGTGACATTTGTCACTGTGCAGCCAGTCTTCGAGAACTGTCATAATCTCGCCACTGACCCCCCAGACCAACCAGATCCCCAGCTGTTGGAGTTGATGCTGGTGATGCTGGTGAATTCCCGAACAGATAACCCCGTGTGTTCCCAATTCGCTAAGCCAGTCGCCGATAGTGTAAGGAGGCTGAGGACAGACGAGCGTACTGAGCTTGCGGCATTGACGATGGCGTAAGTCAATAGCCGCGACATGAAACTCGCGCGCCTGATCAAAACGGGGAGATACGCGTCTGTCATAGCTGGGTATGGCTATCTGTATATGCTCGGGAGATAACGCAGACATGAGTTGTTAGTATTACAAGAGCAGTGCCAAGTTGATCTTTAGATAAAAACTTTAGAAAAAACAGGATGTTATCTTGCTGGGCATTTGAGTGGGATCTTAAGGGGGTGTTGCATTTGCAACGTTGGTGTGGAACCGATTGCGCTGAACCGTTCTAAACTACGGAAATAGAAAGTTAAAACCGACAATGTTGCATTGCAACGCCGGTGCAACATTGTGCAACGTCAGGTGAGTTGATGGCGTCTGATCCAGCGCCACAGCGTTGTCCGATCGACGCCGAGGTGCTGGGCCAGCTGTTGACGGTTGCCCTGGAACCGTTGCAGTAGATGTCTCAGCGTGTCTTTATCCGGGCAGCCATGTTTTTTAGCTAATGGCGTACTGAGAGATAGGGCCGGAATATGCATCGGTTCAATCTGAGTGCCACGACACAAAATGACGGCGCGTTCGACAAGGTTGAGAAGTTCCCGCACATTGCCTTCATAGGGATAGGTCAGTAGTTGTTCCAGGGCCTGATGACTAAAACGACCGATTCTTTTGCCATGTTTCTGACAAAAACGTTGCAGTGCCATGTCCAGCAATAAGGGGATATCCTCACTGCGCTCACTCAAGGGAGGGATGCGCAGTGAAACGACATTGAGGCGATAATAGAGGTCCTGGCGAAAGCGTTTCTCTTCCACCAGACGGGCCAGATCACGATGGCTTGCGGCGACAAATCGGACATCGGCACGGCGGGTTTCATCGCTGCCCAGAGCCTGATATTCGTTATTCTCTAGAACGCGCAATAGTTTGACCTGTAACGGCAATGGCAGATCACCAATCTCATCAAGAAACAGAGTGCCTCCTTCGGCCAGAGCAAGACGCCCTTTCCGATTGGCAACGGCGCCGGTGTAAGCCCCTTTACGCACGCCGAAAATCTCGGCTTCAAGCAATTGTTCCGGCAAGGCGCCACAGTTGATTACCACCAGCGGATGTTCATTGCGCGGGCTGAGATTGTGAATAGCCTGGGCGAACAGTTCCTTGCCGGTGCCGCTGGCACCGTGGAGCAGGACCGTGGCGTCGCTATGGGCGACATCCGGCAGAATATCAAACAGTTGTTGCATGCGCGGATTGCGACTGATCATATTGTGGAAGCTGAAGCGCTCCTGTACTTCATTGGCCAGCGCCCGGAGTTGTGACAAGTCGCGGAATGTTTCAACCCCGCCGATGACGGCACCATGTTCATCACGCAGAACCGAGGCATTGACCGAGATCGGGATCTCGCGGTTGTGGCGATCCAGCACATCAACTTCAACATTGGTGATGTTTTCCCCACTGGCAAATGCTTTGCGCAACGGGCAGTGATCGAAACAGACATTGGTGCGAAAAATTTCGCAACAGGGTTGGCCGAGCGCTTCACTGCGGCGAAAGCCGGTGATCTCTTCGGCAGCGCGATTAAACGAGGTGATACGCAACTCGGAATCGACAGTAAAGACACCATCAGCGACACTGTCGAGAATGGTTTGGACATGGACGGGATTGTCAGCAGGCAACGACATGATGGTTTCCTTGTGAAAAACAGGTTGCCATCATAACATGACCGGGACTGAATTCTGTAGCAGAATTATGGTGTTGTCTTGATGTGTTGGTGGACGAACTGTGCGACTTCCTGCGCAGGCAATGGTTTGCTGAACAGAAATCCCTGGCCGATTTCACACCCTTCGCGGCGGAGAAAATCGAGTTGTTGCTGATTTTCGATCCCCTCGGCGACTGTCTCCATCCCCAGGCTGTTGGACAGGTTGATGACCGCCCGACTGATGATGTCGTCATCGTTGTGGGTGCCGATATCCATGACAAAGGAGCGATCAATTTTCAGGATGTTCAATGGCAGTCGTTTCAAGTAGGCCAGGCTGGAATAGCCGGTGCCAAAATCATCAATGGCGAGGCGGATCCCCATGCTGCGAAACTCCGATAGCGCCATGGCTGCCAGCTCCGGCTCATTCATAATCGTGGATTCAGTGACTTCCAGTTCAAGTCGTCCGGCAGCTAAACCGGTTCGCTCCAGGATGTCGGCGACCAAATGGGGAAGGTCGCCACCTTCGATTTGCTGCACGGCCAGGTTGACAGCCACTCTGGGGACATGGATCCCCTGCTGATCCCAGGCGACAGTTTGCCGACAGGCTTCTTCAAGGACCCACAGGCCGATATCATTGATCAGTCCGACCTCTTCTGCCAGGGGGATAAAATGCCCCGGAGGAACCAGGCCGACATCCGGGCGCTGCCAGCGCACCAGGGCTTCGACACCCATCAGCGCTCCCGAGTTCAGACTGATCTGGGGTTGATAGTGGAGGACCAACTCTTGGCGCTCGACAGCATTGCGCAGGGCATTCTCCATGACCAGATTTTCCCGCACATCCACAGACAACTGGGTCGAGAAAAGTTGCAATTGGTTACGCCCTTGCCGCTTCGCTGCATAACGGGCGATTTCGGCATTTTTCAATAAATTCTCGGGGTTGTCGCTTTCAGTGGTATAGAGACTGATGCCAATGCTGCCGGTGACAACCAGTTCCTGATTGTCGATTTGCATCGGGGTCCGAAGGCTTTGCAGAATCCGCTGGCCAACACTGATAGCCAGCTCTTCGGCATTATCCCCCTGCAGCAGCAGGATGAACTCATCGGCTCCGATTCGGGCCAGAACATCTTCAAGGCGCAGCATGTGTCTAAGGCGGCCCGCTGTCATCCTCAGGATCTTGTCCCCTAATTCAAAGCTGAAGGTTTCGTTGATTTTTTTAAAATGATCAAGATCAATGCTCAAAACGGCCAATTCGCCGTCGCGTGATTCAACTTGATGCAAAATCTCCTGCAGGTGGTGACGTAGCAGACTGCGGTTGGGCAGTTGGGTGAGTGGATCGTAATGAGTCAGGAAGCTCAGCTGGTCTTCCTGCTCGCGGGAGGCGGTGATGTCGCTCCAGCTGCCGACCACTTCGGCGGGCTGCGCATCTGTTGCGGGGATAAACTGCAGTTCCTCTCGCACGTAACAAGTACTGCCATCAATATCGAAGATGCGATATTCAATGCTGCTGTGCCCGTTTTCCGGCAGAGCATACATGGTGGCATGAGCCTTTTCCCGATCGTCCGGATGAACAATGCCCTGCCACCAGCCCGGTTCATAGGTCTGTTCCGGTGAGAACCCGAACAGGCGGGTGATGTTGTCACTGACCCACAGTACTTTGGGCGGCTTGTCGGGAAAAAGGGCCAGCTGGAACAGAATAACCGGGCTGGCCTGCTGAAGGTATTCGAACCGTTGATTCATACGGCGCAATTCGAGGGTTTGCCGGCGTACCTGCCAGCGTAAAAAGACACTGACAACCAGCAGAATGGCAATTGCACTGATCGAAATGACCAGAACTTGTAGCCATTTGCGTGGCAATACCGGTGCATGAAAGCGCGACATGGCCTTCTTCAACGCCTGGTAATAAAGAGAGTTCTCTTCACTGCGCCATTGGCTGAGGTGACTGTCGATCCGGTCGAGAATGGTGGCATTGCGTCCCTTGGGGACGGCAAAAAACAGGCTGGTGGGATTAAAAATAACCGGGTTTTCACGCAAGCCGTATCGAGGGCCATAGAGTCCCCCAAAAAAGCTGTTGGCGATGGTGACATCGGCATCACCGCGGATCACCGCTTCAAACCCTTCCGCCATGGTGGTGACAGGAACTTCTTCATAGCTGATGGCAAATCCGCTTAAAATGCGCTGGAGGGCATCCTCCTGGACTGCGCCGCTGAGAATGGCGATCCGCTTGCCGTCAAGATCCGACCAATCAGCTAATTCGAGAGATTTCCGACTCCATAGGCTGGACCAGCTGTGGGCAACGGGAACGGTATGAAAATCGAACAAACGGGCTCGCTCGGGAGTGTGGGCCATGTCGGGCATCAGATCAATCTGGCCGGACGATAATTTATCCAGACAGCTGTTCCAGGTGCAGTCGACATAGTCCAGCTGCCAGCCTTCGTCGACGGCCATGGCTTCGAGCAAGTCGATGAATAATCCCGCTGGTTTACCTTGACTGTCTCGAAAAACTTTGGGGGGGTTGTCATAGAGCCCGACGTGGATAACACGCAGGTTTCGTGGGTTTTGATTGGGTGATTGAGCCCGGAGTCCGGCCGGAGTTGCCACAAGGACAATCAGCAGGCAGATCGTTATGCGGATAAGCGAAAGAGAGGTGTTCAATCCGTATCTCCAGGGTTCCAGGGAAGGATTAATGACCAGAAAATCAGGTACTATCTGCATAAAATAGACACCAGTATAAAGAAAATCCCTGATATTGCTAGCTCTTTTACATTTACACCTTTCCGACCGGTGCCAGGTAGAGGACGAATTCGTCCGTGCCATTCACGCCGATTAGACTGTCCATCAGCCCCTGATCGTAGGCGGCAACGGCGCAAGTACCGGCATTAATCGCTTCACAGGCGAGGTAAAGATTTTGGCAGACATGGCCAACATCGAAGGCGATGACGCGATGAGCTGCCAGGTCGTAGCGCCATTCCATCCGGTAAGGAAGCACGGTCCAGACAAACACAACTGGCGCACGACTGATGAAAACCTGATGAAAGGTTGCAGCAGAAAGATCATCACGGAAATCCTGCACGGAACGCTCACAAACCAGGGCATGTTGTAACGGCAGGTAACGGTAGATGCCGTTGTCGAGTCCTGCAACGGATGAGATCAGCAGATAACTTTCAAAGGCGTGGCGACAACCGGCTGATGGCACGGTGCGCAACGCGTGGCCCTCTCCCAACTCTTCACGCACGCCCTGGGTGGTCCACAACAGTAGCCCCAATTCTTCCTGAGTCAGCGGTGTGGCCAGATAACGGCGACGGCTCTCCCGGTTAGCCATGGCGGCAAGCAGATCGGTGCCGCGAAACCGTTCAAGGTCGATTTCCGGCAGAGGGATGATCGTTTGGCCCGGACGCGGCGGGCGTTGGATCGGGGGCGGTTCAATCCCCCGATTTTGGTCGGTGACATAAAAATTGATCTGCTGGCGTAAATCGTCTTTGAGAAAAGCGCGTTGTTGTTCAAGGGTGGGGAGTGACATGATTTCACCTCGAGTTCGTTGCTGGGGGTTGTTTTATCAGCATAGCAGAAGAATGGTCGGCGAACAGAATCGGAAGCTGAACGTAACAAAGCCGGTTCGGGGAGGCATCCGAACCGGCTTTGTAGTGTGTATCAACTAGGAAGAAAGGAGAACCAAGTCTTGCCTGCCACAACAAGCCTTGATGGTTGTTACTCTACCAAGGGTTGTCAGTGAAAAACACCGCCAGACGCGTAAAAGTTTGATGGTTGAGGCACAAAAACCGTCTGTGCAGATGCACAGTTTCGAGCTATAGGAGGGCTAGTGCGCAACACAAAGTATGAAAAGAAGCGTCATCGGGCTGTTGCTTATAGGCGCGTAACACCGACCGTAATGCATCCTGCGGCGGCAGGTCCTGGACGGATTGAAACGTTTCGGCCAGCCGGGTGCCCCATAACAGGCCCTGCACCAGCGAGGTGACATTGTTGGGGCGTCGCTGGTCACTGGCGTGGCTGAAATCGATCAGGGTGATGCGATCATTGTCGATCAGCACATGCTCGCCGGGATAACGCAGCGCACCGTGATCAAGGTGGAGACGATCCAGTTCAAATCCCTGCCGCAACAGTTGGTGTAACAGCCTTTTCAGTGCATCATCGGAGCGCGATGTGGCCAGCCATGCAGCCAAAGGGACGCCGTCAACCCGGTCCATGATCACAATATCGTCGCTATGCGCATGAAGGCGGGGACCGATACCCACGCTGTTGGCGTGCTGCAGCAGACGCGCTTCATGGTGTAAATCCGGCTGCCGGCAATCGAGGCGGCGCAGCTTGATGGCAACAGGCTGGCCGTGGCGCAGTGCGCTGAGCACCACGCCGCAATAGCCGTAACCCAACACCGGCACAGCGAGAAGTTGTGACGCGCCGTGCGCTGTCAGGCGCTCTACGCCAAAGTGTCGCAACCTGTCAAGGCGCCGGGCAATGACGGTTTCATCGCCGGTGGGATAGCCGAGCACGGTGCGGTAAGCCGGATGGGGAAAAAAAGTATCGTCTTGGATCATCAACAGGTTCCGTTATGCCATGAAGTCGGGGTACGGTATTGTTCAAATGACAGAGCGCAATGTCAAGCCGTAAACGTCATGGAAAATTGCAGTGAAATCCGCGCCAGACCCCTGCTTTCTTGACCTTTTCCACCATCTGACATACCCTGACAAAATTCCATTTATCCCCTGACCAGCGAGCGTTTTTTTGCAAGCATCCAACGACCTTCTGCAATTTATCATTGCCGGGCTAACCACCGGAGCGATCTATGCCCTGATTGCGCTGGGCTTCAGCGTGGTGCACAACGCCATGGGCATTGTCAATTTTGTCCAGGTCGATTTCGTGTCGTTGGGCGGTATGCTGATGTTTTCCGCCCTGCTCACGTTGGGACTGCCGATGATGCCGGGGCTGCTTCTGGCCGTGGCCGGAGTAGCGTTGGTGGCCATGCTGGTGGAGCGCTTCGGTTTACGTCCGTCACGCTCGCATAACGAGCTGGTGCTGATCTTTCTCACTATTGGTCTGTCGATTATCCTGCGCGGGGCGATGAAGATGATCTGGGGCACCAATCGCATGGCCCTGCCGCCGCTCAGCGGCGAAGAGCCGATCTCATTATTCGGCGCTACCATTCTGCCGCAGGCGGTGTGGATTCTGGTGTTGACTGTGGTGGCGATCAGCCTGTTGCACTGGTTCTTTCACCACACACCGTTGGGGCTGGCCATGCGCGCTGTAGCCTCCAACCCGACGGCGGCGGCTGTGGTCGGTATTCGCGGAGGACGCATCCGTCTGACCAGCTACGGCATTGCCGGGGCACTGGGTGGTCTGGCCGGGGTGCTGGTGACGCCGATCACCACCCTGAGTTACGATGTTGGTGTGTTGCTCGGATTGAAAGGATTTGCCGCCGCGATCCTCGGTGGTTTTGGCTCGTTTCCGGGGGCGATTCTTGGTGGCATCGGGCTGGGTTTGCTTGAATCACTCTCGGCGGGTTATTGGTCGAGTGCGTATAAAGATGTGGTGGCGTTTGTTGTGTTGCTGCTGGTGTTGTTTGTGCGGCCTAAGGGGTTGCTGGGGAAGTAGGTTGTTGTCCGCGGTCTTTGTACGAGGTATGAAGAGAGGCGATAACAAGGTTGCTGTTTCCCACGTGACGTGGGGTTGCGCCCCCACACGTCGCCTGACTTTCTTTGCTTGTCCAAAGAAAGCCAG
>PKUE01000153.1 GCA_002869685.1 Desulfuromonas sp.
CGCGGTCTCTTTCCTTTTTTTTTTCTTCTTCCACCAAAGACGGGGGAACCACCTTGCCATCGGTCAAGGCCTCAATTTTCAGATCAAGCTCCTGGCCGTACACATCGCGGACAAGTTGGACGAGCCGCTGCTTAGACTCCTCGTCCTTGATCTGCTGCAAATGAAATGACGACGCCGGAAAGCCGAGCACCAGCTGGGGCAATTGCATCGACAGCAGACTGCCATGTTCCAGCACAGACGCCAGTGACGGGTGCCGTCCCCGTACCTGCTCGACAAGCTGTGGCCAAGTGGGCTGCGCCCCGCCAACAGGAGCGGATGCTGCGGGTGCCTCTTCAACACCGGGAGCGGATTCTTCCGCGACAGGGGCAACAGAAGGCTGCGACGCAACGGGAGCTTCCTCCACCACCGGTGCCAAGACCGGCTCTGCAGGCGCAGAAGAAACCATCTCTGAAATAGGCGCGCTGCGTGACGGCGTCGGACGCGGAACCGTGCCGGAAGAATATCCCCCTTCCAGAGCTTCCACCTTACGGATCAGGCCGGCGATATCTTTTGCCGGAGGCAGGCTGGCAGCACGTACCAGCGTCATCTCCACCAGCAAACGGGGAAATGAGGAGGAGGCCAATTCCGACTCGGTTTTAATCAACATGCTCAACAATCGTTGCCAGTCATCCTGGGTTGCCAAGCCGCCCAACGCTTTCAACGCCTGCAATTCGTCGCCAAACACCCCGAGATCCTCTTCAGGATTGGCCACCAGGGCGCACAGAATGGCCTGCCGGACCATTTCAACCAACTCCTGACAAAACTGGCGAAACGAGTGACCCAGGTCATCCACCCGGCGCACGACATTCAGCACCGTCGAACAATCCTGGCGCATACACCCTTCCAGAGCATCGAGCAACAGGCGCCGGTCCACCATGCCCAGCAGCCCTTGAACGTCATCATCCGCCACCTGTTCGGAGCAAAAAGCCACCACCTGATCCAATGTCGACAAGCTGTCACGCATACTGCCACCGCCACGTTGGGCAATCAGGGCCAGAGAGCGGTCGGATATGGAGATCTTTTCCGCATCGACAATACGGCGCAATTGGGCCACCACTTTAGGTGCCGGAATTTTTCGAAAATCAAAACGCTGACAACGCGACAGAATCGTCACCGGGATTTTATGGGGTTCCGTGGTTGCAAAGATGAACTTAACGTGTTCCGGTGGTTCTTCGAGGGTTTTCAGCAGAGCGTTGAAGGCATTGATCGAGAGCATATGCACTTCGTCAATGATGAAGATTTTATAGCGACACTGAGACGGCATGTAGCGCAGGGTTTCACGCAACTCCCGCACATCATCAACCCCAGTATTAGAAGCACCGTCGATCTCGAGCACATCGACACTATGGCCACTGGAGATTTCGGTACAGTGTTGACACTCATTACAGGGTTCGGCTGCCGGGCCGTGTTCACAGTTGAGCGCCTTGGCCAGAATTCGCGCGGCCGAGGTTTTGCCGACCCCTCGCGCACCGGTAAACAAAAACGCATGGTGAACGCGACCGCTGGCAATGGCATTGGCCAATGTGCGACTGACATGTTCCTGGCCGACAAGATCGGCAAATGTCTGCGGACGCCACTTTCGCGCCATAACCAGATAGGACATGAAAAGCAACCTTTGGCTGAAGGAAACAGAGGGGGTGGATCTCCGGCCTGACCGGCCCACCGGCATCACAGTATGCGGGCAATCACAGTCAAAATCAACGGTTATCCGTTTTGACAGGGCGGGTGGTGAAAGATGAAACAAAATTGCCGCCACAAGTGGCAGCCAGGCACCCCCGCGGCACACCGACTAAATCGTTACCGCTGCTCCCTTCCGGGCCTGACGGAGTTCGCGACCGTCCGTTGCGCGGGACCTGACTGCCGCTTCTGACGGCAAAAGATTCCACCCTACAAACAAAAACAGCGTATTGGCCTGCCGACCGAATTACGCTTTGACGCCGGGCGTTGACAGCGCCGACTTTGAAGTCCTCTCGGTGACTTCATTCACTTGTTCAAAAAAATTCCCCGTTCATGGTTTTTGAAAAGGGCTTTCTTCTGTTTCAAGTCAAAAAAAATTGACTGACTTCATGTAAATGGCGGAGAGGGAGGGATTCGCCCACTTCGTCGTCAACCTCACGTTGACTCCTGCATCGGCTCCCCTGCACTCGCTGCCGCGGACATCCTGTCCGCTTTTCCGACATTAAGTCGGCGCTCGCTCCGCTTCGAATCCCGAAAAAAGAGCGTTGCCATGTAAATGGCGGAGAGGGAGGGATTCGAACCCTCGGTAGCTTGCACTACACCCGCTTTCCAGGCGAGCACCTTCGACCGCTCGGTCACCTCTCCGCATCACATGAGGCGCAAATAGTACACAGCATTGCCAGCGCTGTAAAGTATTTTTCTTCTTTGAACCCGGCAATACCCTCCACCGACGAAACAGCAACCAGCTATCACTCACGCCAATCGTTGAGGCGCCAATCGTAGGGCAGATACGTCACGGGCAGCCGGGCTGATCGAATCGCTTGTCTGCCCGACTCATGCGCGGCAAGGAGGGCGGCATAGGGACGAAAAAAGTCCGCCACATTAACATTGCCCCGAAAGCCGATAAAGTCACCACCATACCATTTGAACAGGGAGGACACGTCCAACCGCCGTGCCGCCTGATTGTATCGATTACGCTGGGGATCCGACAAAAACCGCGTCACAGCCTGTTCCAATTGCAGGTCCAGAACCTCACCGCGATAACTCTCATGAAGCAACGGCGGACAGCTGACCGATGCACACACCAGCGCGAAATGGATGCGTGGCTCATCAAACCCCTGTGGTCCACGGATCAGGCGATGTTCAACATCGTCCAGCGAACGCGATTCACCGAGCAAGACAAAAAACTTCTGCCGCCAGGGTGACGAGAACCATGATCCAATCTGCTTGATCGAATCGATTCCTGGATAGTGGTTCAGCACCAGCGCCACAGTAAACGCATTATAAGCATTGATCAAAAAAGCGAGTTGCTGCGGTCGTGTCCACTGCCGATACTCGGCAACAGTAACGGCCTGCAATTGGCCGAGATAGGTTTCAAGCCCGGAGCGATCCTGCTTCCAGCTGGCATAATCGACCTGACTGGTTAACCCGTCACGAACCAGCACAACATGTTGCTGCAACTGTTCCGTCCACAAACGGTGCTGATGGTCAAACGCCAGTACGGCGGCTGGACAGATCAGCACCAGAACAAGCATTGCAGCCAGACACGATCTCATTCGCCACCTCGCATCCAGCGATGAAAACGGGCCAACCACGGCCACAGCCAGCGGGGGAGATGATTTTTCTGCCACACTCCTGCCACCTGTTTTCCCCCTTCAGCCAGGGTCGGATAAATATGGATCGTGGACAGAATTTTTTTCAGCCCCAGGCCGGATTTCATCGCCAGAACGAATTCCGCCAGACTATCACCGGCCTGCGCGCCCACAATAGTCACCCCCAGAATGGTATCCCTTCCCGGCACAGTCAGCACCTTGATCCAGCCACTGGTGCGTCCGTCGGCCACGGCGCGATCAAGCTCGGCGTAATCGTAGCGGCTGACTTCGTATGCCACCCCCTGACGCGCGGCCTCCTGTTCATTCAGTCCGGCACGGGCCACCTCGGGATCGACAAATGTCGCCCAGGGAACCAGGGTCAGATCGACCCGCTGCCGCCAGAGCCCATCGAACAAGGCATTCATGCCCGCCGTTGCCGCCTGATGCGCAGCCATGTGAGTAAATTGATACGGACCAACCACGTCTCCGGCACAATAAACACTCGGTAACGATGTTCGCAGCGTTCCATCACTGTGCAAAGCCCCGTGGCTACCCAAGGCAACACCCAGCTCCTCCAGCCCCAGACCGGCAACACAGGGTTGACGACCAATGGCCAGCAACAGCACATCACCGCAGATCCGGCGTTCTTCTTCACCGTGCTGACACTGGACAACAATTTCATCGCCGTGTAAAAACACCCGACTCAGGTCATGCTCGAAGCATAACGCAATCCCTTCGGTAACAAACTGGCTCTGAATATGCTCCGACACTTCGCTATCTTCGCGCTTCAATATGCGCGAACCGTGAACGATCAGAGTCACTTCACTGCCCAGACGTCGAAAAGCCTGGGCCAGCTCACACCCAATGGGGCCACCGCCAACAACCACAAGATGGCGCGGCAGCTGCGACAGCGACCAGATGGTTTCAGAGGTCAG
This sequence comes from Desulfuromonas sp., assembly GCA_002869685.1. Lineage (GTDB taxonomy): Bacteria > Desulfobacterota > Desulfuromonadia > Desulfuromonadales > Desulfuromonadaceae > Desulfuromonas. Next base: position 4,244 of record PKUE01000153.1, read on the forward strand.
ATAGGGAACGTCTTCAAGACCGGGCACATCCGGAACGACTGGGGTTGCACCGGTGGCGAGGATAATCCGCCGGGCCGTCAACACCTGTTCGCCGACCTGCACGGCGTGCCCGGACAACAGGCGTGCCTCGCCCTGGAAGCAGGCCACACCTAATTGCTGATAACGGGCAATGGAATCATGGGGTTCAATCGCGCGGATAACGGCCTGAATTCGCTTCATCATCTGGCTGAAATCCACCGTCACCGGTCCACAGTCGAGCCCGTACGCTTGCGCGTGGCGCATCTCGTGGACCAGGCGTGCTGATCGGATCAAGGTTTTGCTGGGGACGCACCCCGTGTACAGACAGTCGCCACCCATACGGGCCTTTTCAACCAGCGCCACTCGCGCCTGGGCACCAGCAGTCAGATAGGCACTGACCAGCCCCGCCGCTCCACCACCGACAACGATAACATTGTAGTCATAGCGCTGAGGCAAACGCTGCCGCAACCAATTTGGCACGAGCTTCATCAGGGCTCTCCGTCGCAGCAGAGGAACTCGCAAACGGACTGGCGCAACTGTTCCACCCGCACCGGCTTGGTCAAACAGGCATTGAGCCCTGCCTGCTGAAACTCATCCCGGCGCCGCCCTTCGGAAAACGCGGTCAAGCCGATAATCGGCACGGTGATTCCCGCCTCGCGTATTTTCTCCGTTGCGGTAACGCCATCCATCTCGGGCATATGGTAATCCATCAAAACCAGGTCGAAATCACACTGCAGACAGTGATTGAGAGCAGACAGGCCATCGGAAACATGCTTGACACACAGTTGCAGTTCTTCCAGACGAACTTTCATCAGCGTTGCGGTGGATTCATCATCTTCCACCAGCAAAACCCGCCGCCCGGCACAGCGGTCCGTTACTTCGGTGACCGGGGGAAAATCCATCGCAGGGATGAAATCGAACCCAGCGACCGGCATCGTCAAATGGAAGAAGAAACAGCTGCCCCGACCGTGCCAATCATTAACCGAAATGGTTCCCCCCATCTGTTCAACCAGTCCCTTGCAGATCGCCAGCCCTAATCCGGTACCACCGTAGCGGCGCGTCGTCGAGCTGTCGGCTTGACTGAAACTCTCGAAAATCTGCTCTCGCATGGAAATATCAATGCCGATACCGGTATCGCAGACAGCCACATCCACCCGACAGTCCGGCCCCTGCATTTCAGCGAACACCTGAACGCGGACATTGCCCTGTTCGGTAAATTTGATGGCGTTTCCGACCAGATTCACCAAAATCTGACGAACCCGATGCTGATCTCCCATCAACAATGGCGGCAACTCCGGTGCGCAGGTCAATTCGAGGTCCAAACCTTTTTGGGCGGCATTGACTTCGAGAATACTCACCACACTTTCGACACACTCACGCAAGTTGAATGGACTGCGTTCCAAAACCAGTTTCTGGGCTTCAATTTTGGAGAAATCAAGAATGTCGTTGATGAGGTTCAACAGAGAATCCGAAGCGTCGTTGGCCATGGTCAGATATTGCCGCTGTTCCTCATCCAGTTGCGATTCCAGCACCTGCTGCAACGCCGCGATCGTCACGGTCATGGGCGTTCGAATTTCATGACTGACCACCGCCAGAAACTCCCCTTTGGCGCGATTGGCGGCTTCGGCTTCCTCTTTGGCCCGGCGCAAAGCGACCATGGAACGGTTCCGTTGTAGCCGCTGCCAGGTCCCCTGAAGCAGCAAAACCATCTGGCGGATATCAAAGTCGCTGTATGCCTCCTCTTTGTCGACCAGACCGATAACGGCCACAATCTGTCCATCCTCAAGCAGGGGAACTTGCAGATAGCGATCAAAAGTCAGTTTCTCGTCGAGCCATTCCTGCAAACGGTTGTTGTACAACTGCGGCTGACGACAATCGAGGCTGGAAATCTTCGTTTCAAACCAGTTCAGTCCCTGCTTGAGATTCGTAGCACTAATTTTCAACAGCGTGTTATCCCCGCCAGCCACAGCCAAAAACCCCTGACAGCTGTCACAAATGCGCAGGGCCTGGCCCAAAATGTAATGACATACCTGCTCTTCGGGAAATTCCAGCATCTGCTGCAAGGTAAGCAGCGCCTCCATGCGAATCTCTTCACACTGGGCCGCGCGTTCAACCTTCTTGCGCTCCGTCACGTCAACGGCAGTTGCCAGACACAGTAGTTCACCCCGCCAAGAAAAGGATTCCAGAAAAACATCAAAATGGATCAGACTGCCATCGCGATGCAAACCACGAATTTCGACATGACACCCCTGATCGGTGTTGATGGTCTGTGCCACGCAATCAAGATAGTGATCCGTGTCATCACGATGGACCCGCTCGCTCATGGTCAGACTCAGCAGCTCTTCCAACTCATAACCGTACATGCGACAGGCGGCCGGGTTGGCATCCACCAGTTGACCATTACGACGATAGAGCAGAAAACCGTTGGAACCCCGCTCAAAAATCGCCCGGTAGTGCCGCTCCCGTTCACGCAACGAACGCTCTACCTCGCGAAAATCGGTCACGTCGCGCATGGTGGCCAACACCACATCGTCACCGTCCAGACGGAGCGATTGCAAGACTACATCCGCTTCACGCAGTTTACCCTGCCGTAGATACTGCCAGGAAAACGACTGGGTGCCTTCACGCATGGCAACTTCGGCGTAGTGACGCGACACCGACAAGGAGCTTCTCCCATCGGGTTGAAATTCAGGGGAAAACGCCGTGACCGGCTGGCCGACAATTTCTTTTTCACTGCGCCCCAACAGGCAACAGCCCTGGCCGTTGGTTTTGAGAATATTCCCGCCACGAACAACAAAAACACCATCAGCGGTATTTTCAAACAGTGTCCGGTAGCGCAACTCGTTGCTGCGCAATTGCTGCAGCAACGGGCGTGTAACCCGCCAGAACAACAAAGTCCCCGCCAACACCAGCACACCGGCAATCATGCCAAGGTAAGGGGCTGCACGTAAAAAAGGGAGACTCAAACTCGATAACTCGATTCGGGTCACCAGCGCCAGATTAAGTCGATCAATAGGTTCATATGCGGCCAGAGCCGGCAGGCCATCACAATCATTGAATTCCATCACTCCGCGCTCACCGAGCAACGCCCGGCGCATCGGTTCAGCGGCATCGGTAGAAAAGGGAATTTTGGCTTTTTCGTGGATCGTATGGGTATGATGATGGACGACAAATTCAATCATATCGCCCTGACGACGTGCGATAACAAATTCACCCAGCTGCCCGCCATGGCTTAACCCATGGTAGCAGCTGCGGATCAACGCCAACGCCTGACGTTGGTCGATGTCACCACTGTCCTGAAGAACAAAATCTACCGCCCGCTCGATAAACCGGGCCTGATTATATGCGACAGTGCGCAAGTGATCGGTTTCTTCTTGCACCTCAACCTGGTAGAGGGTCCACATGGTCGCACCACAGACCCCCACTGCCACCAGAATCATGACCAGAAACAATGTAATAATCCGCCGTTGTTCCGTCACCGCCACCCCATCGCAAAAAAGAAGCAAGAAAGTTTCAATAGTAACCGATCTAGCAGAAGTCTAAAGTTTTTTCTCTTTTGGGTCCGCTGTTTAAGCCGAAAAAGAGATTCTACCCGGTGAAAAAACCGGAAAAACAAACAGTCCCTCGTCCACCGCGAGAAAGTCTTCTCCTCATCCCCAAAACAAGACGGCATCCGCTGTCCCCAACGAATACCGCTCAATTTAGGCCGGTGAAAAAAACATCCAACTATTTCCCCTGCTGCCTGCGTACGGTAATGGTTTCGCCGCCGACTCCCCAGTTGTCGGTATCCACTTCGTCAATCACCACCACGGTGGTTGCCGGGTTCTTACCCAGCACATCCACCAGCAACTGGGTGGCGCCTTGAATCAATTGCGCCTTTTGTTCGGCTGTGGCGCCCTCTTTGGTAATTTTGATATTCACGTATGGCATGACTCGTCTCCTTATTGGCATAAATCCATGCGATCCAGATCGATCATCTGGTCGGTCACCTCAGTAAAGGCCACGTCGTGGCTGATCAGGAACAGCTGATCATACCAATGCTCTGTGACCTCTTCCTTGCCAACATCAATAGCGCGAAACGCATGGGCCAGATTCTCGCGGCGGGCGGCATCCAGATTGGAGGTCGGTTCGTCAAAAAAGGCGATGCGCGCGCCAATGGTCTGCAACATGGCCAGGCGCAGGGCCACCACCGCGCTCATGGTCTGGCCGCCGGACAACTGGTCATCGGCGCGCTCGCGCAGTTCGCCGTCGACCATATCGCGCAGCACAATCTGGTAGTTGTCGCCCCAGGCCAGTTCCTCATCCACCTCGGCAATAATGCGGTAGATTTGATTGGCCCGCTGGCTGATCTCTTCGCGAAAGCGCTCCGATAAGGACGCCGACACTTTGTTGAACACCCGGTTGCGCAAAAATTTGACCAGTTCTTCTTTCTCGCCATAGGCTTTGATTTGGGCCTGTTTGGCCATAATCTCGTGTTCAATGGCCTTCAAGGCATCGATTTCAGCGGCCAAGCGCGTCATGTCCTGCGCCAGGCTTTGCAACTTCGTCCCCAGCGAACCGACGTCACGACCAAGGCCATCCTTTTCGTCACGCAAGGACTGGTGCGCTTTAGCATCATAGTGTGCGGCGAGAGTCTTCTGTTCCTGCTGTTTCGTCGCCAGTTCTCCCTGAAGCTGTTTTAGAAACGCCTCAAATTTTGCCAACTCCAGCTGCAACCCTTCCAGCTTGGCCGCCTGCCCCTGATGGGCCACGAAAAGATCACGTGCCTGCTGATGGAGCTTCACAGCGGCTTCAGCCGTTTCAATCTCCGC
>PKUE01000040.1 GCA_002869685.1 Desulfuromonas sp.
TGCAGACACTTTGAAACAAAACAGCAAAGTGTTACCATGGCGACGCTCAACTGAATTTTATTATTTTTTTGGCAACAGGAGGAGTTCTATGTTTCGTTGGATAATCATGATCACTATTGTGGCTCTTGCTGCTGTGGGTTGCAGCACCGATGACGCCCCATCCCAGCACGCCACATCCATTGGCAAGGCAATTGAAACAGGAAAAGAGCTGGCTGTGGTGGCCGAGCATGCCCAGGTGGAAGTTCCAGCTGTCGAACTGACCCGCGAGAGTGAGGAAGTACAAGAACCTGTTGAACGCAGCACTAAAACAGAAGAAAGCTGCGAACCAAGCAGCGAAGAAACCGTACACTACACGACCGCAATTATCTCGCTGGAACTGGAGTGTGATTTCGGTCCGGTCTTTCTTGATCACCGTGGACATGTGGAAATGATGGATTGTCACATCTGCCACCCCACCCTGCCACCGGGCAAGATCAACAAAAACAAAAAAGAATTTCACGCCCTGTGCCGCAAATGCCATGCAGACAGCGATGCTGGCCCGACAAAATGTAATGGCTGCCACGAACGGCAGTAAAAGCAAGCAGCACCAACAACAAAGCGCCGACAGAACAGTTCTGTCGGCGCTTTTGCATATCGGGACGTGATCCAGTCCTAACGCTCGGTTCGACCGGACGGAGAATCACGCAACCGCAGTCGACGCTTACGGAAAATCTTGATGATCTTTTCCCAAAAATACGCCAGAATAAACACGCCGACAAACGGCAGGTAAAGATACCAGGGTATAGGCGCCAGAACAGAGCCCATGTAAATCACCATGATCAGAGCCACGGCAGCGACAATCGAATAAACAGCCATTTTCCACCTCGTTTTCATTGCATGACATCAGCAGGGTCATGCACAGGTCACACAGATTCGCAGGAGACCCATGCTCAACCTCAACTCCACAGAAGAACAATATATCGAACGCGCCCAACACATCAACCTCAATGATATTGATTATGATGAACTGCTAAAACGGCGGGCACACCACACCTATTCCGCCCTCGGAATCGGAGCCTGTTTTTCCATGGTCGGGCTGTTATTGTTCGTCGCGGAAATACTGCCGGATATTCACGGCATCGGCTCGACAGCGGTTTCCATGGTGCTGATCACCGGTTTGATGATTGTCTTTTACGCGCTGCGCTATCAAAAGGAGATTGAAACACGGGTGACTTATGAAATCCTCCAACGAATTCAAGCCATTGAAGGACAAGGGGGCTTTCTGTGGCGCATTAATACGATTGTAAATGCCTATTGTCAGGAACGCTACGGCGGGCTGCCGGAAAGTATTCAGCAGTTGCAGACCTCATCCCAGGCCGGCGGTATCGAGATGGGTGAAATTCGTCTCTACAAAGATGTCCTGAAAAACACCCTCGACTGGTATCGAAGAAACATGTCGGAAGTGATGTAGTTAACGAAGTTTCTGTGTGCGTTTTTTCCTCGTTCACAACACGGCGAACACCAGCAAGACATCAGCGATGCTGTGGATGTAAAACAACAGCTGCCCTGTGCCTTCGCCGCGACGAATTGTTTAAGGATATGGGAACAGCCATGATAATTGCGCACATCCCGAACGATAGCGCCGTACGTATAAGTGAAGCGAGCACGAATGAAAAGAAACCGCTTATTCTATAATGTTTTACGGAACCTTGTCGAGGCGACAGTCAAAAAAACGATGGCATGAATCCCCTCCCACATCACCTGCTGCCACAACTCTTTCAATCCCGCCCCTTTGATCACCACACCGGTAATGGCTTCAAATCCCCAACGCATCGGATTGCAATACGTCAGATATTGAACGGTCTGAGGCATATTACTGACCGGAAACAGATAGCCACTGAGCAGAGCACAGGGCATCATAATAAAAAATGCGGTTAACAGAGCCTGTTGCTGCGTATGAGAAATAGTACTGATCAACAGGGCCAGCCCCAGATATGACAAGATATTCAGACCCACGACAAATATCAGCAGCATCACACTACCGGCAATGGTAATACCAAAGACCACCCGAGCCAGAACAAACATCATAGTGGTGGTAAAATAGCCGGTAAAGAAAAACGGCAGGGTTTTGCCGAGGATAAATTCAAAGCGTCCGATCGGTGTTACCATCACCTGTTCAATGGTGCCGATCTCTTTTTCACGAACAATGGCTATGCTGGTCAGCAACGTGCTGGTCACCAGGATCATCAGGGTAATCAGTCCGGGGACATAAAAATTCCGGCTGTCGAGATTGACGTTAAACAGGTTACGGGGAATCAGAGTGACAGCGGTGGCATCTCCTCCAAGCAAAGAAAGATTGAACCGTTGCAGCACGGTGTTGGCGTAATTGAACATGATGCCGGCATCATTACTCATCGTCCCATCGGCGATCAACTGCACCGCCGCACTACGCCCCTGTTGCAGTTTGTCCGCGGTTCCGACCGCAAAGACCAGCACACCACGCACCTCTCCAGAATCCAGCAACTGTCGGGCCTGTGACATTGTCTGAGGTGTGGACTCGACGGTAAAATAGCCGGACGAAACCATATCGGCCACCACCTGACGGCTGATCACCGAACGGTCATAATCGACCACGGCCAGATCAATGTTTTTCACATCAAGCGTCAGAGCAAAAGAAAACACCAGCAATTGCACCAAAGGAAAACCGAAGACCACAATCCGCATCTTCGGATCACGCAACATCTGCTTAAGTTCTTTGACCAACATGGCTTTGAGTTTCAGGATCATGTCAATTCAACCTCAGCTTCAATGCTTTATTGGCCACAATCACCATCAAAGCGGCATAGAGAGTCAACAGCCCGAAATTGACCAGCATCATTTCCAGTCCAACCCCTTTGAGATAAATACTGCGCAACATGGCGATAAAATATCGCGCCGGAAAGATGTGAGTCAGCCCGCGAATGGGCAGCGGCATATTGGCAATAGTAAAGACAAAGCCACTGAGCACCAGGGTGGGCAGAAAACCGGTTATCAGTGCCAGCTGATTGGCGACCACCTGTTTTTTCAATACCACACTGAGCACCAGACCATAAAACAACACCCCGACCAGAAAGATGGAGGCAACCAGAAGAACCAGTGCCGGATGACCGCGCAACGGAACATCAAACAACCATTGCCCAAGCACGGCGGCGATGAGCACATCGACAATACCGATCAGGTACAGTGGAATCGCCTTGCCAAGGGTCAATTCTAGCCCCCGAATCGGCGTACTGATCAACTGTTCCATCGTACCGGTTTCCCATTCCCGCGCCACCGTCACGCTGGCCAGCATCGACGCAATAACCACCATGACAATGGCAATAATCCCTGGCACGATGTTGTAGGTGCTAACCAGCCCCTGATTGTACCAGGCGCGCATCTCGCCATTGAGCGTCGCGACGGCGGCCGTTTGTCCTCGCTGGTCCATCTTTTCTACCGTGACCTGCTGACTGTACAGCCAGCCCAACGCCTGGGCATAACTCAACGCCAGCCGCCCGGTGTTGGCATCCGTGCCATCAACAATCAGCTGAACACTGGCCAACTGGCCCTGTTCAATATGGCGGGCAAAATCGCGTTCAATAACCAGCGCGACCAGAATCTGCCGCCGCCGCATGGCCGAGGTGATCTCATCAAGCCGCTCAAAGTGGTGTTGCACCGAGAAATAACTGGAGCCATCAAACTCACTGATCAACGCCCGGCTTTGCGGGGTATTGGACCGATCGATCACCGCCGTGGGAACTTGTTTGAGATCCATGTTCAGGGCATAGGCAAACAAAGCCAGCAGCAGCACCGGAATGGCGATGGACAGGGCCAGGCTGCGCCAGTCGCGAACAATATGGATAAACTCTTTGGTGACCACGGCTGCGAGCCGTTGCAGATTAATCATCGCCACGCGCCTGTTCAATGAGGTGAATAAATACATCTTCCATGGTCGGTTCAGTCACGGCCACCTGAGCCTCAACCGGCTGTCTGGCAAAATATTGCTCGATCTGCGATAGACCCTGCTGTGAATCGGCCACCTTGACATGCAGCCCGGCCCCGAACAGGGTCGCTTCGCGAACAGCGGGCAAAGAAGTCAACGCTTCAATCCAGCTCTGGGGCCGTTCAACCGCAACCTTAAGCAGCGAACCATCGTCATGATCTTTTTTCAACGCCGTTGCCGTGCCTGAAGCAATCATGGCGCCACGATAGATCAGAGCCAATCGGTCACAATATTCGGCTTCTTCCATATAGTGTGTACTGACAAAAACCGTCACGCCGTGATCGGCCAGCTCGTTGATGATTTCCCAGAACAATCGACGACTGGCGGGATCGGCGCCACTGGTTGGTTCATCGAGAAAAACAATGGGCGGTGCATGAAGGATGGCACAGGCCAGGGCCAGTCGTTGTCGCCAGCCCCCGGCCAGGGCCGCAGTGGATTCGTAGCGTCGCTCCTCCAGCCCAGACAGTTGCAGAGCCCAGTCACGCCGCATGGCCAGTTTTTTCCCCGACAGGCCGTAAATCCCACCATAAAAATCAATATTTTCCACCACCCGCAGATCTTCATAGAGAGAAAACTTCTGGCTCATATACCCGATGCGTGTCTTGATCCGCTCACCATGGCGGGCCAGATCAAATCCGGCCACCTGGCCACTACCGCCACTGGGAGTCAGCAGCCCGCACAACATGCGAATGGTGGTACTTTTCCCAGCGCCGTTCGGGCCAAGAAAACCGAATATTTCACCATAGGGAACCTGCAACGTGATCTGATCAACCGCAGTGAAAGAGCCAAAGGTCCGGGTCAAATCACGCGTGACAACGGCATCCCCCTGTTGCCGTTCAATTCCTTGGGCAACCTGGCTGATCAACGCATCATGCCGTTCATCGCGCACCTGCAGAGTCATAAAGATATCTTCAAGCTCAGCACGTTCCTGACGAATCGCTCCAACATCGGGCAGCCACTGTTTGAGTTGCCGTATCATGGCATCGGCATCATCACACCGCACCCGCACTTTGTCACCATAGAGGTGAATCTGATCAGCACTGAGATGTTCCTTGAGCAGGCGTGCCGCCTCAATACACCGCGAGCACTGGACAGAAACGATATGCAGGCCGCTTTCTTTGACGACCTGAGCGGGTGTCCCTTCGCTGATCAATTGCCCCTGATGAAGCAGCCCGACCCGTTCACAGCGTTCCGCTTCATCGAGATAGGCGGTGCTGACAATGATGGCCATCCCTTCACCGACCAGATCATAAAGGATGCGCCAAAAATCACGTCGGCTGACCGGATCGACACCATTGGTGGGTTCATCGAGCAACAGCACTTCGGGCTTATGGATCAGAGCACAGATCAGTTGCAGCTTCTGTTTCATGCCACCGGACAGTTGCCCGGCCCGGCGTTGGCGAAAGGGGCGCATGGTACTAAAATCGAGCAATAACTCGGTGCGATCGCGGCGCTCCTGGCGCGACATGCCATACAGGTCCGCATAAAAACGGATGTTCTCATCGACGGTCAAATCCGGGTAGAGGGCAAACCGCTGGCTCATGTACGCCATCCGGTCCTTCACCTCATCCGGTTGCTGCAGCGATGAAAACCCGGCCACAAAGGCTTCCCCCTGATCCGGGCGCAACAATCCGCTGATCATACGCAAGGTGGTAGTTTTACCAGCCCCATCCGGCCCGATCAGACCATAAATGGTTCCAGAGGCCACTTGCAGATCGAGACTGGCAACAGCCGTGAGATTGCCAAAACATTTTTTCAGTCCCCGGGCGTCAACTGCCCATGTCGTGTCCGTCATGGTCACTCCAGTACAATCACACCCTCAATCGGCATTCCCGGCTTGAGATCGTGGTGGGGATTAGCCAAGGTAATTTTGACTCGGTACATGAAATTAATCCGCTCGTCATACGTCTGCACTGATTTCGGCGTAAACTCGGCTTCATCAGAGATGTAAGTCACCACACCGGGGAAATCACGCTCAGACCAGCTATCGCTGCGCACAAGTGCTTTCTGGCCCAACTGGACCCGGCCCAGATCCGTTTCAGAGATGTAGACCCGCGCCCACACCTCATCCAGAACAGCGGCGGTAAAAACCACGCCACCAGGTTGATAATATTCCCCCTCTTCCGCAGGTCGGGTTAAAATCTTGCCGCTTAACGGGGCATAGAGGCGGGTATAGCTCAGTTGCTGTTCTGCCTGGGTAACAGTCTCTTGAGCCACATTGACCTGAGCTTGTGCAGCGGCAATCGCTTCGCTGCGCGTCCCTTCCACAATCAAGCTCAGGTGTTGCTCTGCCTGACGCAATGCCGCCTGCGTCTGTTGGAGCTGTCGTGTTGATTTTTCCAAGGCGGTTGTATAAAGCTCAAGGGTTCGTCCGGTTGTGGCGCCATTCTCGTAAAGTGCTGCAAAACGTTGTTGGTCAAGCTCAGCCTGTTTCTGTTCTGCGGCTGCAGCCTGATCGGCAGCCTGTGCCTGCCTGACAGCAGCCTGTGCTTCCTGAATCTGCTGGTTGCGATTACCCGCCAGGGCCTCATCAAGCAGAGCCTTCTGATACGCCAGCTGTGCTTTGGCTTTATCCACGGCCAACTGCTGATCAACATCCTCAAGCTCAGCTACAAGATCACCCTGAGTGACCGCGTCACCTTCATCAACGTAAAGCTTGGCAATCCGTCCGGAAATTTTGAACGACACATTGGCATCAGTCGCCTCAATCATTCCCGAAATGCGCACCCGGTTTTCTGGCTGATCCTCTTTACCGTTCAAAACAATAAAGCCAACGATAGCCGCGACAATGACAATCAGCGGCAAGAGATAAATCTTCTTCATGCGTTACTCTCCTTCAAGCCATACAGTCCACGCAGTGAAAATTGATAGATATGCTCAGCATGACGCTCGACCTGTTCGACCGTGTGGGCCACAGTCAGGCCGGAACGCTGCATCACTTCATAGGCGAGAAACGGGTAAAGACATTGCCCAGCGACACTGGTGGCAATCCGCATCAGCTCGGCCTGCTCCTGATCACCGACAAAATCACGAATTATTTCCACCATGGTGAGGATCATTGGCTGAATATGGCGTTGAAATAACGGTTCAAAGGCTGGTGAAGGTGCGGTCAACTCCCGCGCCATCAGGCGAACGCGGGCACGATCGCGCCCTAGACCTTCGGGTCCGATCAAGCGATTGAGCAACAAGCGGATGATCTGGCGCAACCGTTCTTCAGGTCCCATTCCCGGCTGCAGATACGCCGGTATAGGATGTTGGGCAAACGCCTCGCCGATTTCTTTGTCCAGCAGCGCCTGATACAACCCGTTTTTATTTTTAAAGTGATAATGGACCAGCGCCACACTGACTCCAGACTTGGCGCAGATGTCACGGATCGTTGTCGCCCGAAACCCCTTATCCGCAAATAATTGTAGTGCCGCTCGCTCAATACGTTGTTTCGCTGTCTGTGTCATAGCCATTCCTAAACAGTTGTTTAGTTCAAGACTAGCGCATCTCCCTGTGCTGTGCAAGTATCGTCAGAGGTCCTAACAAAAATGCCTGGATCGCGCCATGAGGCGAAACGTTTGGCCATACCCCGGAGAGGACGACAACGGGAGGAATCTGACACTGTGACAGCATGATAGTGACGCGATAAAAAAAGCGTGCGAATAGGGACAAAAAGACAGCACCCAGCAATTAACCTGTACTGAATGTTGTGCAAAAACAAAAAAAAGGAGTAACCGCAATGGTCACTCCTTTTTTTTATCCCCTAAGGGATGAAGATGGTACGCCCAAGGGGATTCGAACCCCTGTCGCCGCCGTGAAAGGGCGGTGTCCTGGACCAGGCTAGACGATGAGCGCATATGGTGAAAGCGGGAAAAACCCGAACTTTTCAAGGTTTGTCTGAGACCGCCTTGGGCGTGTCCCTGAAAACGCGCTGATAATAATGAACATTGGCTGTCAGGTCAAGACAAAAAAATCAGGAATGTTTTTTTTATGTCAGACGCCTAAAACAAGGGCGTTTTTTCACCAAAATGAACCTTATAAGTTGAAACCTTTCAGCCGCTTAGTCACTGGGAGCGTGGACATCGCCACAGTCATCAGCTAGACTTGAGAAAATCATCCCCCATCTATAAAAGGACCACCATTATGAATGAAAAACGCCATTATGCCCGCGTTGATTTTGTTGAACAGGCCCAACTCCATCTGGCGGGTCAGGCCATCACTGTCACGTTACACGACATTTCCCTGAAAGGGGCTCTGATCGAACTGCCACAGGCCACGACAACCGTTGTGGAAGCAACCCCCTGTCAGTTATCTCTGTGTCTGGCCAACAGCGAAATCATTCTTGCCTTTGACGCTCAGGTTGTCCATATCCATGAAAAAACCATCGGCATGACTTTTACCGGCATGGACAGCGACAGCATGACCCACTTGCGCCGATTACTGGAACTCAACACCGGAAACCCTGAAGAGATCGACCGCGAACTCACCTATATGATTCAACATTAGTTCACACGTGGCTTGGACTGAAAACGGTCTCACCCCCACGGTTACCGGTTGCCCGGCACGGCCGCTATCCATCCCTTGGTGTTGATCAATTCCAGCAATTGCGCCTCATTCAGATGGCAGTCTGTCAATCCTCCGACGTGCTGTGCGGGCAACGCAAAATCCGTTGCAGGCCACTGCGGGCAGTCAACACCACCTTGGTGAAGGACTTCAGGAATCGTAATCCCCTCAAGTAACTCGTAGATCCCATCCAGATCGGTTTCAATGCCGATCAATGAACAACCGGCACTTTTTGCCAGATACAAAATCTGCCGACACTGCATCTGTTCCGGGGGATAACCCCACTCCCAGTAGACATTGACCGGAAAATAGCGAGACAATGTCTGGCCGGCGTAAGCCACCTGCTTACAGAAACAGAGCACCACACTGGCTTCATACACCGATTCATCCAATTCGACACCTTGAGGTTTGACCGCGAAAAGCTGCAGGTCGCAGCCCTGTTCAAGGCGTTGGGCAATAAAATCAGCCGCCTTGGTCACATCATTATGAAAGCTCAGGCACGGATACATGGCGCCGTCTGCTCCCTGCAACCAGTTGCCATTAATTCCGAGCAGTTCGGTTGCCCAGAAAAACTGCGCTTCTTGCTGCTGCGGCCAGGACACATTATCGCCGCCGGAGATCGATCTAACCTGCCCCCAGCGCTGGGCATCGATGGCAATCGCTGTCACCGTTTCAGGAATTTCCTCATCACCGCTCTCCGGCCGCTCAGAGCTCGATCCACGACGTGCCACCACATAACTGACAACGGCAGCAACAAGACATAACGCCACTCCGGCCCAGATCACATAGGCAAACCACTGCATCGGTTTTTCTCCCCTTTCCTTCTATCCTTTGGGTCTCGGTGCACAGGTTCAGGCTGTATGAACAGCCCAAATCTGAATACCGTCCTGTTTTGCGCGGATCACACCATTGGTTAAATCCTTCAGGCGACTTTCGTTTACACTACCTGCTGCCGGGACACTAGCAAATTGTCTGGTGATCGGCAATGCAATTTCCTTGCACCAACGGGCACTTTCTGACAATATGCAGCCCGACCTGTGCCCTTTAAAGCGAGGAAGTTCATAAGGTTTCCCCCCAAGGCCGGGCCTGCCCCGATTCTGCCAAAATCCGGATTTTCCGGTAACGGTGATTCATCGAATAATACTGTCGTCACGGTTGCTGCCAGCACTGTGACACTGATATACGGAAGGATTCTTCATGCTGACTACACGGGACCAGCAGGCCGTTTTCCTGCTCGCTCACGTCGTAATTCGCGATCGTCATTTAACGGTTGCGGCCTTGAAAAGCGGTCAAGATATTCATCATCGCACCTCTGGACGACCCGCCATGCTCGATTGGGCCATGGATTATGTTCTGACACTTCCGGACAGTCTTGACGACCAGGAACTTCTCCACAATTTACATCTGAATCCTTCATTTCAGTGGACTCCGGAACAAACCCGCCGCGCAGCGACAGTGCATAAATCGTTTTATCAGCGTCTGCAGAAAGACCGTATTTATGCCATCGGTCTGAACTGGCTTAATTCTCAAGGCCGCAACATTCTCGAACGCTTTGCCTTGAGTCAGCACAACCTGTAATAATAACGCCTTCAGAAATCCTCCGGGATTTTCCACTTTTGAATTAAAACAGTTATGAATTACCAGAACGTTTATATTAATGCCATCGGTTACGAACTGCCTCCGGTCGTTATCTCTTCTCAAGAGCTTGAGCACCGCCTGGCACCACTGTATCAAACCCTGCACATGACACCGGGACAACTGCAAGCTCTCACCGGCATCCGTGAACGGCGTTGGTGGCATCCTCAGACGCCGCTGTCACAGGGAGCGGCAGCCGCCGGGCGTAAAGCACTGGCCGCTGCGGGTGTTCCTGCCGAAGCTGTGGGCGCAATCACCTATGCGGGGGTCTGTCGTGAACTTTTCGAGCCAGCAACAGCCTGCCGTGTTGCCGATCAGCTCGGCATTGGTGGCGATGCCATCATTTACGACACCAGCAACGCCTGCCTGGGCGTTCTCAACGGTATTCTCGACATGGCAAACCGCATTGAGTTAGGGCAGATCCGTGCCGGCCTGGTCGTCTCGTGCGAAAGTGCCCGGGAGCTCAATGAAACCACCATTCGCCGTATGCTGAACCAGCAGGACATGGCGCTGTTTTCCCGTTCTGTTGCCACGCTGACCGGCGGGTCCGGAGCCATTGCCGTCGTCCTGACGGACAACTCATTCAACAGTGACCAAGCCCATCGACTGTTGGGCGGCGTAGCCATGTCGGCACCACAACATCATCAACTGTGTCGCTGTGGTGTTGAGGAAGATGGCCAGGATCAATTCCGCCAATTCATGAACACCGATGCGGTCGCTGTTATGAACCATGGTGTGGATCTGGGAAAACGGACCTGGCAGGAATTTTTAAAGGTGATGAACTGGCAGGAGAACATGATTGATCGGGTCGTCTGCCACCAGGTCGGCTCTGCACATCAGACGGCAATTCTCGATGCCCTGGGGATTGACCGCAGCAAGGATTTTACAACCTTTGAATTCCTTGGCAATATTGGAACGGTTTCCCTACCGATTACCGCAGCGATTGCGGCTGAACGCGGGGTTCTCAAATCGGGCGACCATACGGCCCTGCTGGGTATTGGCAGCGGCCTGAACTGCATGATGCTGGGAGTGGAATGGTGAGACGTTTATTACCCTTTGATGGAAATCTGCTGCCAGTGGCTGACGGCGTGCGCTATCACTACCTTGACGAAGGTCAGGGCGAACCGGTGGTCATGCTTCATGGCAACCCGAGCTGGTGCTATTACTACCGTCATCTGGCTCTGGCATTGCGTGACAGCCATCGGGTCATTGTTCCCGACCATATCGGCTGTGGGCTGTCGGACAAGCCTGACGACAGCCGCTATCGTTACACCCTCGAACAGCGGGTTGCGGATCTGGAAACCCTGCTCGATCATCTGGGACTGCACGAAAACATCACCCTGGTCGTCCACGATTGGGGTGGCATGATCGGTATGGCCTTCGCAACACGCTATCCGGAGCGGATCAAAAAGCTGGTGGTTCTCAATACCGGCGCCTTTCATCTGCCCGCAACAAAACCGCTCCCACTTGCATTGAAAATTTGCCGTGAGACGGCTCTCGGCACCTTTCTTGTTCGCGGTTTCAATGCGTTCAGCCGTGCCGCCGCCTGGGTCGGCTGTAAAGTCAATCCAATGCCTGCCGCATTACGTGCTGCCTACATGGCTCCCTACAATAATTGGCAAAACCGCATCGCCACATTGCGTTTTGTTCAAGACATCCCTTTGAACCCAAGCGATCCGGCGTATCAGGAAGTCAGTCGCGTCGCCGAACAGCTGTCATGTTTAAAGGATAAGCCACTGATGATCTGCTGGGGGGAAAAGGACTTTGTCTTTGATCACCATTTTCTCGCTGAATGGCAAAAACGCTTCCCGGATGCCCGCTATCACATCTGGGCCGAGGGCGGTCATTATATTCTCGAAGATGTCCGCGACGAAATTATCCCGTTGATCTGCCAGTTCATCCGGGAAACCCCTTAATCGGATTCAAACATGGATTGCGACCTGACCGAAAATATCGCTGCTCACCTGATTCAACGCGCCTGCCAGCAACCTTATGCAGCTGCCGTCATTTTTCCGGAGGGGCGGGACCGATTCGGCCATGTCAGCTACACCCACCTCACCTACCAGCAACTGGATCAGGAAAGTACCCGCATTGCCTGCGCCTTGACCAAATATGGCGTACAGCCGGGAGATCGCACGGTACTCATGGTGAAGCCCGGTCTGGAATTCTTTTCTCTGACCTTTGCCTTGTTTAAACTGGGAGCTATTCCGGTGCTGATCGACCCGGGCATGGGGGTGAAGAATATCAAACGCTGTCTGGACGAAGTTGAGCCACAGATCTTCATTGGCATCGACAAAGCCCACCTGGCCCGTCTCATGCTCGGCTGGGGGAAAAAATCACTGCGGCTAAATATTACTACCGGGCTGTCATTGCGTTCCAGTCTGCCCACCCTGCGCAAACTGCTGCGCAACATGAGCGACGAGACTTCCTTCAGCTGTCATCAGCCACAACCCGATGAAACAGCGGCGATCCTGTTCACCAGCGGCAGCACCGGTCCGCCCAAAGGGGCGATCTATACTCATATCAACTTCAATGCCCAGATTCGAGCGCTGAAAAAACTCTATTCCATACAACCGGGCGAAATTGACTTGTGCACATTTCCGCTGTTTGCCCTGTTTGCTCCGGCACTGGGAATGACTGCGGTGATTCCGGATATGGACGCTACCCGGCCCGCCCAGGTGAACCCGCAGCGAATTTTTGAAGCCATTGACAACTTTGGTGTCACCAACATGTTTGGCTCACCGGCACTGCTACGGCGCGTGGCTGAACAAGGTGTACGTCTTGGCAAGACGCTTCCGACACTGAAGCGGGTCATCTCCGCCGGAGCCCCGGTTCCCGCATCGGTTCTCGAACAATTCAGTTCTATGCTCGACGAGGACAGCCAGATTTTCACCCCTTATGGTGCCACCGAATCACTCCCGGTCTGCTCCATCGGCAGCCAGACCCTACTCGGTGAAACCCGCTACCTCTCCGATCAGGGCAAAGGGATCTGCGTCGGTCAGCCGATTATCGACCTGAATATTATTGCCATTGACGATGACCCCATCACGCAATGGAGTGACACCCTCGCCCTCGGCAATGGTCAGATCGGCGAAATATGCGTGCGCGGTCCCCAGGTAACAACGGGCTATTTCAATCGCAGCCATTCAAACGCGCTATCGAAAATCCCCGTCGAAGATGGCACATTTTTCCATCGCATGGGTGATGTCGGCTATCGTGATGGTCAGGGACGTATCTGGTTTTGCGGTCGCAAAGACCACCGCGTTGTGACCGGGGCAGAAACCCTTTTTACCATCCCCTGTGAAGCGGTGTTTAACACCCACGAAAAAGTGTTCCGCACAGCGCTGGTCGGAATTGGCACCAAACCACACCAACGTCCGGTTTTATGCGTTGAACTCCAGCAGCCCGTGGGCAAAGAACAGCATCAGCGGATCAGAGATGAATTACGCCAGATCCAGAAAAACTTCCCACACACCAAGGCGATTGAGGAGATTCTTTTTCACCCCCGTTTTCCAGTCGATATCCGGCACAATGCCAAGATATTCCGCGAGAAACTAGCGGTTTGGGCTGCCAAGGAGTTGTCATGACAATTCTGGTTACGGGTGGCGGCGGTTTTCTCGGTGGCGCAATTGTGCGCAAGTTGCGCCAGCAGGGGCATGAAGTACGCAGTTATTCACGTCACTATTACAGCCATCTTGCCGCCTTGGAGGTTGAACAGTATTGCGGAGATCTGACCGACCTCAACCTGCTGCAAAAAGCCATGCAAGGCTGCGAACTGGTCTATCATGTCGCGGCGAAAGCGGGCATCTGGGGCGATTACGATCTTTATTATCAGGCCAATGTGGTTGGTACGGAACAGGTGATCACCGCCTGCCACAATTGTGGAGTAACCCGGCTGGTCTACACCAGCTCCCCCAGTGTGGTGTTTAACGGTGAATCGATGGAGGGTGCGGATGAATCTCTGCCCTACCCGGATCACTACGATACGGCTTACCCCGAAACCAAGGCCCTGGCAGAACAAAAAGTGATTGCAGCCAACGACGACCGCCTTGCCACCGTTTCCTTACGTCCTCACCTGATCTGGGGGCCGGGAGACAACCATCTGACACCACGAATCATCGATCGCGGTCGACGTGGCAGATTACGCCGCATTGGCCATGAAGATCATCGGGTTGATTGCATTTTTATCGACAACGCCGCCGATGCTCATATTCTGGCGGGCCAAAAGCTGTCGATCGGCAGCCCGATCAGTGGAAAATGTTATTTTATCTCTCAGGATGATCCACGTTATTTGTGGGATATTGTCAATGCTATTCTGGCGACTCAGGATATCGCTCCAGTGACAAAAAAACTGCCAAAACAACTGGCTTATATGCTTGGTGATCTGTGTGAATGGACGTATCGGGTTCTGCGTATCAAGCAGGAACCTCCCCTGACCCGCTTCGTGGCCAAAGAGTTGTCAACAGCGCACTGGTTTTCAATGGAAGCCGCAAAAAACGACCTGGATTATCACCCCGAAATCACCATTGAAGATGGCCTCACACAGTTAAAACATTGAAAACACACAATTGTATACAAAAGACAACATTTGTCCGTTTTTCTCCATTATCTCTTTTGCAACTACTGGTATTTATTAGATAATTTTGCTATGCATATTTTTTATGCAAACTGTCAAATCCTTCGCAAAACAGGGCCTTTAGCCTATTATTCAGTTAGTTTTCCAGAAGTTATCCACAGGCGCTGTGGATGGTGATTTTATGATTTGAAAGGGTTCAGTTTATGGCTCGAATCACCTTTACGCTGAACATGTCATCGGACGATTATCTGCATTACTATCGTGGTGCGGCAGCCTGGATTCGGATTGTCGCCGACAATGGTCAAACCCTCAAACTCCCCGCTGGAAATTTTCGCAAATTTCTGACCCACAGTGGCATCCACGGCCGGTTCATGATTGAATTCGATGAGAACTACAAACTAGTCAACCTGACAAAGCTCTGATTGAACCAACCGCTCACATAGAGACAGTCGCTAGAAGGTTTTCCGCCGATACGGAGCATTATCCGGAGTGACGTATTTCACACCATTGGCTTGCCCGGTCGGAGTGTATTTATCGTACTCATCGACATAGGAACCATGAAAGTGACAATCCTCACAGGGAATGGCAAAATCGGAACTGCTGTTACTTGAAGCACCATGACAGTATTCACAATATTTGCCGTCACCGTTCGGATCTGTAAAATACGCGGAACGGTCCTTATTGGCAGAATAAGGGTTATCATTCGAGAATCCACCGCCATGATGGGTTTCTTTCCAACCTCCTGGCTGGCTGCCGGTGGTAGAGACGGTGTCTTCAGTATGGCAGGACACGCAATGGGCACCACGTTCATTTGTCACCCCGGAAACTACAACACCCAGAGCAATATTATTGATCCAGCGGCGGTGCATGTAATCATTTTCAGAGCCGTGCACTTCATGGCAGTTCATGCAGGATAAAATGGCATCTGTCGGCACATTGGACGATCCATAAATATTGAACGGACTGTCGACCGCCGCATATCCCGTCGCGGTGTTATAACCATGTTTATCACCGGGCACAATATAAACGCCTGTCTGCACGCCATCCCCACCGTTCTCAAGCCATTTAATCGCCAACAACTGACCGGCAACACCACCATGATAATACGGCCGATCATCGTTTGAGATCGCAACGGCTGATTCATGACAATAGAGACAAAACTGGTTGTAATCCGGCGTGTTCGCCGGAGCCGGTTCATTTGTCGGTGCGATATATATCGGCGAGCCACTCCATTTATCCATCCGTTCACTCGTGGCACTGCCCTCATCACCGTCACTTCCATCACCATCACCATCGCCATCACCATACAGGGAAAGGTGATCATCGGGCATGGACATCACCGACAAAACGGGATTATCAGGATCGGAGGCATTCCTCCGGGCCAGATGCGGATTGTGACAAGCCGTACAAGGATTACTGCCGGTATGGAACCAGGGAAACTTATCCGGGTTTGTTATGGCATGCGTATAAATATCATTCAAATCGTGGCTATGCGTTTTATTGAATGCTTCCATAATCGACTGGGGAGAACTCCCCCCAGTGCCATAGGGTTCCGAATGACCTGAGAATACGGCGGAATAGTCATAGTTGATAACATCGGTGGAATGGCATTGGAAGCAAACGTTATCACTTTCGGAATACGGTGCGGTCGCCAGACTGGTTGTCGCGGAAAAAGTCAGGTAATCTTCACCGGAGGCAACCGTGACAGAGGCATGCTGCTCGTGGCAATGTGCGCAGTTACCTTGGCTGTAATTGCTGAGATCGGATCTCTCAACGCCAAAACTCGGATCACCATGCGCAGAGGAGGAATAATTCACCTCGGCGTGAAGCGGCGATAAATAGATCAACAGG
Organism: Desulfuromonas sp.; assembly: GCA_002869685.1. Lineage (GTDB taxonomy): Bacteria > Desulfobacterota > Desulfuromonadia > Desulfuromonadales > Desulfuromonadaceae > Desulfuromonas. Next base: position 16,611 of record PKUE01000040.1, read on the forward strand.
CAGAGAAGGAGAAAAATATATTTTTTCATACGCTATTCTCCTCAGACGATCAATTCAGGCCGAATTTCTTCATCCGGTAACGGATGGTGTCACGACTCATTCCCAAACAGGTTGCGGCTTTGGTCTGATTGCCATCGTAACGCAACAAGGCCTGTTGAATCAGCATTTTTTCCACTTCTTCGAGAGTGATTCCGTCGGGTGGCAACGTGATATCCATATTTCGCCCACCCGCGGATAAAGAATCAGCAGGAGTATAACTGTCTGAAAGAAGAGGCGCACTGGGCCGCTTGATTTCCGTTGGAAGAAAGTTGGGGGTCAACATGGGGGCCGGATCAAGCATCATCACCCGTTCAATCGTGTTGCGCAGCTCCCGCACGTTGCCGGGCCAGTCATACTGCTTCAGGTAGGCCATGGTTTCAGCCTCAACACCCTGAACTTTCTTGCCATATTCAGCATTGAGTCGCCCGATGAAATAATCAACCAGACTGGGGATACAATCAATCCGCTCACGAAGTGGCGGCAGGTGAATGCACATGACATTGAGTCGATAGTAGAGATCACCGCGAAACAATCCCTGTTCCACCAGGGCCGGAAGATCCTGATTGGTCGCGGTCACGATCCGCACATTGGCTTCAAGGTTCGCGCGTCCCCCAACCCGACGGTAGCGCCTGGTTTCAATAACTTTGAGAATTTTGGTCTGCATGGCCAACGGCATGTCACCAATTTCATCGAGAAACACCGTGCCGCCATCGGCACATTCAAAAATCCCCTCTTCGCGCTGCGAAGCATCGGTAAATGCGCCCTTTTCGTGGCCGAACAATTCATTTTCCAGCAAATTGTCAGGGATAGCCGCACAGTTGACATCGATAAATGGAGCTTCTGCCCGCGAACTGTGCATGTGGATAGCGCGGGCCACCAACTCTTTACCGGTGCCACTTTCACCCAGGATCAGAATCGTTTTACAGTCACTCTCGGCACAGATTTTCGTCATTTTGAAAACTTCGATCATTTTTGCCGAGGATCCAACCAGCTGATCAAAATCACTGCTGCGCCGCAGAATACGTTTGGCGGTAGTGGTCTGTTTTTTAAGCCGCCGTTTGTCAAGAATCTGCCGGACACGGTGTTCAATGACATCGAGGTTAAACGGTTTACCGATATACTCGTCCGCGCCGAGCTTGAGCGACTTGACGGTAGAATCAAGATCAGCGTTGGCAGTGATCATAATCACCATCACATGCTCATCCTGCTCCTTGAATTCCTGCAACAACTCCATGCCGTTGGCATCGGGAAGAGCGATATCGAGCAAAATCATATCCGGCCCGAAAGAGGAAAATTTTTTGCGCGCTTCAGCACCGCAGGCGGCAGACTCAACCAGATAGCCAGCATCCTCAAGCATTTCCACCAACGACCAGTTAATCAGTTTTTCGTCATCTACAACCAGTATCCGTTCACTACCCATGGTGAGTCAGACCTCCCCCACTGCTTGACTTAAAAGCAGATCCGCAGAAAAAACTTATGCGCAGGTCTTTGAGTGCGTCATCACAGACGGTCAGAACCAGGCATTCTATAACCTGCGATTCCATTCACTCAATGGTTCCCTACACGATTCATTGAACTTGGTTTCATTGTTGCAATTTCTCGAAAACAACAACAACGCAGTCTGGCGGTTGCAAAAAACCAACCATGTTGAGCATAACGGACAAATTCCGTTAATTATCCTCAAATAGAAACGGTTCAACAAGCTCAACTAGCTTTTTTTGCACCTGAATCCGGCCTGTGTTTGCGATTGGTCTACAGGGTTTTTTATCGATGGACGGACCCAGGCGCTACGCAACCGGGTCAGTGCCATTTAACGCATAGCAGCGTCAAACAAGTGGGGCATATGACCCATTTTATCACAGGGAATGATGAGGCGGCGGGTGTTTTCTGCGACAGGAATAAAAAAAAATATAAGTTTTTTTTGCACAGTGTTTTTCTCCGTCGCATTGATTGCTGCCGTCGGGAGTATGATCCCTTCCAGCATCTGGGCCAGTGAGGAAATCAACACCATTCGTCTCGTTGCAGCCCGCTATGTGGATGACAACGAACGACCGTTATCCTACCCGACGACGCTGGCCTATGACACGACACGCGATGAAATTATCGTCACAGATGCGGGAAAATCGCAGCTGGTGATTTTCAACAACGAATTATTCCCAACCGACAGTCTTGATGAAGGTCGGGGCATTGTCGCCGTCACCAGTTGCCTGCCTCACAAGGATGGTCTGTACGTTACTTGTGGAAGTACAGAGAAAGGGAATGGGTTCATCGCACTGGTTAACCCGGCTTTCATCGTGGAGAAAATTATTCGCATCAGTGAAATTAATCCACAATTGGGCAAGTTTACTGCAACGCGCCTTGTTGCGGGCTTGAACAATCGTTTTTATGTCCTTCACATCGAAAAAAGCGCTGTCAGTGTTTTCGATCATAACTGGCGCTACTTGCACGACATCGTCCCGAAGGATGAAAAACTGGGCATTGCTGAACCGGCCCCGATTCAGGCCCTCGATTGTGACGCCCAGGGCAACTTATATTTTCTCAGTGAAGAACGGGGTCGTGTGTTCGTCTACGACCAGCACGAAAAGTTTCTTTACAAATTTGGCGAAAAAGGGGGAGCGGAACGCAAACTGGCCCGCCCCAGAGGGCTGGCGGTTGATCGTAACAACGATCGCCTGTTTATCGTCGACTATCTGCGTCATGCCGTTTCGGCGTACTCGCTGAAGGGGAACTACCTGTTTGAAATTGGCGGCAAAGGAGACCGCCCCGGCTGGTTCCTCTACCCGACCGATGTCACCGTCGACAGCCAGGGCAATGTTTATGTCAGTGATACGTTCAACCACCGTATTCAGGAATTTTCGATAACGACGCAAACGCGTCAGGAGTAGTGTTATCCGTATTGTGTCAAGGATGTTGACACGCCATGAAATTCAACTTTTCAGGAGGAAAAAAAATGATGAGACGTGCCACAATCTTTGTGTTCAGTCTGGCCCTGCTGTCATTGACGGCAACAGGTGCTTTGGCAAGTGCACTCCCCTTAAGCACGGAGGACTGTGCCAAATGTCACGATGAGATCGTCACAGACGTGACGACACGAGGAGCAAAGCACAACACCGCAGTCACCTGCCTCGACTGCCACCTTGAACACCCCCCCAAAGGGGAAGAAGTGATTCCCGCCTGTTCCATGTGTCATGACCCGGCGGAAAAAGCCCACTATACAATCGACAACTGCATCGGCTGTCACTACCCCCACTACCCTCTGGAGATCAATCTGGACAAGGCGGGCGTTGTCAAGCCGGTCTGCGTCAGCTGCCACGACAATGAAGGAACCCAACTGGTTGACTATCCCAGCAAACACAGTGAACTCGATTGTAAGGAATGTCACTTGGCGCACGGGCAGTTCCTGCCCTGTCTGGAATGCCACGAACCGCATACGGAAGAGATGATCTACGAAGACTGCATTACTTGCCACCAACCCCATAAACCGACGGTGGTCAAGTATCCCGACAACATTCAGTCCTCCTATTGTGCCGGTTGCCACGAAACTGAAACCGCCGTATTGGCCCAGAACACAACCAAACACCATGATCTGGCCTGCGCCTACTGCCATAAGATGCAACATAAAATGGTTCCACTGTGTACAACATGTCACGGTACACCACATGACAACGCGTTGCACAGCAAGTTCCCGGACTGCATCAGCTGCCACATTGACCCGCACGCTTTAGAAAAATAGACCGGCGATAGACACTATTACACTTATTCATCTGTTGCTATGAAGAGGAGAACCATGAAACGAATCAAAAAACATCTCAGCGTATTTATCGCCGTCGCGTTTATTGCCGGCATCTGGGGTTGCGTTGAACCAACAAACAGCTCCCTGGTGACTTCGGTGGCCCAGGCGAAATCAAGCGACAAAGAGGAGAAAAGTCCCTACGCACAAGACGTAAAACCTCTGTCAACGCTCGATTGTGCCCGTTGCCACTATTCCGTTTTCGAAATCATCCGTGACAAAGGCGGCAAACATCAACTGGACTGCCAATTCTGTCACGAGACGTTCCATACCTACCGCCCGGACAAAAACTGGGCTGACGTAGTTCCCCAATGCACCACCTGCCACGGTGAAATCCACGGTGCGGCATTCCTCGACTGCCTGAGCTGCCATGGCAATGCGCACATACCGATTGCCGGATTGAGCAACATGGCTACCCTGGAAAAGGATTGTGCCAACTGCCACACCGCCCAGGCCGCTGAAGTAACCCAGTATCCCAGCGCACACAGCAAAGTGGCATGCAGCGATTGTCACCACACCCAGCACGGCTATAAGCCGGCTTGCGTGGAATGCCATGAGCAACCTCACGCTGACTATGCAGATAACAATTCATGCATGGGCTGCCATCCGGTGCACAAACCGCTGGAAATCCACTACAGCGAAGAAACACCGAATACGGCATGTGCCACCTGCCATGAGGACATCAATTCACGGCTGATCAGCACACACAAAAAGCACGCCAGCCTGCAATGCGCCTATTGCCATAAGGAAACCCACGGCAATATCCCGCAATGTCAGGACTGCCACGGTCTGCCGCACAGCAAAGGAATGCTGGATAAATTCAACGGCTGCACCGATTGTCACTTTGACCCGCACGCTCTGGTACTTCCCGGGCATTAATCAGGCACAGTAACGCCTCAAACCTGCCCGCCTGCCACGGTGTTTATCTGTGGCAGGCGGCTATTTGCCTAAATCAGGCACATCTGTATTGTCACTGTTGGCCCGGATGTTTGAAATCTTATGTCGTTATCGCAGGGAATAAAATTTGTCATTCTGGGACTTCTGTTACTTCCTCTGGTGGTATCGGAAGCGATGTCTTCCCCGTTGCATTTAACCGGCAATTGGAGTCAACCCTATGGCGATGACAGCGACCAATGGAAACTCGGCCAGAGTTACAACCTGGACCTGAGCAATGATTTAACATCGGCACTGCGCATCAGTGGCAACGTGCGCTACACCACCAACAAGAAAAAAGACGCTGCTGACACGGAAACTCTGTCACCATCATTGCTGATCGGACTCAACAATGATCTGTTCAGTCTCAGCCTCAACGGCATGGAGAATCGACGTAAAGTCGAGGATGAACCGACGACCATCAATCGCAGTTGGAGCACAACGTTTATCACGTCACTTGATGATCGCTATTGGCCACAATTGCGCTTGAACTACAATCAGAACTTCACCACCGACGACGCCTCACCTCGAAGCACCGACCAGCAATCGAACATGTTTGACTCCAGTTTGAAATATTCCTGGCGTTTTCTGTCATTTCTGTATGATTTTTCCAACAGTATTGACACTAACCACATTGATAAGACCGAAAACGAAAGCAACAACCACTCGGCCCGTGTCCAGTTTCAGGATACCTACTGGAACAACTGCCTGAGCATTATCGCATCTCATAAGTACACCCATAACAGCAACACGATCAGCACCACTTCCGGCAGCAGCCAAATCAGCCGTCCCCTGCTGCCAACCGCAGGCATTGCCAGCCTGGATGACACTCCGTTAACCGATCCGTTGTCCCCGGAATCCACATTGATCGACAACGACAGTTTCACACCGACCAGTATTGAGCTTGTTCAACCGACCGAAACAGTGAACGTCGGAGTACAGATCAATCTGGAGGATTTTAACGAAATCATTTTTTCCCTTGACCGGGAGATCAACAGCGACGTACAGAGTCGACTGACCTGGAGCTTTTATGGCAGCCTGAACAACGATGACTGGCAGCTTTTGACCATACCGGCAACCGTAATTTATTCTGTGGAGGATGGCCGCAGTCTGGTGACAATCCAGTTTGCTTCCACGGTCAGCAATCTACGCTATGTCAAAGCCGTCATTACGTCCACTGCCGGTATCGGCACGGCGTATATCACCGAAATTGACGTCAATCAACTGGTCACACTCAATGCCGGCGACAGCTCCCTGACCACCGTGAGTCGGACGCATTTGAGTCAGGGCAGTATCAGTTATCGTCCTTGGGATCAGTGGAGCATCGGTTACACCTTCAACCGTAACGATACCAGTTCGGACAGCGGTTCGACCTCTGTCCAACTCAGTCAGATTTTGAACAGCGCCCTGACAGTCAACCGCTACTTTGCCCTGTCAATGAGTATCAACGAGTCCACCGACGATATCAAAAATCAGGATGTGGTCAAAAACCGGTCATACTCGCTGTCCTATCGGGCGACTCCGCTGGACAGCCTGAGTTTTTCACTCGGTGGAACCCGTTCCGAATACCGGGAAGACAACACCGTCGTCAACCGTTCCGATACCTTCAACAGTCACTTGGCGGCCACAATTTATCCAGATCTGACTGCGGGCCTCTCAACCAACTGGACCCGAAATACCGATGAAGAAACCGGCATTGAAACGACAAACTGGGATTACCGGGTCGATATTGCCGCCCGTTTTACCGACACCTTTAATCTTTCGGCCAGTTACACATTCCGTGACAACGATGACGGCAGTACGGAAAACAACTACGAACTCAATACGGTCTATCGGCCGTCTTCTTATATTTCTCTGACTTCGGGCTACAAACACACCAAGTCAATCGACAATATTTACTCCACGCTAAACTTTCGACTGACCCAGAAGATCCAGACCGATTTCCGCTATGCCTACCTTGAAGCGGACACAACCGTTCAATCGGCCAGTTTCAATTTAACCTGGAATCTGAGTACCATTTTCAATATTCGCCAGAGCCTGGCCTGGTCACTCGACGATACGGAAGAAAGCTGGTCGGGGCTGACAACCGTCAACTACAACTTCTAAGGTATATTTGTTGCATAAAGCACTAAATAGACGCATCAAAAACAAGTGAGGTAATCGTGAACAACGTCATTCGCATCATGTTAATTTTGGCTCTGCTGTGTTCAGGGTGTGCCCAAACCGGCCACCATTACACCGATCCGGCCATTGGTTTGGGCTACATCAAAAAAATTGCCATCCTGCCGCTGGAAAACTTCACTGCCCGCAAAGGGATTGAAGAGCGCAGCCGCGAATTACTGACAACACGCATTCTCGGTCATGGACTTTATGAAGTGGTTGAGAAAGGTGAATTGCACCGCTTTTTACGTGACGAGATACGCTCCAGCGAAAAAGAGCTCATTGATCAGCGTATTGCCAAGCGGATGGCGCGAGAATTCAACATTGATGCCTACATCGCCGGATCCGTCGATGAATACACTGAGGTGCGCAACGGTTCCTACACCTACCCTGAAATCGCCATCAGTCTGCGAATGGTAGATATTAAAACCGGTAACATTATCTGGAAAGCCAGCCACAATGCCAACGGCTACAGTACCGCCGGTCGACTTCTCGGCTTAAGCGCCGAAGACACCAACAGTGTCCTGTTCCGACTGATCGATAACTTGCTGGCGACCCTGAGCGAAAGCTGATCACCATGAGAAGCGTGGCACTATCCTTTATCCTCTTCAGCCTGATCAGCATCATACTGCTGCCCCGGCAGGCGTCTGCCTACCGGATTGCGTTGTTGCCGGCTCAAGATCTGACCGCTTCGCGAAGCGGACTGGATATTGCCCTGACCGACCAAATATCCGAAGCCTTGCTTCAGCAGGGATTTGAAGTCATCCCGCGGCAACAGATTATCGACTTTCTTGTTGCCAACAGCATCCGCCGGGGTGGTGAAATCGACTCACTGACCGCACGACGCATGTCCATACAACTCGGCTGTGAAGGGATTCTGCTCACAACAATCACTGAAAAATCGATTCAACGACAACCAAAAATAGGTATGACCATCATCCTGCTTGAGGGCGACAGCGGTGAACAGATTTGGGGCACGACAATCTGCGACCACATCAATGACAGCCAACCCATGCTCGGCATCGGGCGGCTGGAAACAGCCCAACAAATCAAGCAGCACTCTCTGCGCATGATGGCGGAACAACTCAGTGAAACAATTGTTGATCTTCCCGAGCTTCCTCCGGCATTGCCGGACTATCGGATCACCGACATCGACCTGAAACCGACCCTGGTGCGCCAGGGAAATCCGGTATTCTGTCGCGTAAAGATCAAATTTCTCAATGACGGCCCTGACTATCTGGAAGTCGAAACCAGTGCTGGCAGCACCATTTTGCGAAAAAGCCGTATCGCCCATTACTATGAGGGCGCCGTGGCGACAAACCCACGAGACGGCATCCATCCGATTCGACTGAAAATTCACTGGTCGGACGGCCATTCCGAGTTGGTGGATAATCTGATCAACTACCAGGTTGCCAATACGCCGCCACCGATTAAAATGCATGTAGCGACAGGGCTTAACATCGAGGAAACCTATGCCTTCTCAGAGAGTGTGGTGATCATCCCCCAAATGGTGGAAAAGAGACCTCTTGACCGCTGGAAGCTGGTCATTAAAGACCGTGAGGGGAAAACAATATTAACCGAAGGAAAAAACGCCTCTTTGCCAGAACGACTGGAGTGGCGTGGTACTGATGCCTACAACCAACGACTGGAAACCGGGCGCTACACCATGATCATGCAGGTCTGGGATATCGCCGGCAATGAAAACCGCGTGGCGACCAAATTCTATCTGCAACCCGCCAGCCAGCAGATGATCAATATCAGTCAGGTTGTGATTGAAGGGGAAAATTACCTTAAACTGCTGCCGGCTGAAAACCAACTGGTGCCGGTTGAACAATGGTCCCTGCAACTTGAAACTCCCGACGGCAACTCCGTGTATAACAAAACCGGCTGGGAACTGCCATCACTGGTGCCGATTCCGCAAGACCTTCCTGTCGATCGGCTGATCTGCAGTGTTCAATCTCTCGATCGCCTCGGCAACAACGTCGAAATCAAAACGGCTGAGATTAATCTGACCCCCAGTCATGATCAGGTGGCCCAAAGACCTCGCATGCAAACAGAATGGACGGCAGATTTCTGATATGATGAAGCTCCTGTTGTCAACAATTGTGACCCTGCTGGTTTCGGCGTGCGTCGGCCAACCACCAATTACCACAGAAATTCCCGGCCAGCACCAGACATCAGATTTCTGTCGGATAACGGTGTTGCCGTTTGCGAACGATAGCGATGAACCACGTCTTGGTCTGGTCGCCAAAAAAATCTGCCAGACAGAACTGCTCCAGCGCGGCGCTCAAGTTGTCAATGAAGCCGATGTTCGTCTGTTCCTGCACAGAAGACAGACGTTCACATCGCAACTGACAGATCAGGGCAGCCGCGAACTCTACGCGGCACTGGCCGACGAATTAAAAACCAAAGGGATTATACGTGGTCGTATTCTCAATATTTCAGAAGAAAAAAGTCAGGGCGAAATCATTCCCGTTGTGACTTTACAGCTTGAATTGATCAACGCCATGGACGGGCATCTGATCACCAGTTCGTTTTTACGTCGCAGTGGTGATGATTATCGCACGATTCTGCACTACGGGGTCATTCGGACCCAGACTGAACTTATCCGGCAGATCATTGCCGAAATTTTTAACGATTGGATATCGCGAGGAGTCGTAAGTTGCCAAAAATCCGCTTAGCCATCTTGTTAGTCATGCTGACCATACTCTCCGGAACACCTGCATTCGCACTCTTCTGGCAGGATGCCCCGCTGGTGACCATCAATGAGCAGTCGTTGACAATTGAGGACTATCAGAACTGGTGGCGGGAATGGAAAGAACCCCAAAGTCCGCTGCCGGAAAGTCCAGACGACTATATTGATTGGGTCCTGCTGTCAAACGAAGCAGAGCAGATGCAACTGTACGATGAGCCCAGTTTCAAGCAAAAAGTCGATACGTTTCTCAAAGTACGTTCGTTGATGATGCTGAAACAGGAAGAAGTGGATGATAAAATCACCATCGGCGATGACGAAATAGAACAAATTTATCGTCGCGATTACACCCCGTTGATCAAGCTTCGCTCCATTGAATTGACGTCAAAACAGCAGTGCGACACGTTTCTTGCGGCCGCGAAACGTGGCAACAGCACTGAGCAGATTTTTGAAGATCCTCAATGGCAAGATCTCGAACAACCGGTATCAGAACCGGTTGTCCAGCGTCCAAACCAACTGCCTGCGCATATTCGCAAAGGCTACGAGCAACGTGGCTCAGAGCGCTATCTCGCGCCCTACTCCTACAATGATCGCTGGTTTATTATTGAAATCATGGAACAGGATCCCGGCAATGACAACGATATGGCGAATGTTGCCGAGCCCATTATCTACCGCTTGAGAAAACAGCGTCAGGCCGAATTGACCGGACAGCTGAATCTGAAACTGATGAAAAAATATCAGGTTCAACTCAACCAGGATGTCATCGGGCGTATTCATGAACAGGGACCGGATGAAGAAGTTGCCGATCAAGCGGCAATTACCTTTCCGGATTTGACCATCACTGCCCAGATTCTGTTTGTCAATGCATCCAACCATTACAAACGGTTCGGCGGGAAGAACCTCAAAGACACCTCATTCGAAGATATTGTCCAGCGGGTTGCCAACGATATCATTGCGCAGACCGTCACCACCATGGAAGCGCTGAATCGCGACTATGAAACCCGGCCACCTTTCGACTCGGTTTATTATTTCTATCAACGGCATCGTTTAATTCGCGAACTGGAAAAAGCCCTGATCCATCCTTATACCGAAGTGACGGAAGAGGAACTGCACTCCTATTATCAGAGTCACCTTGAAGACTATGCGTTTCCGGTGCGGGTCAGCTACGAAAGCGTTGAAACCCGCAACGAAAAAATGGCTCTGCAGCTGCGCGATCAATTAAGACAGGGCCGTGAGTTTGATCAGATTCTGGCACCGCTTGCCCCTGGAGGCATTGAGAAAAAAACCACACCGCTGGCTCACTTGATTCCCGAGATGCAAGAATTAGTGGCACAATTGAGACCAGGCCAAAGTGATATGCTTCAGGTTGATGATCGCTATCATTTCATCCGCCTGCTTGAAGAACCAAAGGTCGACCACAAACCTTTTGATCAAGTGCATGACAGTCTCAAAGCGCAACTCAGTGACGAGAAGTTCAATCAACGCCGAGCGTCCCTGATCGCACAACTGCGTGAGCGGGCATCTATTTCTGTCAATGAGCGCCAATGGCAACGCTGTATCAATCAACTCAAGGGGCAATAAATGATGAAACGATGGTTCCCATCTTTTTTAATCGTTCTTTGTACGTTGTTACTCAGTTATGGTTGTTCCGGTACTTCCGGCCCCACCAAGCGCGTGGTCAAGGACTGTCTTGACTGCCATGCGGAATATCAGAGTATCTTGCAGCACCGCAACCTCCATGCACCACTTAAGGGCGGACAATGCAACAACTGTCACCGCAACCACGGTTTACTGGGTGGAATTTACCTGAAAACAGCCGAGGATCAGATCTGTTTCCAATGTCATCAGCAAATCACATCGACGGATCCGAATGCGGTTGTCCATCAACCGGTGAAGAAAGGCAATTGCGCTCCGTGTCATAATCCTCACGGCAGCGACAACGACGCCCTATTGACACAAACAGGTAACGGTCTATGCCTGACCTGTCATGATGCGGATAAGTTTACGGCCAGAGTGCGCCACCAGCCGGTTGAACAAGGCTGCGCAACCTGCCATGCACCCCACTATTCGCTCCACCCGGGACGACTGATCCAATCGCAACAGCAACAATGTCTGGGATGTCACGACGACAAAAAACGCATTAAGCAGGCCCACGCTGACTATCAAGTCACCACACAGTGCAGCAGCTGTCACCTGGTCCATTCGTCGCAACGTGATGGGTTGCTGCGTGAAAGTGTTCACCAGCCAATTCTTCAAGGCAATTGTTCAGGATGCCACCAGTCTGCCGATTCATCGACACCTTTTGCCCTGGTGGCGCAAGGCAAAGATTTGTGTCTGAAGTGCCATGCGCAACGTGAACAGGACATGGCCCATCAGGACAGCCACCAGCCGGTTCAAGACGGCGAATGTTTCAGTTGTCATGATCCGCATGCCAGTGATGTCAAAGGTCTGTTGACGCAACCGGCTGAAACCTTGTGTTTTTCCTGTCATGACGCTGAAAAAAAACAGAAAAGTCAGCATCCCGCCTACAGCGGCGGTCAATGTTTGGGATGTCACGCTCCACACCGTTCTCCGTCGAGCCAGAAGGCACTGCTCCGAGCGCCGTTAAATTCCCTGTGCGCTTCGTGCCACGAGCAGGGTATGGTTTCAATGCGCGTTCCTCACAGCCCGGCGAGCGAAAAAGCCTGTAATACCTGTCACGCCCCGCATGGCAGCGCACAACCTTCTCTGCTGGTTGAACCGGAACAGGAACTGTGTCTGAGTTGCCACGAATCGATGCGTGAAACTCTGGCGAAGGTCAATCTGCATGCACCGGCCGCGACAAGTGAATGTTCCGGCTGCCACCAATCTCACGGCAGCGACAATCGTGACCTGCTGGTGGCGAAAGGGGCAAAACTTTGTGCCGAATGCCACGACGACATTGAAGAGGCCCGTCTGAATGGTCCGACACACAGTCCGTTCAAACAGGGGCAGTGCCGCACCTGTCATGACCCCCATGCCAGTAATTATCCGGCTCTGGCAGTCAAAGAGAACAACGCGATCTGTGTTGACTGTCATCAGGAGATGGTGCGCGACAGCAAGGCCATCCAGCACTCGCCTTTTGCCAAGGGGAACTGCACCACCTGTCACCATCCCCACGGCAGCGGATATCCGGCGAATCTCAAGCAACCTCTTCCTGATCTGTGTCTGAGCTGTCACGACGTTGACCGTTACTGGGCCAAAGGCGTTGCCCACGAACCGGCCAGACAGGGTGATTGCACCTCCTGCCACGAAGTTCATCAGGGCAGCCGAGTGCATCTGCTCACGGTGGCACCGGATCGGCTTTGTCAGCAATGTCACAATGAAACACCACAGCAGTTGGCCGTTCATCACGGCGGAATCGCGCCCGGCGGCGACAGCTGTCTGAGTTGCCACGACAGTCACGGCAGCATGGAGCGTGCATTGACCTTTCCGATTAAACACCAGCCTTTTGCAGAGAAAAACTGCCAGGCCTGTCATCAAGGAGGAGCCCGCTGATGTGTTCTCGCCTATGGATAATCTTGCCGGTCGCCCTGCTGTTATCTGTCAGCTGGTCGGGTCTGGCAACTGCGGATTCCCGTTGTTTTCAATGCCATGACGCTGCAACATTTAAGGGTCATATCACCCACTCTCCGATTGCAAAGGGGCAATGTGCGCAGTGTCACAGTCCCCATCTGGCGAAATATGATGGTTTACTGCTCAAAAAAGGCAGCCAACTGTGTTTCAAATGCCATGAGAAGTTTGAACAACAGGTCATGAGCAAAACCACCGTCCATCCTCCCGTGGCTGACGGGGAATGTACGCTCTGCCATGCACCGCATGCCTCCGAATCAGCGCATCTGCTCAATCGATCAATGGCCGAATTGTGTCTGAGTTGTCATACCGACATTGAAGAACAACCGGGGAAAGCCCATGCGCCGTTTGCCAAAGGGCAGTGCACCACCTGTCACCTGCCCCACTCGTCAAATAACCGTGCAATGTTGAAAAAGAACAGCAGCGCCTTGTGTCTGGGCTGTCATGAATCATCGCCAGCGCTGCGCAGTAAACACCTTAACCGCTCGTTGGAGGGCGTGGATTGTCTGGAATGTCACCAACCGCACAAATCCAATAAAACCAGTTTACTGCGGGAAAAATTGCATCAACCTTTTGCCGAAAAGAAATGTCAGAGTTGCCATTCCCGCAAGAACAATCCCAGTTTATGTCTGGAATGCCATGACAATATCTTCGCTTCATTTAATGGTCAGTTCAGTCACCGGGTCAATGGAACCGAAACCAACAGCTGCTTTAACTGCCATAACCCGCACGCCAGTCGTCAGGACGGCCTGATCAAACAGGCCCCGGGTGACGCATGCCGCCAATGTCATGAGGGCAAGTTCTCTCGCCGCGCCAACAGTCTGTATGTTCACCCCCATGCGGACCGCTGTGTTAATTGTCATCAATTGCACAGCAGCGATCTGCCGGCGATGCGGAAAAAAGATAACGACAGCGCGTGCGTTGACTGTCATGAGCGCCACAGCAATTTCAGTCACCCCATGGGTGATCAGGCTCTTGACCCACGTAATGGTCAACCGATGAACTGTATCTCCTGTCATGATCCTTGCAATGGCACGATGTTTAAATACAACCTCAGGGGCACCAGTGACAAGGGCCTGTGTATTCTGTGTCATGCGGGCTATTAAGCGACGAGGGAATCCGTCAATCATGTCATTGAAGTGATAATGTCAACATCAAGGAGCATCACAATGATCTTTCACCGTTGCCTGCTACTCGTATGTGCCCTGAGTCTGTTGCCGACACTGAGTTGGGCCAAGGCACCATCATGGCACAGCAGTCTGTCATTTCCAGAAGAGATGACGATTACTGCCCCGGCAGGGATCACCATTGATTTTAGCCGTCAACGCTATTATGTGGTGGACTACACGGGAAACCAGCTGGTCTCCTTCGATGAAAAGGGCCAGCTCCTCGACCGATTTGATGCCTCCGGCACACTCAACAAACCGGTCAGCCTGGCATTTGCCTCACCGGGCAAAATATGGATCGCCCAGCGCAGCAGCAACGAACTGCTCTATGTTGATCTCAATGACCGCAATGTTCGGCGCTTCGATTTGAGCAAAACGACGGCACAACCGGTTTTGATTGACCGGGTAGTCACGGACGACAAAAACCGCCTTTACGTCGCCAACAGTCACGACGGACGGATCTTCCGTCTTGATGACAATCTAAAAATCGCTGCCGTATTTTCGGCGCAACCGGACAGTGCTCTGATAGATTTCAAAATTAAGGGAACGTCTCTCTACGCGCTGGATGGCCGGCATAAACAATTACTGCGCTTCACTCTGGATGGACAACAACTGGAAAAAATCACGTTGGACGCGCCGCTGGATCGAGCCGTTTCTTTTGACATCGACTCGCACGGCATGATTTATGTCCTCGACCGTCCCGCCGGAAAAATTGTCGTATTTTCTGCAAAAGGATTATTTCAATACGATTTCTGCCGCCGAGGAGCACGTCGCGGACAATTGAATTATCCGGTGGAATTACACTTCGACTGGCGCCAGCAACTGTGTGTGGTCAATCAGGGCAATGACCGTATTGAGGTATTCAAGCACTGATCCTGCGGATCGGGAGCCGTAAAGATGATGAGAGCATATCGACATCACATATTCACAGGCAGGGAGCAGTTCTGCCGTTTGCGCCACCTGACGTGCGTTGCCATCGCCATTGTGTGCCTGTGGTGTCCTGCACTTTTGGCAAAAGTAACCGGGCCCTGCTCCAACTGTCACACGATGCACAACAGTCAGAACAACAGTCTGGTCAACAGTTCCGGTCCGAACCACTCTCTGCTGCTTGATGACTGCGTAGGGTGCCATACCGGCACCAATACTCAAGGGGGCACCACCCCATTTGTCCACAATACCGGAACGGTGGATTACAACACCTCGGGAATTGAAGGCGATACGCTGGCAGGTGGAACGTTTAAATATGTCGCGGCAACTGATTACAAAGGACACAATGTTGAAGGGATCGCGAATACGGACCTGACATTGTCGGCTCCTCCCGGTTTTGACGGCGGGCGTGCCGCCAGCGACGGATCGACCCCCGGCAACGGCTCCTGGTCAGGGCAACAAATCACTTGTGCGGGCACCTACGGCTGTCACGGTACACATTCGACCAGTGACCCCTATCAGGCGATCTACGGCGGCCATCATAAAAACAGCCAGGGAACAGCGATCACAGCACCGGACGATGAGCCGGCCAGTGGTTACCGCTTGCTGGTGGGAATCGCCGGCTATGAAGACCCTGAATGGGAATTTACTCCGACAGCGGCCCTTCACAACCAATACAAAGGGATTGATGATGCCGGACAAATGACGGAAACATCGACGATCAGCTCTTTCTGTGCCCAATGTCATGGCCTGTTTCACAATCCCTCGGCCAACCTGACTTCGGGGGGAGGATCACCCTGGTTACGCCATCCGACCGATTACGACATGGGCAACACCGATCTTAACGCGGAATACCGCAACTATGGCGGTGCGGGTCATGCCTATCTGCCGGCAACTCCAGTGGCCAGCTCGACAGTTACCAGCGTTAAAAGCAGCGTAACCTTCTCCGATGATACGATCGTCACCTGCCTGTCCTGTCACCGGGCGCATGGGTCCGATTACTACAAAGCGATGCGATGGGGCTATGCCGAAAGCAACGATGGCGGCTTATGCAGCAACTGCCACACAACAAAAGACTGATGACGGAACACCCATGAAACGATTTCATATTCTTGACCTGCTCATCATCCTGCTCGCCCTGATGATGGCGGCCTGTCAACCCATGGCACCGGCAAAACAGGACATCATGTTGTCCCCTTCGGGCAGTGTTTTGAGTATCTACGTCAATTTCACCTCTACTCCCGATTTTCGTCTTGAACTCAAGGACATCGAATTAAACACCAAACAAACCTGGCTGACCTGCAAAGCACCACAGGTGAAGCAGGAACGCTCCAGTCGCCAACGGCTGGTTGCCATCGACAGTCTCCCAGCCACCGCTTATGAAAAAATCCGCTTTCGGGTTGAGTTATACTCAGAGGAAGATGTGTTATTGCGCACCGAACAGGTGGAGCTCGCGATCACCAATCATCTAATTCTGAAGGAATCGGGCAGTACCTGTCTGTTTATCCAGTGCGCGTTGTCACCCTACAATCTGGACCGTTCTTTGCCAACGCTGTTCAATATCGACACTCAGGAACCCCCTCTGGCGGACAATCTGCTTTACGTTCTGTGCCCGGATCTGGCCACGTTATATATTGTTCGCACCGATCAGTTTATCGTCACGGCAGCCTATCCCCTGCAAGGGGAAATTACCGACATGGTTGTCGACAACCGGCAGCGACTGGTCTACTTTCTCGATCGGCAACGGCAACAAATTCAACGCTGGGACGGCATTTCACAACAAATGACGGACCGCATCCCATTGCCCATGACTCAAGGCCCCGAGGGTCTGGCCATTTCCGACGATGGCAAAGACCTGTTTGTCACCGACACGGTCAATCGCCAGTTATTAAAAATTGATGCTGAAACCGGAACCCGCCTGGCGCAGATCAATATCGGTCATGAACCCAGTCGTCCCTACTGGTACAAGCACAACGGTCAACCGCGCCTCGCCGTAATTTCACAAGGCGACCAGCAACTGCACATCCTCAACGCGGACAACCTGGCCACCATTGCCGACGTTACCGCCGGCCAACGCCCGTACGAAACAATTTATGCCAACGAAACGCTGTTTATCAGTGACGTTTTTGATCATCAGGTGATACAACTCAACCCGGACAATGGCACCATTCAGGCGCGGATTCCAACGGCCGGAAGCCCAACGGCGATGATTGATGATGAAATCAACCGCAACCTGATCATCGCACAACAGTCTCGCAACAATCTGGCCTTGCTACCCTACGGGCAGCAACTGGTTGCCCGTCAGGTTGAAGCGGGTCATTCACCACAGGATCTGGCGATGTCTCATAAACGCCGCCTTCTTTACATTGCCGATAAAAACACCCACAGCATTTACGTTCTGGATCTCCCTTCGGAAAAAGTGATTCAGATCATTGAAATCGGATCGGTACCGGATGTTATTGTTGTTCAGGAGCCATGAATTAATGCACGCCCCGACACACATATTTTCAATCAGACTCGTCGTCTTCATCATTCTGCTTACCCTCCCCTTAAGCGGCTGGGCAGACGATTCGTCGTGTCTGGAATGCCACGATGACGTCGAGCAGATGATCAACGAAGCCTATTATGTTCATGAACCGGTGCGCGACAAGAAGTGCCAGGTCTGTCATGCCAAAACCATCGTTGAGGCCCCTGTTGTCGTTGAACAGCCACAGCAACAATCCAGCTATATCATTGCCTACAAACAGCCTCGTGCGGAGCAACAACAACCGATCAAATGGCTGGTGGAAAATTTCACTCCTGCCAGCCACCAATATGCATTACTGCTGGAGCGTTCGTTACGCGACAATCTCATTCTCGACCTGTGGTATGAACAGGGCGGCAAAAGAACACATCAGATGCCGACGCCTGCGCTTGACAGCCTTGAGGTTCAGGAACCCGCTTATCAAATGCTCTCCATTGACGATCTGCATCTGAACAATTTCGATACCCGACTGGTTTCCCGGGCAACTCTGCACTGGACAACCAACGAACCCAGTCGCTGCACCACCAGCTATGGCAACAACAGCCCGGATACACTCTTTGAGGAAGATGACCTCTATACCTACGACCATAAAATCGAATTACGTAATTTCACCGAGGTTGGTTACGTGGTCGACATTACCTGCCGCGATCCTTACCGCCGAGTGAAAACAACGGAGACTTTCAATATCCTCAACCTGCCAATTAACGACAGAGAGACCCCGCTAAAATCAGCAAACGAAGAGAAATTCGCCCTGAAACAGCTACAGGGAAAACTGTGGGTTGAAGTGATCACCCCAGATCCGGCCAGCCTTTCTGTCGGCGTTCAGGATAATCCGGAGGGCCAGACAATCGAAGAACCCGTTATCCCTCAAACTAATGCCGACACGCCTTCTGTTGCAGATAACACGACTGAAGAGGATGAACATATCGTCCTGAACGATGAACTTTACACGACAACCCAAGTCTGTCATAAGTGCCACACCGGTCTTGAACCGGGGCAATCCCATCCGGTGAATGTTATGCCACCACTCAACATGACCATTCCACCGGAGTATAAGCGACTCAGAAACGGTAAAATCAGTTGCATGTCCTGCCATACGGTTCATGGCGGCAATGAGGAATATCGTCTGATCAAGAAATCGAAAAAAGCTCTTTGTATTGGTTGCCATACCAATTATTGATTGAGATAAACGTTCTGTCGGTTTTAACACACAAGGAATCCCCCATGACTGCTGACCAATTCCATCGCAAAATTGTCAATCTCAACGTCAAACGACGCTTGCAGGTATGGTTACTGATCCGTATCGGCGGCATCATTATTCTCACATCAATCATTTCTGCTTTGATCCTGTATGGTTATGCCCGCCATGAAACCATCAACAGTTTTTACCAGGCGCACATAAAAATCCGCCGTGTCAGTGATCTGCTGCTGCCCGTGGTTATGTCCGGAGCAGCCATCAGCCTGATCAGCGGCACCCTGTTGGCTCTGTTCCTGCCGCAAAAAATTGCCGGTCCGCTGTACCGGATCGAACAGGAATTGAACAAGGTCAAAGCCGGTGATTTTAGGATTAAAATCCGGCTGCGGACCAAAGATACGCTGGTCAATTTCACCAGTCACATCAACGATACAATTGCCACTGTCGATAAACGTCTGAGTGACATGCAGGAAGCAATCAACGGCATTGACGAGATCGATCAACTTCCACCGCAGACCCAGGCAAAAATTCGCGAAGTACATCGCCTGCTCAACGATTGTAAAACCACGTTAAACAACGATTGATTTTCCAGTTACGCGCGGGCTCTTTGTTTTACAGACAAGAGCCCGTCTGCCCCCGCCTCTCCCCCTCTCCCCTTTATGTGACCTTCCTGTTTCGGCACGCTTCTTGATAAGTATTGATATAACAGCAGAGTCTCAAGCTATTTGCTGTAAATGTGGGGGTTATTCCACACCAGCTGGGTGACTTCACACAGCTGCCCCACACGACCAAATTTTTTAAGGATCAAGATAAGATAAAAAAGAAAGCTCGTTCTTAACAGATCAGACAAGCTGCCACAACACTCTAGGAGGAAAACAATGAAAACATCACGGCTGGGTTTGTTACTCATCATCACCCTGACGCTCTGGAGCGCCAATGCTCTGGCCAGTGTCAGCGGTTCCTGTGCCAACTGCCATACCATGCATGCCACCGACGGTTCCGGTGCCGCATTAGCGGGTGGAGCCAAAGGTTCATTGACTATTGGCGGTTGTGTTGGTTGCCATACCGGTAACAATGAAGAGGCAGATGGGGCATCCGCCGGTGCTGGTGGCATTCCTTACGTCATGGACACAGCCGAGCCGACTTATGGTCCTGAGTTTTCGGGCGGTGCTTTAGTCGCCAGTGTTCAAACATTGGCTGGCGGCAGCTTCTGGTGGGTTGGTAAAGACGCCGGTGCTGACAAAACGACCGGACACAATGTTACCACCGACGGTCTGTGTGATTTCGACATGGATGCCCCTGGACGTCGTGACACCGATCAATCCATTTTCGCATCTGGGACTCCTTTGACCTGTGCCGGCACAATGGGATGCCATGGTGACCGCACAGTATCAGGTGACTATGCCAGTATCAGTGGCGCCCATCACGGTTCCGATGCTGGTGGTATCGACGGCTCGAGCGTTGCCAAAAGTTTCCGTTTCCTCGACGGCATCCTCGGTACCGAAGCTCCAGATTGGGAGTATGCAGCCTCAATCTCCAACCACAACAGCTACAAAGCTGAAGCTCGCGGCGAAGCGTCAGCCATGGCCGACGCTGGCGACACAATCAGTTCTCTGTGCGGTCAATGTCATGGTGATTTCCACAGTGGAACCAACACCGTCTCTGATGGCAGTGCCTGGTTGCGTCACCCGACCGACATCGTTCTGCCCGGTGGTTCAACGGAATACGCCAGCTACTCTGCGATCTATGGCGAAACAGGTGTTTACAACATCATCGCTCCGGTTGGTGTTGCATCACCGGTTGCAGCAACAGCTGATGTCACCTTGGCAAACTCAGTTGTCACTTGCATCTCCTGTCACCGCGCCCACGGCTCTCCTTATGCCGACCTGCTGCGCTGGGATTATGCAAACATCAGCGCCGGTTCACAAATCGGCGGCGTAGATAACAATGGCTGCTTCGCCTGCCATACCAGCAAGGATGGTTAGACCTAAACCACCACGGCTCGAACACTATGGGGATGGGTGGTTTCACCCATCCCCTTTTATCAACCTTAGCCTTTACACTTGTTCCATTTGTCCAAATGAATTGCCATTGTGAGGAGGGTCATGATCAACACGAACCGACCTGTCGCCATGACGCTGAGTGCAGCAGGAGCTCTCGCTGCCATCGCCGGCTACATCTATCTGATCAACACAACCCAGTTGAGTCCGGCATCAACGTTTCTGTTCATGCCTGTCGGTCTGACCTCTGCGGCGATTGCCGCCCTGCTGCTGGCCTGTCACTTGCGCTGCGACAAACGCATTCATGACCTAACGGAACAACAGCAATTATTCAGCGATTTCATCAATCATGCCCAGGACCTCATTCAGGTCGTTGACACCCGTGGCAACATTCTCTATGTCAATAACATCTGGGAAGAAACCCTCGGCTATACCCGTTCTGAAGCCTCCCGCATGAATATTTTCGATATCATTGCCGAGGACCATAAGAACACCTGCCAAGCCCGCTTCAACGAATTACTGATGGGACAATCAAAGGGCTGCTTTGAAGTCACCTACCAGACGCGCGATGGTCAATCCATTACTCTTGAAGGCAATTGCAGCTACAGCACCAAAAATGGCAGACCCCACATGATTCGAGGCATTTTCAGGGATATCAGCCAACGTCGCGAACACGATGAGCAGATCCTGAAAATGGCGTATCATGATATGCTGACCAATCTGCCTAACCGTTTCCTGCTCAATGATCGGTTAAATCAGGCAATCTCCCAGGCACGCCGTTATCATCAGAAAACCGCGTTGGTCTATGTTGATCTGGACAACCTGAAACATATCAATGACCATCATGGTCATGCCATCGGCGATATCCTGCTGCAGAAATCTGCCCGACGCATGCAGGACTGCCTGCGTGAAAACGATACCGTCTCACGAATCGGTGGTGACGAATTTTTACTGATCCTCACCGGCATCAAAGACCGCAACGATATTCCGAAAATTGTCGACAAAGTCCGGATCGCCCTGGCCGCGCCCTATATCATCAACAGTCTGCGTATCAACTCTTCGGCCAGCATGGGAACAGCCGTCTACCCGCTTGACGGTGTTGACCCGGAAGCCCTGCTCAATCAGGCCGATCAGGCCATGTACATGGCCAAGAAACTTGGTGGCAACAACCATTGTTTCTATACGGAAGATACCCCGCCAAAAACCAAAGTACTGCGACTGGTCTGACCCACTGAGTTCATCACGAACAATTTATCCAGTACGGCGTAAAAACACCTGTTCTCACTGAAAAATTTGCCCGCTGTCAAATACGTCTGAGGTATTCTACATCTTGGCATCTATGCTATGATGTTGTGTCCTTTTTCTTTTTCGGCGAGAGCACTTATGTCACTGAGATTCAAGATCCTGCTCATGTTGTTTGCCACCTTGAGCATCTATGGTTTGATGGACTATACAGTCCACCGTCTCTTCGTGTTGCCCAGCTTTCTGCAGCAGGAACGCATCCGCGTCGAGGAACATATCGACCACACCATGCAAATCCTCACCTTTGAGCTGATAGGACTGGATCGCCTCTGTCGCGACTGGGCATCGTGGGATGACAGTTACGCATTCATGAACAGTGGCGGCACTGACGAAAACTACATTGCTTCCAATCTGGTACAGTCCACGTTCAGCAACAACGCACTCGATCTGATCTGCTATGTGGATAACCAGTCGAAAGAGGTTTGGATCGGCCATTCCGATAAGCACGACTGGTCCGGTCAGGAAGAGTTCCTGCAACCCTACAGCCCACTGTTAAAAGTGACAGAAAACAATACCGGCTTCATGATGACGGCTGCAGGTCCGATGCTCCTCTCATCACGCCCTATCACCGACAGTGATGAAGAAGCACCCTACAACGGTTTTCTGATCTTGGGGCGGTTACTGTTCGACAGTCCGGTCATGCAACTCAACCAACACCTGCATGGCAGTGTCGAATTTCTGCTGCCGGAAGTGTCACCATTGATCAGCGAAGACGATTTTGAATTTCTTAAAATGCGCGAAGACCCCATCATTAAACCAATCGGAAACACGCTGCATACCTTCAAAGTTGTTCGAGATATCAACCATATGCCGGCATTTATTGTCCATATGAAAACAGATCGCAGTGGCGTCATTCACGGCTTGGAAACCATCTCCTATGATGCGTTTTCCAATGTTTTTTCGGGTTTTATCACCATCGGAATTTTCGTTCTGTTCTTACGCCGTAACGTCATTAAGCCTATTTCCAAACTGACACGTCACGTCAACAGCATCAATACCGCCGAAGATCTGCTCACCGTACCATTGAAAACCCCCAGTGAAGATGAAATTGGTGTCTTGTGGCAAGGGTTTAACCAGATGGTTCACCGTCTGCAACGCGACCGATTAAGACGCCTCGCCGCTGAAGAAGCCTTACGCAGCAATGAAAAACGGATTCATGCCATTCTCGATACTGCCCCTGACGGCATTATCACCGTCGACCAAAATGGCACCATTGAAAGTCTCAATCGCGCCGCCGCGCGAATGTTTGATTACGAACCTGAGGAACTGATCGGCCAATCCATCAGTCTACTGGCTCAAGAGGAACACGCCGGTCGCCTGATCATGACCATCAACAACTACCCGGAAACCAGTCACTACAAATGCTTTGACTCCGGCTGCGAAATGTCCGGCAAGAAATTTCATGGCGAACACATTCCGGTGCATATGCGTGCCAGTTCCGTCCAGATCGGTACAGATACCCTGTTTGTCTGGATCGTGCGCGACATCTCTGACCTTAAAGCGATGCATGATGAGATTGCCCAGAGCAAGCGTCTGGCAGCCATTGGTGAAATGGGTGCGTCCATAGCCCATGAAATACGCAATCCTTTGGCCGGGATTGGCGGTGCCGCGCAGATGCTGCTTAAAAGCGTCAAAGACAACCCGCGTCAAGTCGCGATTCTCAATGAAATCATTATCCTGGTTTTCCGTATCGAGAATACTGTCAACCAGATGCTCGACTATGCCCGCGCCTGGACCCCCAACCAGACCTTAATAACCCCCATGCAACTGTTGAAGGAGGTTGCCACTGAAGCAGAGACGATGGAAAATTTCAAAAGAATCCATTTCTCTTTTTCCGGTGACGATTCTACCGCCATCCCTCTGGATGAAGATCTGATCCGCCAGGTTCTCTGGAATCTGTTTAAAAATGGCGCCGAAGCCATGCCTGAAGGTGGCGAACTGGCAGCCCGAGTTCAGGTTGGTGAATCGGAGCTGATTGTTTCGATTCAGGACCAGGGAACGGGTATGGACAATGAAACCATCAAAAAACTGTTCACTCCGTTCTTTACCACAAAAATCTATGGAACCGGCCTCGGGTTACCAATATGTCAACGCATCATTGAAGCCCATGGTGGCTCCATCGCCATTCACAGTGCCGTCAATCAGGGGACAACGATTTCTCTGCGTTTCCCACTGTGCACGCCGCGACAAATTACCGCCTGAGTCATTTCGAAAGGAACAGATCGCTAGCAGGGCGGCGCGCAATAAAAAGATAACAGAAATCGAATGCTGCAAATGCCACGAAACAAAAAGGCCGTCGTAATACGACGGCCTTTTTGTCTTTTCTATTGTCAGAAGTTATCTTCAGTTCTGTGCGTTACATCACACCACTGAGAACTCACTCTCCCCAATCAAGTTGCAGGGTGTCCTGAACGGCAACGTTGGCTGGTGCCTCAATCCCGCGACTGAGCGCTTTGCGCTCATCAATCTTGAAACGGGACAGCATTCCCCGCATATGTTAGGCCTGACTGGACAGCTCTTCAGCCGCAGCGGCCCCCTCTTCTGCACTGGCCGTATTTTGTTGTGTCACCTGGTCGATCTGACTCAGGCCCTGATTCACTTGAGAGATTCCTTCGGCCTGCTCATTGGCAGCCGTCGTGATTTCTCCGATAAGATCGTCCATCTTAGTAATGCCCTGCATGATCTCCTGCAGAGAACCGGAAGTTTTCTCGGCAATGCGAGAGCCGTTATTAGCTTTAGAGACCGATCCTTCGATCAATGCCGCTGTTTCCTGTGCGGCTTTGGCACTGCGTGCCGCAAGTGTCCGGACCTCTTCGGCGACGACAGCAAAGCCTTTACCATGCTGTCCGGCACGGGCAGCTTCAACGGCGGCATTCAACGCCAGCAGATTGGTCTGGAAAGCAATCTCATCGATAACCTTGATAATTTTGGAAATATCCTGGCCCGCTTCATTGATCTCTTTCATGGCCGCAACCATGGCCTGCATGTTCTCATTGCCCTCGTCTGCTGACTTGATCGCAGAACCAGACAGCTGATTGGCCACCGTGGCATTGTCAGCATTTTGCCGGGTCTGACTGGCAATTTCAGTCATGGAGCTGGTGATTTCCTCTAAGGAAGCGGCCTGTTCAGTAGCCCCCTGAGAAAGCGACTGGCTGACATCTGAAACCTGCATCGCCCCGGAGACAATCTGATTGCTTGCGCCACTGATCTCACCCACCAAACTCCCCAGACCGGCCACCATCTCCTGCAATGCACGACCAAATTCATCGCGCGACGAGGCAAGGGTCACTTCCGGGGTCAAATCACCACTGGCGATGGTCTTCGCCAGTTCAACTTTGTCAGACAAGCTGTCACACATCGCATTAAGACTCTTGGACAACGCACCCATTTCATCATCCCGATGAATCGTCAAACGCTGACTCAAATCCCCCTGAGAGATCGCCTCTGTCACAGCCACAGCCTGCCCCAAAGGTTTGGTAATGAAGTTGGTCACCACCAGAACGATCGTGCCAATCAAAACCAACAACAATACGGCTCCGATTACACTTTTCTGTTCAATAGACGACATTGACGTTTCACCGTTTTTGGTGATAGTCGCCAAACTGGTGAGGGTTTCTGAGACATCTTCCACCATCACCATCAGGCCCGCCTGTTTGCCAGAAAAATCCTTAATCGGAAAAACGGTGAGATAATAATTGCCAACCAGCTCTGAATGAGGTGCTGAAGTGCCGGCAGACAGACGATCAATGTTGACCAGACCACTGATCAATGTCTGATCGGTTGAAGCACACAGAACAAACTGGTTAGCCAGAACCGGATATTTACTTTTATCTTGCAGTTTGGTGGCAATCGGCAGGAGATCCGCATTCATATAGACGGAATAATTTTGCGTCTCTGCCGTTTTAGAAATTTTGATCAGATCATTGAATGGTAACAAAACTTCAGCAGAACCAAGATGTGTTCCAGCATCATCCTGAATAGGAACAAGACCGCGAATTGCAAAGCCGCCGCGGCCGACTTCGATACCACGAATCGGTTTATAGTTGCCCTGATTTATTTCGATGACGGTCTTGCGAAACCCGGTCAGATCGTCGGAAACATCAATTTTCTGGCCGTTACGCTTGGTCTGCCAGCCTTCACGCCAGAGACGAACCAGACTGCGCCCAGTCGGCAGATGAAAGTGAAGTTTTAACTCCGCCAGGCCGGTTTCCTGCTTGAATCCAGCAATGATCGGTTTAAACAGTGTACGCAATTGTTCCCGGGCTTGCTGACCAGAGGGGTCACTTTCATCGTTCAGATCGCCGCTATGCGCAACTCGATATGCATCGACAACGCCGGAAACATGACTGAGCATTGCCGCCTGTTCCAGAGCTTTCTCTCCCATCCGACCAATGTTGCCATTAATGTCTTCAATTTTAGCGGCGGTATTGGCTTGAAGTGATCGTTCAGACAGTTGTCGTGTTGTTTGTAACTGACTGTCAACAAGAGTGGTAATCGCATTTTTCATCCCCAGCATTCCGACGATGGATGCGAAAATGAGCACACCAAAGACGGGCAATAATAGCTTTGTCCGGATTTTCTGCACACGCATAAAACAGCCTCCTGATAGCAGTTATTTGACCTTTAATAAAAGTAACAGTTATTTTAAAAAATGCATCATGCTCAACAAATCAATCAGTGCCCTTAAAGGTGGGGAAAAACAGGTTAACAAGTTGACTCGGGCATTAACGACTGCCTTTTCAAGCGGCGCTGGGCGCGGCCATCACCATCGGCAAAAAGAGCTTGTTCAAATGGAGATTCCGCAACTACTTTCGGAACGGCAACCGGAGTGCCATTTTCATCAAGGGCGACAAAAACCAACAGCGACGTCAGGCATAATTTCTGTTCCCCAGTGCGAAGATCCTCGGCTTGAACTTTGACATAAACCTCCAGAGAGGTTCGACCGGTCCAACAAACAAAAGATTCCAGTGTGACCGCCTGTCCAACACGAACAGGACAAAGAAATTGAACGGAATCAATATAAGCAGTCACCACAGAAGTTCGTGCATGCCGCATGGCCGAAATACTTGCGACCTCATCGACATAAGACATCATTTTTCCACCAAACAACGTCCCGTGAGTATTGGCATCGGGCGGAAGAACAACCGACGTTTTGGTGACACGCGATTCACGACAATACTTTTTTCCTCTTGGTGACATACCCGCTCCAATTGAAACCATTTTTGTCTTTTTTTTTAATCTTATAATTTCTCACCCTTAAAAGTACAACATTTACTGACAAAATGGTAAAAAAAATCCCCCACTAGACCGTGAGGGATACCAAAGCACACGTTTTATAAAATATTAAAATCACAAATAAAACAGAACATATCAGTGGATCTTATTTAAGATTTCTGACTTTTTAGCCTGATACTCACCTTGAGTAATTAATCCTTCTTCAAACAAACTCTTGAGGAATTTCAGCTGTTCTTTAATGTCCTGCTGCTGCGTCTGCGAAACAACGGCATGACCTGAGGTTATTTTGGCA
>PKUE01000031.1 GCA_002869685.1 Desulfuromonas sp.
CGACCTCAAACGACAGAAAGAACAGATGAGCCTGCTGCGTAAAGAGCTGGAGCCGTTCCTCGACAGCAATGTGGAACAACTGCACAACGATGTCGCCAATGACCTGCCGTTTCTCGACCAGGAACGCAGCGAACGGCTGGCCTTTCTCGACCAGTCTCTCACCGATCCCGATTTGGCACTGAGTGAAAAACTGCGCCGCGTCCTTGAAGCGTTGCAGGTGGAAGCCGACTACGGAAACAGCGTTGAAGTCACGGAACAGACCCTGCCTCTGGCCAGTGGTGACACCATGGTTCAGGTGTTGCGTCTGGGACGGATCGGCCTGTTTTACCTCAGCCCCAACGGCGACAAGGTCGGCCAGTGGGATGCTCAGCAGCGGGTGTGGAAACCGTTGCCTGCCGATTATCGCGACACGGTGCGCGTCACCATTGACATCATTGAGCAGAAACGCGCCGCGGAACTGATCGACCTGCCGCTGCCGGATGCGATTCGCACCACGGAGGGCGTGTAATGAAAACATTACTGACGATACTCATGGTATTGCTGCTCGTGCCGCACACTACATTTGCCGCCACCTGGCAGGAGATCAGCGATTCGCTGACCACCATGAACCAGCAGGGGTTATCGCGTGCGGCCATGATTGAACAACTGATGCAGCAGGATGAAGCCGACCTGAAAA
The DNA here is from genome assembly GCA_002869685.1 of Desulfuromonas sp. Classification (GTDB taxonomy): domain Bacteria; phylum Desulfobacterota; class Desulfuromonadia; order Desulfuromonadales; family Desulfuromonadaceae; genus Desulfuromonas. Next base: position 677 of record PKUE01000031.1, read on the forward strand.
AGGCCCTCAGCCAACTGCGCAGTCAGGTGAAAGATGAAAAGCAACAACTCAGCGTGGTCCAGAAAGACCTGGCAAAACTGAGCAAAACCGAGCAGCAATTGAATCAGGAATTGGCCGCCGAGCAGGAAGAGATTGAAGGGATTCAGGGCACCGTGCTCGGCGCGGCCAAACGGGTCAACGATCTGTTTGAGCACAGTCCGCTCGGTGTTGAATTCGCGCCATCCCGGCAGAGCATTGATACCATCCTGGAGAAAAAAGCGTTCCCCGGCATGGACGAGATTCGCGCTTTGACCGCCCTGTGTCGCGCTTATACCACGGCCAGTGGCCAGGTGAGTCTGGGCAATGGCGAATTTTTTGCCGCCGACGGCTCTGTCGTCCGCGGCGAAATTGCCCGCATCGGCGCGCTGGGCGCGGTCTATCGTGATCGCGACGGCTCTGGCTATCTGCAGGCCAACAGCGACGGCCGCCAACTGGTTGCCGTCGCCGGTGAAATCCCCGGCCCAGCCCGTAGCGCCATCGATCGCTTTTTCAGTGGTGAAGAAAGCCACCTGCCGCTGGACATCTCCGGTGGCGCGGTGTTCCTGCAACTGACCCAGAGTAAAAGCTTTGGCGAATGGCTCAAATCGGGCGGTTTTCTAGTGTGGCCAATCCTAGCTATTGGCGCCATCGCCCTGCTGCTGGGCGCTGAGAGATTAGCGTTTTTCCTGCGCATTCGCGCCAACTCTGACACCATCCTCCATCAGGTCACCCGTTATGTGGAACTGGATCAGATCAAGGAGGGGGAGATGTTCTGTCGCGAAAAGAAAAACGCCCCCACCTGTCAGATTCTCTCCAGCTGCCTGAAGCAGATCGGCCAGACCCAGGACGTGTTGGATAACGCCCTGGAAGAGGCACTGCTCCGGCAGATGCCCCGCTTTGAGAAGTTTCTGCCGACCATGGCCATGTTTGCCGCCATCGCCCCGCTGCTCGGTCTGCTCGGCACGGTCACCGGCATGATCAGCACCTTTCAGGTCATTACCGTGTTCGGCACTGGCGATCCGAAAATGATGTCAGGCGGTATTTCTGAAGCACTGATCACCACCCAAGTTGGCTTAGCCGTTGCCATTCCGATTATGCTGCTCCATCACCTGTTTGAGCGGCGTGTCGATGTGTTGATCGGCGATCTGGAGGAAAAAGGCACGGCGTTCAAGATCACCCTGCTGAAAACCGGTCGCATCACGCCACAACCGCTGGAAAACGACCATGACTGATCTGCTCGGTGAAAGCCTCGACATGATCCGTCACGGCGGTCTGGTGATGTGGCCGCTGCTGGCCAGTTCGCTGGTGATGTGGCTGATGATCTTTTACAAAAGCCTGTTGTTCTTTCAGGCCCGCCGTGACGAGGTCAACTTGAATGAATGTCGTCTGGCATTGAAGGAGCAACGCTATGTCGGTGCCTTCTGGCAGCAGAGCATCCTGCGCCAGTTTATCTGGTTGCACGAGCATCAGTGTCTAGACCGCGACCACCTGCTGCAATTGCAGCAGCGCCAGAGCAACGAGGTGGACCGCTTCATCGGCACCATTCTGGTGCTGGCCAGCGCCGCGCCACTGATGGGCCTGCTCGGCACGGTCAGCGGCATGATCACCACCTTCAATGTCATTTCCGTGTTCGGCACCGGCAACGCCCGCGCCATGGCCGCAGGCATTTCCGAAGCCCTGATCACCACCCAGGCCGGTCTGGTCGTAGCCGTGCCGGGGCTGATTCTCGGCGCCCTGCTTTACCGCCGGGCCGAACAGATCAAAGAGCGGATGCAGCGTTTCAGCCTGCGTCTGTTGCAGCAAGGAGGGCTGTAATTATGGCGCGTGTCACTCTCAGTCGCCGTCAACGGCGCAAACCTGCGGAACTCAACATGTCACCGCTCATCGACATGATCTTTATTTTGCTGATTTTCTTTGTCGTCACCACCTCATTCGTTCGCGAAGCCGGTGTCGATGTCCAGCGGCCCATCGCTCAAACAGCCGAAACCAAGGACAGCACCAACATTGTTCTCGCCATCACGGCCGACAATCTGGTTGTCGTCGAGGGCAAACCTGTTGATGTGCGCTCGGTGCAATCGTACATGGAGCGCTTTCTGATGCAGAACCCCAACGGCTCAGTGGTGCTGGCCGCAGACCGCAACAGCCGTTCCGGGCTGGTGATTCAGGTGCTTGATGCCTGCCGTCTGGCCGGGGTCAAAAACCTCAGTGTGGCGGCGAAAAAAGGGGCCTGACATGACACATCAGCGTTCCCTGCTCGTTAGCGCGCTGGCCGCGGCTCTGGTCACCAATCTGGTGCTGTTCCTGTTGATTCCGTTGCTGTCACAAATCGATGCCAACGGCAGCAAGGAGTCAACGACCAGTGCATTCACCTTCAACAACCTGCGTCAGGCTCCGCCACCTCCGCCGCCCGAGGATCAGCATAAACAGCCACCGCCACCCAAGGAGTTGCCGAAAACGCCACCGGCGTTGCCAACCCGCAGTCAGCAACCACCGCCCCAGGCACCGCCGATGCAGATGCCGCAACCTCAGTTCGAGGCAGCGATCAGCGACATGAAACTGGGCGGCATGGCCTTTAATCCGGTCAGCGCCCCGCAGAGCGAGTTTGACATCAGCCAGGTGGACACCATGCCGCAGGTGATCAGTCGTCGCGAGCCGGTGTATCCGTACAAGGCGCGCCAGCAGAAAATCGGTGGTGTGGTGATGGTGAAATTCCTCGTCGCCACCGATGGCTCGGTCCATCAGGCGTCCGTGGTCCAGGCCAACCCGCCCGGCGTGTTTGATGAATCAGCCCTGCAAGCGGTAAGCAGCTGGCGCTTCAAGCCCGGCATGCTCGATCAGGCGGCGGTAGCCACCTGGATCACCGTGCCGATCCGCTTTGCCATCAATTAATTTTTCAGGAGAGTGTTATGTTTTCTTTTTTAACCCCGTCCACCCGCACCCTGATCGCAGCCACGCTGGCTTCGGTTCTTCTGGTGCCGTCACTCGGTCTCGCTGACGAGGCTCCCTATCAGCGCAACTGCGATACACCGATCATCCATCCGAAACGGGTGACCGACATGACGCCCAATGATACCGACGACCCGGCGATCTGGATCAACCCGCACGATGCCGCCAAGAGTCTCATCGTCGGCACCGATAAAAAACGCGACGGCGGCTTGTACGTGTTTGATCTCAAGGGCCATATGCTCAAAGACAAGACCGTTCCCCTCAAACGCCCCAACAACGTTGACATTGAATACGGTCTGATGCTTGGCGGCACGTCTGTGGATATTGCCGTGGCCACTGAGCGCCTGACCAGCAAGCTGCGCGTGTTCAGCCTGCCGGACATGACTGCCATCGACGGCGGCGGCCTCGATATGTTCGTCGGTGAGCAGGGTGAAGACCAGCGTGCCCTGATGGGCATCTCGTTGTACAAGCGTCCTGCGGATGGGGCGATCTTCGCCATTGTCGGCCGCAAAAACGGCCCCTCCGGCAGTTATCTGTGGCAGTACCTGCTACACGACGACGGTAACGGTCAACTCAGCGCCACCCTGGTGCGCCGCTTCGGCACCTTCAGCGGCCTCAACGAAATCGAAGCCATCGCCGTGGATGACGAACTGGGCTATATCTACTATTCCGACGAGGGGGTCGGGGTGCGCAAGTACTACGCCGACCCATCGCAGAGCAACAAGGAACTGGCCCTGTTCGCGACCAAGGATTTTGCCGGTGACCACGAAGGGATCTCCATCTACACCCAGCCCAACGGCCAGGGCTACATTCTGGTGTCGGATCAGCAGGCCAACGAGTTTCACATCTTCCCCCGTCAGGGTACAACGGACGACCCCCATCACCATCCGCTGCTCAAGGTCGTAGAATTGGCCACCTGCGAAAGTGACGGTTCGGAAGTCACGTCAACACCACTGGGAAAAGATTTCCCCAGTGGCATGTTCGTCGCCATGTCTGACAACTGCACCTTTCAGATCTACAAATGGGAGCAGATTGCCGGTGACGATCTGTAACAGGGAATACCCCCTTGAATTCTTCCACGCAGTACTCATAGGATAGGACCATGATAATATCTCTCGATAAATGCCATCTGCCGTTTCGCACGGCCCTGATTATTCTGTCGGTTGTTACCCTGCCCTGGCTGGGTGGATGCAATAATCACAGTGAGACAGCCACTCACAACGACCATGCGGCTGCGCATGATCCAGCCCACCAGCAATCCGCTACGCCACCGAGTGAAACCTGCCGGGATAAAAAACCATCTGAAGACGCGGTAACAACTCATGGCAAAAACGTGATTCTGCTCATCGGTGACGGCATGGGCTTTAACCATCTGCGTGCCGGCAGCCTCTACCGCAGCGGCGAACTCGACGCTCCGCCCTATCGTGATTTTGATGTCAAGCTGGCCATGAGCACTTACCTGTATGGTGGCGAGTACGTCCAAGGCTGGGATGCCTTTGCCAACGTCAAGGATGGTGCGACCGATTCGGCGGCGGCAGCGACAGCTTTGGCGTGTGGCACCAAAACCTACAAGGCTGGTCTCGGTGTGGATTGTCAACGTCAGCCTGTGGATAACATTGTGGAAATCGCTGAAAAGCAGGGAAAATCGACTGGAATTGTCACCAGTGTGCCCTTGAGCCATGCCACACCAGCCGGTTTTGTCGTACATAACGTCAGCCGTCGCAACTACGAGGAGATCGCCCGCGAGATGATTCTCGACAGTGGTGTTGACGTCCTGATGGGAGGTGGCCACCCGTGGTATGACAACGACGGCCAACTGCTGGAAACACCGGAAAGCTACCAGTATGTCGGTGGGGAAAAGCTGTGGCATCAACTGCAGGAGGGGGCTGTCGGCAACGATGCCAATAGCGATGGGGTTGACGATCACTGGACGCTGATCGAAAGCCGCGACGCATTCCGTAACCTGGCCAACGGCCCGACACCCACACGCCTGCTCGGTGTGCCGCGCATTGCCGAGACCCTGCAGCAGGGTCGCCAGTTGGACGGCGATGGTGACTACGGCAGCCATGTGACAACAAAAACGGTTACACCCTACACCGTGCCAATGATCACCACGGTGCCGACGCTGGTCGAAATGACAAAAGCCGCTCTCAATGTCCTCGACAACAACGACAAAGGTTTCTTCCTGATGATCGAAGGCGGCGCCATCGACTGGGCCAGCCACGACAATCAGTCCGACCGCCTCATCGAGGAGCAGGTCGACTTTGACCGCACCGTGGCCGCGGTGTGCGACTGGGTGGAACAAAACAGCTCCTGGCAGGACACCCTGGTGCTGGTCACCGCCGATCACGAGTGCGGCTATCTCACCGGCCCCGGTTCCGACCCGCGCTGGAACCCGGTCACCAACAACGGCGCTGGCAAACTTCCCGGCCTCGAATGGCACCACACCAGCCACACCAACTCGCTGGTCCCCCTGCTCGCCCGCGGTGCCCATGCTGAACAACTGGCACAACGTGCAACCAATGCCGATCCGGTTCGCGGCCCTTATGCCGACAACACCGACTTGTTGCCGGTCATGCAATCGGTGCTGGCAGAATAATCCCACAATACAACAAGGCCGATGCGAACGGCATCGGCCTTGTATCCTTTCCGCTATCAATCGGATGGTCACCCCATGACGTGCAACAGGGCACAAGGTTCTTCATTGGCGCGAGAGCGGATATCTTTACCTCATCACTCCATTAGCCCATCGGGTTGATCGTTTGCCTGATTCTGGCAATATAATTACGTGTTTCCGTAGGCATCTGTTCCAACCCTTTACGGTCAACATTGCCCTGCCCCCAGTTGTATGCGGCCAGAGCGTGATCCAGATCGCCATCGTATTTATTGAGTAGTCGTTTGAGATAGCGGCTGCCCCCGATCAGATTCTGCTGGGGATCAAAACTGTCATTAACGCCCATCTCTTTTGCGGTTTCAGGCATTAATTGCATCAACCCTTCTGCACCCGCCGGAGAAACCGCATCGGGCTGATAAGAGCTTTCCGCACTGACTACCGAGTGAATCAGCCACGAAGGGAGTTCCACCTGCTGGGCAACCCGGTCGATAAGTTGCTCAATCCGTTCTTTGAGAGAATGGGGTTGTGCGGATGTCTCTTCAGCTTCCTCTGCGACCACGGGCTCGGCTTGAGACGCGTGAACCGTAGCAGCCTGTTGCTGATAGCGACTGACCTGATAGGTTCTGTCGCTCGATAAGACGTGATGTGAACGGGTAAAAGGTTGAATCATATGATAGGAAGACAGCAGATCGCTGTCCTGCTCATCGTCGGTCAACAGACCGAGCATAGCATCTTTGATGACGCGAAGAACTTCTCGGGCCTGCTCGTTTGAACGATTGTGGTCTTGTTGAATCTGATCCAGATAGCCGGCGAAAGACGCTGAGCCAAGGGTGGTACTGGCAGCATCCTCGGAGGAGAGAGACTGCAACCTGTTTGTCGTTAAGGCATCAATGGTCATAAACGGCTCTCCGAATTGTCATCCCTTTACTGGCTCTCGGTCACGGCTATCGCATTCAATCGTCCCTTACCAACTCATCGACAGTTGCCGGTTTTTACTTAAATTATTTCACCACTCTGATCGCCAAGATCCCTGCTGCTTTCTACAATGAGAGCCATATACAGCTGATATTTTCTATAAAACCAAATATGGCCGATACACTAACGCGCATCGGCCATATAAACAGCACGCTCTGAGGAGAAACCAGAAGCAGGCTTAAAGCCCGACGTAGATCCCTTTTGGATCGTCAAAACGCACGTACCACAGTTGCAGGCCACGGACACTTTTACCATAGTAGGTGTAGCCACGTTTATGAACGTAGCTGGTTTCTGTCCCCAGCTTGTCGAGTTTTTTGTTTTCCAGTTCGATCACCAAGCCATGCGCCTGATCGGCGCAATACTTCTTCAGATTGGCATAATTAACCTTGGTAACTTTTTCCATCAACGGATAACTGCCCCGCGCCGTAGGCTTGATGTACATGCGAAAAAAGAAATACGGATTATTCGGCACGGTAAAGTCACCAGCATAGATGGTCGACACACCAACAAGCTGTTCCTGTTGATCATAAATCAGCGTAGAGACCTCTTTCACCCGGCTAAGTGCTGTTGCTTTATCCAGCACTCCACCCTCAAGCCATAACTGGATGACGGACTGCTGTTGCGCAGGGGTCATCTGGCGATACACGTATTCGACGCGGCTGTTTCTAACACGGATACGCATCAGGCGTTTACCTTAGCCATTTCACGTTTTAAAACATCAAGAGATGTCTTGGCCTGCTGGTAGTCGGGTTTGAGTTGCAATGCTTTTTCAAAGTGTTCCTTCGCCTTGGCAAAATCTCCCTGCTTATAATAAACATAGCCAAGGGAATTATACGTTTCGACAATGGAGGCATCGTTCTCGACCACATCGAGCAACACTTTTTCCGCCTCTTCGAAACGGCCAAGATCGCCCAGAGCAATCGCCATGTTGAATGTCGCCGGCAGGTAATCAGCCTGGATTGCCAGCGCCTTTTTAAATTCGGCAATGGCTTCCTCTTTTTTGCCATCGTTGAACAGGTCATTTCCTTTTTCGAAAACTGGCGCTGCCAACTCTATTGGCGTCTCGGGCATTTTCACTTCACCGATATCATTGTTGTCGACCATGTAATTGGCGTGGGTCAGGGTGTCGTCAAATCCGCCGATTTCCGTGACGGAATAGGGCAACAGGCCAACGGAAAAGATCTCATCCATTCCCGAGCTGAATTCAATGAACGTGATAATACGCCCGGTCTGGATATTAACGACCCAGATTCCACAGACCCGTTTTGGCAATTTCGTCACAGGCAAGCCACTGAATGTCGCACTCTCGCGCACCTTGGAAACACCAATAAGGGCGATATCACCAACCATCTGCATCCCTCGGGTAAAACCGGGGACAGTGGCAACCTCCGTCACTTCACCCGTGTCGAGATCCAAACGACTCAACGCTCCCTTACCGGATTCCAAAAACCACAATTGGTCCTGATGCCAGCGCGGCGAGTGCGGCATACTGAGACCATCAAGGAGAATTTCATTAGTGACAACATCCATCAGCAACCCACCGTTGGCTTTGTTGGCACGCCAGCCGAGAGGCTCATCAGTCTGCCCCAATGCCGTGACATAACGCGGCTTACCGTCTTTGAGACACATTCCATTGAGATGGCATTTGTCCGTCGGTTGCAACGACGTAATAAATGGCGGTTTCCAGACGGGTTTAAA
>PKUE01000147.1 GCA_002869685.1 Desulfuromonas sp.
CGGCTGAAAAAGTTTTACAACAGCATCATGGTGCGTGGTCAGCGCGTTATTGCCATCAGTGCGTTTATCAAAACCCATATCATGACCCATTACGCAGTGGCCGCGGCACGTATTGATGTCGCCCCGCGCGGGTATGATCCCGCAGTGTTCAACCCTGCGCTGGTAGAGGAAGGGCGTATTGCGGCTTTGAAACATGCGCTGGACATTGCGGATGGAGTGCCGGTGATTTCATTGCCCGGCCGCCTGACGCGCTGGAAAGGGCAAGCGCTGTTACTTGCGGCTTTGAACCAGATCAAAGACCTCTCCTGGCAGGTGCTGTTTATCGGTGGTGAAGAGCACAAAGCTGCCTATCTCCACGAACTCAAGGAGATGGCAAGCAATTTTCAGATTGCAGACCGTGTGCGCTTTGTCGGTTCGCAGACGGATATGCCCCTCTATTATTGCCTCTCCGATCTGGTGGTTTCCGCTTCGACAGAGCCCGAAGCCTTTGGCCGGGTGGTTGTGGAAGCTCAGGCCATGGGCTGTCCGGTTGTGGCCTCAGCCCATGGTGGCGCGTTGGAAACAGTTCGTGATGGCGAAACCGGCTGGTTGTTTCATCCCGGTGATGTGGCGGACCTGGCCGCAACCTTGCGGCGTGTTCTGACTGCTGACGACGAATTGTCTGTCGTTGGAGAACATGGTCGCCGCTGGGTCGCGCAGCATTTCACCATCGACCGGATGTGTCAAGCCGAGTGGGCATGTTATGAAAAAGTGCTCAAGGGGTGATGTGAAAGTTGTTTTTTAGAGCGTTTATTTATGGATAGGACGAACTCAATGCGCGTATTGCATATTGCGTATCAGCAACTGCGTCGTTACGGCAAGACCCGGGTGAGCTGGGCACAAAAACTGACCAGCGGCCTGATCAAAAATGATCACTGTGTTCAGGTGTTCAGTGACCGGGATGTCGCGGCCTTTGAAGCCCCGTTCGGTTGGCGCGATCTGGGGCGGGGCAAGGCCAATCGCCGCCTGCTGGAGATGGTTGAAGCGTTTGACCCCGATCTGGTGATTGCCGGTCATTGTGACATCATCAGCAACGAAACCCTGAAAGAGATCAAGCGGCGGCAGCCGAATGTGATTCTCGCCCATTGCAACAACGACCCGCTGTTTGTGCCGGAAAATGTCGATAAAATTCGCCATCGCGCCGAGGTGGTTGATGCTGTTTTTGTTTCGACAGGGCGACGTGAACTGGGGCTGTTTGAGGGCGGCCATGCCCGTTTATACCATATGCCCAATCCGGTGGACCCGGCGGTGGAAACCCTCAATAACGCGCGGCGCAGCGACCTGGCTATCGATCTTCTGTTCTGCAGCAACAGCAACGATTTCACCACGCGGCTGGAGATGGTGGGGCAGCTGAAAGAGTCCCTGAATGGTGAAATGAATTTTAAAACCTTTGGTAGCTTCGGGGAAGCTCCGGTGTGGGGGCGTGACTATGATCGGGCGTTGGCCCAGACACGCATGGGGTTGAACCTTAATCGTCAGGAGGGACACCACTGGTATTCTTCGGCGCGCATGGCCCAACTCGCCGGCAACGGTATCCTGCAATTCACCCACAGCGGTCCGTGTTTTGATGAATTGCTGCCCCCTGAGTCGGTGGTGTACTTCGATGACGAAGCCGACCTGGTCAATAAAGTTCGTCAGTTTCATGGTGATGATGCCATGCGCCGTGCCTGGGCTGAACAGGCATGGGCTTTTTTTCATCAGGAGATGAACAACACCCTGTACGCGCAGTACATTCTCGAAGCTGCTGTGCAGCAGCCTTTCAGCCATGAGTATGTCTGGGCGCAGGATATTCATTTGGACGGATCAGTGAAATGACAGTGCCATTATCTCAGATCGAACCTTTTGCCAGGGGTGGCAACCGGGTGTGTTATGTGCATCCCGACAATCCCCACTGTTGCGTTAAAGTGCCGCGCCCGGATTTTACTTTGCAGGACCGGCGGCGAAAAAAACGCTTTCCAGGTAATGTGCGGTCGCTGGCCAGTTTTGATGATAATGGCCAAGAAGCGAGCGTGGTTGCCTCGTTGTTACGATTACATGGTGAAAGCGTTCACCAGCATATCTATCGGTGCGATGGTTTTGTCGAGACCGATTTGGGACCGGGGTTGATGACCGAGTTGGTGCGTGATGCTGACGGGAGGATCTCTGTCACTTTAAAACAGGAATTGTGGGAGCGGGGCTATCCCGAGGCCACCCGTCGGGCGGTTGAAGCCCTGGGAGACTTCTGGCTGGAGCATCTTATTCCGTCACGGGAGTTGTTGACCCACAATATAGTCGTGCAAAAGGGTGTCCATGGCGAGATTGTCCGATTGGTGGTGATCGACGGGGTGGGCTCACCTTATTTGATTCCTTTTGACCGGTTGCCGAAACTCGTGCAGCGCCACAAGGTTGCCCGGCGTGTCCGGCGGCTGCATAAACGGATTCGCAAGTTTATTCGCCACTGTGACAGTGGTCATCAGCCCAGTCGCGTTGGCATGCTCATGCATCGTGGCAGCAGTTATCCCTGTGCTGTCGGGTTTGGAGCCCACCTCTGTGTGCTGCCTTCGCACAAGGACTGACCCGGACATGAAATTAATGCAGATCCTTCTGTCCCAGTCCGAGGCTGGTGCTGAGACCTATTTTGAGAAGGTGGCGGCGGCCTTTGCCCTGGACCCCTCTGTGGAACAGCGTCTGATTATCGAAACGCAACCTTCACGCGAAGCGCGTTTGAGGCGTTCAGGTGTCGATTTTCAGACGTTACCCATGGGGCGGTTCTCCAAACCGCTTTTTTACAATTATTGCCTGAAGCGAGCCGTTGATCGTTTTAACCCTGATCTGATTTTGACCTGGGTGAACCGGGCGTCACGTAAATGCCCGCCGACTGAAGCTGTCGTGGTGGGGCGCCTGGGCGGCTATTACGACATCAACAACTATCGCAACTGTGATCATCTGATTGTCAATACGCCGGATCTGGTGCGTCATGTGGTCCGCCACGACTGGCCGGAGTCGCAGGTCAGCATGATTTCCAATTTTGGCGAATTGCCCGAGAGTCTCGAAGTCCCCGAACCGTTGCCGACGATTCCGGCAGGCCATCGCGTGTTGCTGTCCCTGGGGCGGTTGCACGAAAAGAAAGCTCAGGACGTCCTGATCCGCGCTTTGCCGAATATCCCTCGGGCCACATTGTTGATCGCCGGTAGCGGTGAATTGCAATCGACCCTGATTGAATTGGCGCAGTCGCTGGGGGTGGCCGATCGGATTCATTTTCTCGGCTTGCGCAAGGATATTCGCGCGCTGTTCGATCTGGCGGACGTGTGCGTGTTTCCCTCCCGCTTTGAACCGCTCGGCAATGTGGTGCTGGAAGCCTGGGCAACCAACACACCGATCGTCGCAGCAGCCAGTCAGGGGCCGTCCTGGTTGATTCAGGATGGCGACAATGGACTGTTGTTTGAGGTGGATCATGTCGCCCAGTGCGCAGCCCAGGTTAATCGGCTGTTGGGAGATGCGCAACTGGCCGCTCGTCTGGTGGCGCAGGGGCAGCGGAAATTTGCTGATGAGTTCAGCATGGAGGTGATTATGGCGCGCTACAAGGCTCTGTTTACTGAGCTGATCGCCCAAAACTCCTCACAACGGGAGGCGGAATGAATCACCCCCGGGTTGCCCAGGTGCTTGCCGGAGCCGAGCATGGTGGTGCCGAAAACTTCTATGTTCGCCTCGTGCAGGGGCTGCATCGCTCTGCGGCCATTGACCAGAAGGCGTTTATCCGTAATCACCCCCAGCGGGTTGCGACGCTACAGGCCTGTGGTCTCGACGTTGAGGATTTTCGTTTCGGTGGCCCTCTGCATGTTGTTGATCGAATGCGGTTCAAGCGATCATTGAACGCGTTTTCCCCCGACATTGTCATGACCTGGATGAACCGGGCCAGTGGCCTGACGCCTCGTGGTCCCTATCAACTGGTCTGCCGTCTTGGGCATTACTACAACCTCAAATATTACCGCCATGCGGACTACTGGGTGGGAATCTCCAAGGGGATTTGCGACCACCTGGTGCGCGGCGGTATGGCGGCGGACAAAGTGGTGCATATCCCGAATTTCGCCGATGAGACGCCGGTTCCAGCCCTGTCACGTAGCAGCTTCAATACGCCGGGCGATCGTCCTCTGCTGCTGGCTGCCGGACGTTTGCATGTCAATAAAGGGTTCGACACTCTGCTCCAGGCGCTCACTCTGGTGCCCGATGCCATGCTGTGGCTGGCGGGGACCGGACCACAAGAGCAGGCGTTGAAAAAGTTGTGTCATGACCTGGGGCTGGACGAGCGGGTGCGTTTTCTCGGTTGGCGCAATGATGTTACAGCGCTGATGCACACGGCGGATCTGTTCGTGTGTCCGTCACGGCATGAAGGGTTGGGATCGATAGTCATGGAATCGTGGGCCCATCATTGCCCGATTGTTGCCACCAACTCCCAGGGGCCGGGAGAAGTGATTGAGAACGGTGAAACCGGATTGGTTGTACCCGTGGACCGGCCCGAGCCTTTGGCTGAGGCTATTCGCCAATTGCTCACGGATCCGGCTACGCGACGCCGGTTGGCTGACAGTGGTTATCGCCATTATTGTCGTGATTACAGCCAGGCAGTCATTGTCCGGCGCTACGCGGAGTTCTACGCCTCCATCCTGCCTTGATCCGTCGGATAGCGCCAGTCGCTGAACTGTTCAGTGACCCGGGCTTTCAATGTGTACCCAGCGACGATGCCCTGATCAGTCAGACGGTTGGCAAAAGACAGGTTGCGCTCGCGGAACTGGTTCAGGATGTTTTTGGCCTGGGTGAGCAGCAGAACCGGAGCCTGATCAATCGTTGCGAGTTGCTGCAGCAGAGAGGGACCGTCACCACGGGGGATTCTGACCATGTGGTCCGTCGGCAGACCGACATTGGTGAGCAGATGGATAAACTTGGAGGAATAACCGAGCATGGTTACTTTTCTGCCCGCCAGTAACCCCCAGTAGGAACCGTGATACGAATTGGTGATGATGTGTTCACTGGCGTGCAGAGCCTTTTCAAAGGCGACCTCAGAGCAGTTGTTGAACAGCAGCACCCAGCCGTTTTTTTCGGCCAGTTCGCGACAGGTTTCAAGGCTGCTTGCTGCCGTAATTTTAGGGTCGGCGTTTAGGAACAGCAACGTCTGTTGCGATTGGGCCGGTTGGTCGAGCATGCCGTGCAGACAGCTGCAGCAGGGGACAAAGTGGTGTTCATCCTGAACGGAGGCTTTATCCCGGATCCCCCAATCAAGATAGGGTAATTCGGTCACCGTTGCTGACGTGTGTTCGGGATCGACCAGAGACTGGCCGGCTCCCCAGAGAACGGCACGGTCGCCAGGAATTTTGTTGCGTTTGAGTTTTTCGACGGCAAGGCCGACAAAAACGCCGCCACCAACAATGTGTAGTCCTTTGATGGGGCGCTGAAACAGAAAGTAATGACGAGGGGAACAGAGCAGATCGCCAATATTCCCACGCGACGGCTTGTGGTGAAGATAGGTGACGCCGTTTTCTTCCGGTAACGGGGACGACGTTTTTTGAGACCATTTTTTTTTGAGTGTTTTGAGTAGTTTCATGGGGTTAGATGCCTTGAATTTTGTGTGTCAGAGCCCGGTTTTCCTGGTGTTGCCACTGGGTGGTCCAGCACTGGCGCAGAGCAGTGAATTGAGTTGTTCGCCAATGGTGCAGATCGATGGTCGCCAGTTGACCGCAGGTTGTTCGCAACAGCGAGCCTTTCTGATGATGGTAGACAGCCAGCGGTGTGGTCAGGTTGTTGTGGTCGGCGTTGTCCGGTCTGATGGCAATGGTTGGCAGACGACTGTTGACGGCTTCGCATAGCATTGAGGCGCTATCCTCGGTGACAAAGGCCATGTCGGCGTGACACAGGCAGTCCATCACCGATTTGCGCTGGTTGTCACCCCAGCAGATGAAGGATTCCAGATAGCCCGGATTCTGGGCAAAGATCTGTTTGATCAGGCTTTCTGCCGGACAGCCGGTGCGCGGCGAGCTGGAAATCCGCCAGCGGATCTGATGGGCTTTGGCGAGGTCGAGCATCGCTTGGGCAAGTGCCGACCAGCTTTGATCTGTGTACGTATAGCCCCTGGCATTGCCCCCCAGCAGCATGACCCACAGCTTTTTGTCGGCTCTTGCTGAAGAGCTTTTTTGGAACGCCTCATAGGTAAACGAGGTCGGCAGGGTTTCGAGAAAAATCGTCGCCGGGTCTGCTGGTGTTGAAGGGGTCGCGACGAGACAGTCAAATGCTTTGCTGTTCATCCGACGGGGCTGACCAAGATAGATGGTGCGGGCGCCACTCCCTGCAGCAAGGAGTTGAGCTGGAAATTCGTAGCGACCCGTTTTCGCCAGGACAATATCGCTGCAAGTCAGTGAGAGTGGGCGGGCACGCAGAACCAGCCGTTTGAGACATTTGGTCACGGGATGATTACTGCCGAGTCTTTTACTGAGACGGATAATCCCGTGATAGAGGGGAAACAGCGGCGGCGCATGGGAAAAGAGACTGACATGGACTTCTTCAAGCTGGAAGTCGCGGTAAAGATATTTGGCAATACTGAGCAGTTGTTGATTGCTGCCATGGTTTCGTGACAACAGGACGACGATTTTTTTCACATTCAGACGCTTTTCATAAGGGGTGCACGATTTGGAGCAAACGCAACAGAATAGTGTAGGGATAACGGCTATTGATGAGTTTCCTGTTAGTCGGGTGTTTTTTTTGCTGCGAACCGGCTCCGGGGGGGCAGGTTGGCTGCCGGTCGCGGATTTAGCAGCAGAAGGAGCGCGTTTTTGATGGTTTTCTTTGAATCGGGAGAAAGAGGCGCTGGGTTTTACCTGTTCTTTTTCCTGATGACGGTGTGGTTTCTTTTCTTTCCGTTACAGGGCGTGTTGTATCAGGTGACTATTTATGCGTTACCCCTTTTGTGCCTGTCGATGAAAAAGAGCCGGACTGCGTTTAAAGAGATCCTGGCTTCCAATCGGCTGTTCCTGGTGATTCTGCTTGTGCCGGTCAGTTGTTCCTTTCTCGTTTATCTGTTTTATGGCGCGGGGACGGAAAGCCTCGGTGAACAGAGTGAGACCTTTGTCCGCTATGTCTGGCGGGTTGTGATGTTTTCGATGGTATGCGCCTCTCTGGTGTATGCACTGGCCATTACCCGGATGCAACTGGCGCGATTGATTTTGGGCACCACCGTGCTGCATTGTGTTTGGGCGTTGTTGGCCTCCCACGAAAAAATCATTCGCCTGTTTGAACAGGGGCGATCTTTTCGCTTGCGAGGCTTGCTTGACAGTCCCAATGAGTTCGGCTTGCTGATGGCTCTGGGAGTGGTTGCCTCGTTAAGTCTGTTCACCCAAAAGCGGCGAATTCGTGAGTGTGTGCCCTATGCTGTCATGGCTTTGATGTGCCTGCTGGCGGTGTTCCTTTCTCAGAGCCGGGGCGCCTGGTTGGCCTTGGTCGTTGGCAGCGCCATTTTTGCGTTCACTTGGTATCGACAGAACCTGGTTGTCAGGCGCTGGCAGCCGGTTTTCGCGTTGAGCCTGTTGCTGTTGAGTGGCGTGATCATTGTGCAGAATGATGTTCTGCATCGGCGGCTGGAGAGGTTTTACCTTGATCCGGCGCGTCTGCTGATCTGGAAGCATTTTCTGGCGGTGTGGTGGGAGCACTTCTGGTTAGGGGTGTACAGCTTAAAGGATTTTGGTGTGCCGCGGGCTGCGGGAGGCGGGCTATTTAAAAATCCGCACAGTATTTTTCTCGATGCTGCGGTCAGAATGGGGGTGCCGGGAATTCTATCCCTGTTGGTGTTCTGGGGGCGTTGTCTGAGTCATTTCTGGTCTTCACGGGCGCGTGTTCTGCTTCTGCCCGTGGCGATGGTGATTTTTGCCGGAGGTCTGTTCAGCTGGTCGCTTTACGCCAAGACGTTTGCCCAGTCGCTCTATGCGCTGTTGCTGATCTTTTTCTTTTCCGATCGGCTCGCGTGTCGTTCCCTTCCGAAAAGAAGACGCGCCGATTCTTTCGCTGGGCAGACCGGTCGTGTGGGAGAGCTTGGCCAATGAAGTTTCTGGTCACCGGCGCCGCCGGGTTTATTGGTATGCATGTCACCCGGCGCCTGCTGGATGACGGTCATGAGGTTGTCGGGCTGGATAACCTCAATGGTTATTATGATCCGGCGTTGAAACATTACCGTCTGAACAGGTTGCGCGATTACCGCGGTTTTCACTTTATCCACGCTGACCTGATTGATCGTGAAGCCGTGGCGCAGCTGTTTGCCCGCGAAAAATTTCAACGTGTGATTCATCTGGCTGCCCAGGCTGGGGTGCGCCATTCTTTAACAGCGCCATTCGATTATATCGACAGTAACCTTGTCGGGACCATGACCATTCTCGAAGGGTGTCGCCAGCATCGGGTCGAGCATCTGGTGTTTGCTTCCTCCAGTTCCGTTTATGGGATGAGTCCTGTCAGCCCGTTTCACGAGTCGGATCGGGTTGATCAGCCTGTTTCGTTGTATGCTGCAACCAAAAAATCGTGTGAACTGATGGCGTATTCCTATGCCCACTTATACGCACTGCCGGTTACCGGGTTGAGATTCTTCACGGTCTATGGACCGGCAGGGCGACCCGATATGGCGCCCTGGCTGTTTACGGAAGCGATTCTCAATGATCGACCGATCAAGGTGTTTAACCGGGGCAAGATGGAACGGGATTTTACCTATATCGACGATGTGGTTGAGAGTGTTGTGCGGGTTCAAGATCGTGTTCCGCAACCTCAGGGTGACAACGCTCGCATTGCGAAAGCTCCGTATGCGATTTATAACGTTGGCAACAATCAGCCCGTGGCTCTGCAGCGGTTTATTGCCGCCATTGAACAGTCCTGCGGCAAAC
>PKUE01000120.1 GCA_002869685.1 Desulfuromonas sp.
CATATCAAATCCCTGTGGTCAAAGTCAGCGGGCAAACCCGCGAGGTTATTATTTCCATCATCGTCCGGTTGCTTGCCGAGAAAATGCTTTCAGCAAGGTCTTGGCTTCCACCGCCAGCAGATCCGGCCACAGTTCGACCATCAGGGCGATAAAGCCGGTGACATGGGGGGCGGCAAAACTGGTGCCGGTCTGCTCGACATAACCGCCACCGGGAGCCAGGGTGCGCACCCGGGTGCCAAAGGCATCACACTCGATCAGATTGCCGGTTTTGTAGTGCAGCCCATACGGTTCGGCAATCTCACCGCGCTCCACACTGATCACCGAGGAAAACATCGCCGGACAGCCCATATCGCCCAGATTGCGCCGCGATACCACCAGAATGGCATCCTGCTGATAGGCCTGTTCACATAAGTAGAACAGTTCGGGAAAGAACTTCTCCTTAAGGGTGGCCAGACTCATGTTGATCAATTTGATATTCTGTTCCAAGGCCCAACGGATACCGGCAATCAGGATCTCGCCGCTGCAGGCATTGTATTCATTGAGCACCCGCACAGTGACCAGTTCGGCAGCGGGTGCCAGTGCGGTAATAATCCCGCCAACAGCTGTGCCGTGACCGAAATCATCCGTTGATTCCAACGGGTCGATTTCGCGACAGACAACCGCACCATCCTCTTTACTTACCACACAGGAACGGACCACCTTGCCACTAAGATCGGGATGATGAGGATCAATGCCGCTGTCGATCACGGCAACCTGCACCCCTTTTCCAGTGGACTGCTGACGCAACGCCTCCAGCGACAACTCGGGGCTGATCAAGGGTTTGCGACTCATCACACCATGTCATCCACAAGCTGGTCGGCCAACTGCTGCACCACCGGCACCAGGCTCGGACGCCGGGCGGATAACTTTTGCAGACTGAGCAAACAGGAGATCAATTGGCGGTCTTCATCGCGCAAGCTGAGTTTCTGCAACACTTCGGGCTGTTTTCGTGTGGGATCAGCCAGCTGTTCAACCAGTTGACGCCGTTGATCCTGGCGGATGATTGTCGCCAGCAGTTCGGCAAAAGCCTGATAACGGGCCATATCGTCAGGGGTAAAATGGTCACCGCTCTGTTTGTTGACGGCGCTGATGGTGCCAATGGCTTCGTCATCCACCAGCAACGGAGCCACCAGGACATTTTTAAACTCGGTCTGAGCGACCTGCTCGGCGCCATCATGGATCGGAGTAGCCGATTGCACTTCGCCGGTGGCAAAAGCCAAACCATGACGCGACCCCTTGAGTGGCACTTCGTAACCGATAATCCCTTCGGCCCCGTCACCTAGTGCGGCTTTGAATACCAGTTTTCCTTTGTCCGGATCGTAGAGAGTCAAACCGGCGCCACCCGCTTCAACAACGGTCATGGCACAGCGCAGTGCTGTGGTCAGCAGGGTATGGTTACGATCAGGCGTGACAGAGAGGTAATGCAACAAGGTCGGGACAACCTCTTCGCACGGGGCAGAGTGTTCACACTCGTCCACCGGACCGGCCGATTCGGTGCGCATTTTTTCAACCGAGTCAAGCAACGCATTAAGTTGACGACTGAATTGATCAAGAAACTTTTTCATAGCAACGGTTCCCAGGTAAGTGGATTAACTCAACGGCCGCACAATTTGCCTTTGTCAGCGAACCATGACACTCCACAGTGAAAAATCATGGTCATCACAGCACACCCCGGAGCGATCCAACTGCCGGTTCTGAACCATCCCGTCCAACAGGATATTTCCCTCTTTAGTGCGCACCTGTAGATGATGGCCATCAAGACTGGCGTCTTTAACGCTCAAGGTGACATGCCACTCCGCATCTACGGCAGTCACGTGCAGGGTGAAACAGCCACAGTGACTGATCAGATCCCGCTGTGACGACTGGCCCATCACATCATTGTCGTCGTCATCCTCCTGCTGTTGGCCATAGGAGAGTGGCCGGAAAACGGACGCCGGCTCCCTCTCCTCTCCCAGTTGCGCCGACCAGCGCTCCAGGCATGATGGACACGACGCCAGATGATCGAGTAAGCGTTCCTCTGCCGTGCCATGAATCACCTGGGCCAATTCCTCGTCCGACAGATGCTCACCGGCCTGCTGCCCTTCGACGTCACAAAGATAATGGCGCTTCCAATTCTGAAGATATGTCTTAAGATCCTGTGCTTTTTTCATCATGTACCTTTTCTGGAATCATGAACGAATTGTGCGACGCTACGCCCCACTGAATTCGTCACCCTGTGAGGTCTATCGAACCAAAAGGGACAAAAATCAAGACTCCTTGATGATGTCGTCCAACGCGTCCACCGGCCAGCCGTTTTTCTCAATGCAACTTTTCAGCTGCTCCTGAGACTTTTTCTGACGCACGCGGATATTTTCTGCGGTGTAACCCAAGGTTACCGCCAGATCTTTGAGTTTGAGCCCCTCAAGCAGGCGCCCGACCACAATCAGCCGGTTCTGAGCAGACAGTGCGTGCAGACAGCGGTTCACTAACACCGCCAATTCACTGCGCAGGGCATGGGTTTCCGGACCGGGATCATCGCTGGTCACAACAACACCGCCCGGCAGATCATCATCACCCTGATCAACTCCGTCATCGACGGCAACCCGACTCGGCACCAGTGCCTCAACTTCACGAACCTCATCCAGCGACCAGCCCAAAGCATCGGCCAGAGCGGCGTGATCGACAGCCACCTGCTGGTTCTGCAAGGTACGGCGTGCCTCTTTAAGTTGCTTGACCCGCGATTGAACCGCCTGTGGCAGACGCACCATGGGTAGTTTACGCAGATGATCGATCATTTCACCGCGAACGCGTAACGCGGCAAACGCCAACCACGGCGTACCACTGCTCTCGTCATAACTGGCCCGGGCTTCCAGCAAGCCCACCACGCCGTAATGACTCAGATCTTCACGACTGATGGTGTGCTCAAAACCCTGGAGGTTGTATTTGAAAAACACCTCGCGGGCCACCCGTTGAATCAGATTGGATTCCTGCGGAGAAAATCCGCCAATTTCATCACGTGTCACAACTGCATCCTTTGTATAAATGCGCTCAGTTCAGGCTAGGCAACATGAAAGGCCTGAACACAGCCATAATTTTTAGGCAGGGCAATCTGCCCGGCATAGCTGAAAGTCGCCGCCGCAATCCCCTGCATGCGGGCCATGGCGACAAAGGTTTCACTGGCAAACACCTGCCCCGGCGGCGTCACCGGTTCCATGCGCGCCGCCCGGACCACATAATGACCGCAATATTCCTGCTGACCGGTGATGGGATCGCGATAGGAGAAACAGGGACCGGCATCAAGGGAGATCCGATAGGTCAGAGAATCGGGCAGCTGATGGCGGGTCCAATCCACAGCCGCAGTTTCATCACGCAGCTCTTTGGCCAGCGCCAGTGCCGTCGGCAGGCTGTCAAACACCAGAAACAGGCCATCCCCCTGAGTGCGTCGCGACAAAATCCCCCGATCAAAACGACCAATCACCCGACCGACATGCTCGAGAAAACACTCCGAAAAAATGGCAGATTGTGACTCACTCAGTTGGCTGTAACCTTTGACATCGGCAAACAACATGCACAGATGACTGTGATGACGAACCTCACCACTGCCCTTTTCAGCAAAATGGATCTCGGCGGGGATTGGCTCCTGAAAAAGCGGGAGCAGACGGCTCTCTTCCTGCAGCGGGTTGATCTGCCATACGGGACTCATGCGGCGCCACAAAGCAACAGCACTGGCGGTACCACCCGGCGCCCCACCGCCACCATTCCACACACACAGGGCATGAAAAGCGCTGTTCAGACTGGCACTGTGAATCCGCGCCGCACCGTACATGTAATGGTTGCAGAAATCAAACAGGCCGTTGGTCGCCCGCTGATCATAACGCCCCAGCACACGAACTTCGTCGGCGCGGCCGATCACCGCATCAAAACGGCATCCCCACTCGACACCAGCCTCTTCAACACTGATCCGGCGAAACGGCTCGATTTCAAACGGCAGAACCACCACCACCTTGCCACCGCGCCGCAGCATCTCTTCGTGAAACAGCAGATCCGCCCCGCTGGCCGCTGCTCCGTAACCAATCCCGGCATCAAGAGCCTCAAGACGGGTGCTGATCTGCTCGCGCACCCGCTGTTCAGCTGCAGCCGGGAAACGCGGGGATTGCGCATCAGCAAGATCGACGCGATGCCCACAGAACACCACCACCGACGGGGGCGCCAGCAACGTCTCCAGCCAGGGACTCGCGCTACCAAGAGAATCGACAATGCGGCGGGCTTGCGCATACATAGACGCCTTGGCACGCAGATCCGCCCCCATTCGCTCCACGGCTGCGGCGTACCAGTGCTCTGCCTGGTCATCCTGCTCCAACAGCAATGCAGCTTCACCGAGAGTCGCTAACAACCAGAACGGAACAGTCTCGTCTGCGTGTTCAAGGCGCTGTCGCTCCCGGTCACATAACGGATAAACCTGGCCGGCCAGATGATGAGCTCCCTGTAAATCGCCGCCCCATAAAGCCAGCGTTGCCGCATTGATTCCGGCATAATAGGCTTGGTCAACCTGGTCCGCGGCAAGGGCCAGTTGCCAGCCTTGTTCATAACAGGAAAATGCGGCTTTCAACGCCTGTTGACGAGGGATTTCATCCAGACAATGGCTGGCCTGTTCTTTCCAGGTTCGTCCGATTAACCCACAGATTTCACCGTCATAGCCGATCTGTTCGGCAAGCAGAACCAGATCTTCGCGTGCCTGTTGATAAGCGCCAGTGTGGATCAGAGCCAATGCTCGTTGCTGCCGCAATTCAAGATGCAGCTCACGCAGCGGGTCGTCACGGTCAAGCAGGGTCACATCACTCACCCGCTTCAGACCAACGGATAGCGCATCATAGGCGGTCAGTGCGTCGGCCATCTTAAGAAACTGACGACCGATCCACAGATACAGCTCGGGACGGTGAGCCCAGACATCCTCATCGCGTTGCTGCCAGAATGCGAGCAATTCAGCCGGACATGTGGCCAGACTTCGCAGGTGCAGCCAGGCCTCTTCCGCTTCAGACGCAGCATCACGAATCTGGGGAGACTGGATGGTGTACCCCATTTTCAGCAGAGTTTTCACCACCGCACCACTGACAACCCGATCGTAGTCTTTCTCGTCTTCCGGCAACTGATCATAGGGGACAAGACAGGGATGGGTTTTAGCGGTGTCGTTGCGTTCGGCTCCATAACGCCAGCCATCATCCAGACGCTGTTGCGCCCAGACATCATGCGTATTGCGTGCCAGTTTTTCCACCAACAGCCGTTGAGCACGATCCAGCTCAACAGCTGCGGTATCTATGGGAGCAGGACGGTAACGCATACTCAAAACCCAGTTGAAAATGGTTCAGAAAGAATCATTAATGTAGATAATACATTTTCTTTTATCATTTATAGACCTATTAAAACAAACTGAAATATCTGAATTCGTTGATTTTTGTTTCAATAAAGCGAAGATTCTCACGTTTCCCGACATCACGCATCATCTTCGCTGCCGGGGTAAAATAACGATGCTTTTTTAAGAAGGTGTGGTGGTACTCGAGCCAGTGCTGCCAAGTGTAATAACGCCCCTGCGCCTCCAGTTCCCAGCGCAGTCGAATCGCCTGTTGCCAATAGGTTGCACATCCCAGCCCGTCCAGGTCGGCATCGCATAAAATCTGCTGTAACAGCGTTTGCGGCTGCTGCGGCATGGCCGTTGCCCGAATCAGTTCCGCCACACACAGCGCTTCCTGCGGCGTATAGCCGAAATATGGCAGCCAGCGCTCGGCATAACGGGCGGCAATAACTTCGTTGTTGTCGTAACGGCGCAGATAGCCGATATCATGCAAGACAGCTGCAACCTCAAGCAGTTCACACTGCTCTGCGTCGAGACCCTGCGCCTGTGCCAGCCAGCGTACTGCGCCAAGCACATCAACCAGACTGTGCTCTGAACAATGGTAGTGGAGTGATTCCGGTAATCGATCAAGGAAAAAGCTCTCGACGTGGCGGTATAGCAGGCTAAAACGGGCATCTTTCATCCTAAGCCCTTCACTGACCATGACAGCACCGCCAGAGACAGGCCACACAGGAAAACTGCGGTGCACAACGATTACCGCCTATCCAAAGCAGATTTAAATCCCCCAGACAACACCGGGACAGAACGGGAGAGAGAAAACAGGTATGCATCGTTGACTCCTTGGCAAGGGGAAGATCCAGTGTCCTGTAATGAACATCACGTCATCCAACTCCCCTGACATCGAAGCAACAGGATATTTTTCAACGGAATTTATTCAGGCGGTAAATCTTAGTAATTTGTGCCAAGGTTAAAAACAGCGATGGAACATTTTTATTTGAAAATACATCCCCTGCTTCGATTCACTGAATCAACACAGGTAAAAATGACCTTTCTCCCCCTCGGGAGATATCATCGACATTAACAAGGAGCCCCTATGAAACGCACAACCAAGCGCCTCAACACCGTTTTTCTGACATTATTGTTTTTCATCACCACTATTATTCCGGCAATGGCCCAACCGCTTCCGTCCCTCTCGCAGATTGCAGCATGTCAATGGGTCCAGGGACAACAAACCGCCGAACAGGCTCTGGCGGGAAAGCAGTTTGTCGTCGTGGAATTTTTTTCCACCTGGTGCTCTGGGTGCACAGCTTTCGCTCCGGAATTGAGCCGCATTCATGACCAGTTTTACGATCAAGGGGTCAGTGTGGTCGCATTGTCCGACGAAGGCCCCAAAACCCTTCAGCAATTTATCAGCAAATTTGAAGGAGGGTTGCATTACCCCATCGGGATCGATAGCGATAACACCCTGTACTCCGCCTTCACAGACCCTTTCGGAGTCAACACCATTCCCTACACATTCGTTCTTAATACGCGAGGTGAGATCGTCTGGCACGGCCATCCCAATGAGGGGCTTGAAGAAACCTTGCAGGCACTGGTTGCGGGCAACTATGACGTTGACCAATTCAAGACAGAGCTGCACAACGCCCAGAATCTGAAGAAAAGCATGGCACTGTTCGAGGCCTATACTACCGTCGCCCAGTTCCCCGAAGAAAAAGCGCTGAAAGAACAACTGGCACGCACCATCATTGACTGCGCCAAAAGCAAGCAGGAAAGTCTGGCATTGTTATCCCTGATCTTTATCCATGATTTCAAAGACTACCCGATGGCCGCCTTGGCCGTGGAAACAGCGGTATCGCAGCCACAACAACCAGAGACAACGCTTGAAAGCATCTACCTTGATGTGATGGACGGGCTGGAAATTCCTTCTCTCGTCGCCGAAGACTTTCTCTCGATTCTGGCAACATATCAAAAAGACCAAAACAGGACGCAGCTGGTAGAGGCATTGGAAACATTTGCCGTTCAGCTGTAATGGTCTCAACAATATAAGACAACTTTATTAAAGAGAGTAAACATGCTATAGAAACACACCGTGGCAAATCAGCGCGGCCGAAAACCGCAGCGCCCAAAGGTCACGATCACCAGACAATCGTCATTGATCAAACAGTGCTCAAAGAAAAACCAGCGTGGCCTCCATCACTCTGCCCGGACCGGAGGCCGCGCTGAAAGGAAAATACCATGTCCTCCAGACCGTTACGTCATTTCCTGTCCATCGTTGTGACATCCCTTCTTGTCGCCAGTTGCGCGCTGCTCCACCCGGTCGATGACAGAGGATTTTATCTCGACAGTGGCATCCATTCTCAAACGAAAACCCCCTATGGTCCTGCCGGATATGACCGGGAAGGTTACGACCGCGAGGGCTGGAATAAGTTCGGCTGGAACCGGGACAGGATCAACCGGAACACCGGCGACTTTTTTGACACCGAGGGCTACGACCATGAAGGGTTCGATCGGGCCGGTTACGACAATGCTGGCTATGATCGGTTGGGATTCGACAAAACGGGTTGGAATAAAGAGGGCTGGGATCGGCATAAAAACAGCCGGGACACCGGAACCCACTATGACACTTATGGCTACGACATCTCCGGCTATGACCGTCAAGGCTATGATATCCGGGGCTATAACCGCTGTGGCTACAACAAACGGGGCTACAACAGACAGGGTTACAATCCCAACATCCCCTCTCCTTCCGACAGTTACAACAATCCGCTTGCTTGTAAACTCAACCGGATCAATGCCAACGACCAACAATACGATAACAAAGGCTATGACCAGAACGGTTATGACCAATACGGTTATGACCGTTGGGGCTACGATCGCAACGGATATGATGAGAACGGTTTCAGCCGGTGGGGCTATGATCGCAGCGGCTATGATAAACAGGGTTACAACAAGAGCGGCTACAGCCGTTACGGCTTTGACAAGAACGGTTACGATGGCGAGGGTTACGACCAATATTGCTATGATGAAGAAGGCTATGGCCGGGATGGTTACGACGATGAAGGCTACGACCGTAACGGCTATGATCGCGACGGTTATAACCGACACGGTCGCGACAGTGCCGGTAAAACGAGATACGTGAAATAACGTCATTCCGGCGCGATGAAACAAGTGGCTGTCCGCCACACTCTGCCAATACTCTTCTTCGCTGACGCATTCCAGCCACGTTCATACAACAGCGGTGATATTGGTTGTAGCATTCCTTTCATCAAAACAGTGTTAACCTACTAAAAACACGCAGTAAATCAAGGCACACACCCCATCATCTCTCCTTTATTGCCTCCCTTTTCATCCCCCTGTGCGAGCAACTGGAGCACAGATTTTCGCTGTAACAATCGGTGAAACAAACTGCCACTATCTGGCATATCCATTGCTTAAAGCATAGA
>PKUE01000157.1 GCA_002869685.1 Desulfuromonas sp.
AAATCATGCGTTGCTCTGACCGAAGCCTCCCAGACTTTTATCAGAGTGGGATAATCTGCTTTTTCGACAACCTCTATGTTCATGGCGTAACTCCACGGGGAATGCAACATCAGGCTAACTGGTGCCGACAGACGTCCGGGTTAGGTGCCTGATTATGCCAGGGCGTGACCACTCCACGCCCTATGCACGTGTATTGCCGCCAAGCGCCTGCCCTTGCTGCCTGCGCATGGTTTCAATCGCAGCCAGCAACCTCTGCTCCAAATCTTGATCATTGTTTGCCCGGGCAGCTTCAACACCTAAGCGGGCCTTCTCTAAGAAATTGATGCGCGCCGTGTCCGTGGCCATATCGACCGGCTGACCGGTCGCCACCGAGATTTTCATGGTCATCCCCAGAAAAGGTGAGCTTTCATCAAGCGACATGTTCCCACTACGGATTTGGTCGTTCATCCAATCGAACATGTCCTTGCGCGTCATGCTTGTAAAATCAGCCTGTTTCACGGTAGGCGTATCGGCAGTAGCTGCTGTCAGGGCAGACGAAAATGATGCGGAATTTGTGTTTGCAGTTGTAGATGGCTGCTGGCGCTGCGTGGTGTAATCGTGACGTAACTCCGTATTAACTTTCATAGAAATATCCTCTTCACAACGATGAGAAAACAGGCAGAACGGTTGAGATAAGTGACAGCGACGTAACCTTCGCGCACCACCGAATCATTCAAATTTAGTCTCCCGCCTTTCCCGGCCGCCTGATTATCTGGTTGGACATTTTGAAGGGACTTTTTCCAGATATACAATATCGACTCGAGGCGATAAAAGATCGGTACGACATATTCGATACCCCAGTTTCTCGTATAAACGGATGTTATTCTTGCTTTTACTTCCTGTGAACAACTCAAAGCGTTTTGCATTTGAGAATTCGGCTTCAATTGCAAACATTAAAAGAGAACCCAAACCCTTACCTTGAAAATTTGGGTGCACAATCAGCCGACCTATTTCACAGATATCATTATTCAGCAAAGCTCTAACTGATCCAATAAGGGCATTGCCCTCATAGATTTTTAAAAATATCATCTCCTTGAATTCATTTTTAATGTCTTCAAGAGTCTGAGTAAGTGGGGGGATCGCCCAGTCATTATAAATTTCAGCCTCACTTTGGTAGGCAATTTTTTGTAGCGCAAGAATCTCTTCGGCATCATCCATGTTTGCATGTAGTATTTTGTTCATAATTTTTTCTTTACCGTCAAAACCATACTCGGGGGTCAAATAAGGAGGTCAAGACTACGGTTGACCAATTCCCATCTCCCGACACACTCTCTCGCACATTAGCCGGACAGAAACATCATCCTCCATCATAGACTTAAATCTTGAAAGAGCCGTGCCGTAGCAGTTGCACACCTGGACACTGTCTATCTCTTTCAGCGTTTTTTGTCTACGCGCTCTTAATACGTACATCGCCAAGTCTTTTGGATATATTTGCAACACCACGCCGAATCGAGAACAGTTGCTCTTTGTCACTAGCGCAAACTGTGCAGACTGCTTGAATTACGGTTTGTCCGTCAACAGACAATGCTTCACGATTGGAAAGTTCCAGATCTTTGTATCGGAAACCGAACGTCTCTTTGAGGATGATGATAAAACGCTCAGAGCCAAGGATCGAAGAAAGATTCTTCAGGAAAAGAAATGGTGAATTCCCTCAGATTCTTCCTGGCCAACAAGATCACGATACAGCCAATCCCGCCTCTGCTGATCAGCAGCATAGCCATTATGACTGAACCAACGACAATCGTCGATAGTTTTGATAAGTCCGGCTTTTGTCGTATTACGGTGGATATAGCGCAACAACTCCAGCAGGTAATGATTTGACATCAAGCCGCTGGCAGTGACCTTCAGGTTCCACATCTATTGATGTGCTTTTTGAAATGAGGTGGAGGTCACTCCCTTCAACTCCACAACCCGTTCTTAAATAAAATCCAACCACCTGTAATTGTATACTTGCCCTGCCACGTCAGCGACGCAGCAGACAAGTTCCTAAGTAAACACTAAAAACGTCATGCCTATCATTGTGACTGGGACGCGTATATTGGAGAAAGCTGGCCGATCAAATTTTCCTGAATCGGCGCAGTCGCGTGATTGATTGCCGAAACACCCATATCGTCTCCAACTTGTGTGCGAAGAGGTAGTTGACCTTCTTTTTTGACAAGTTCGACAATTTTATCAGCCACATTCTGAGCATCATTGGCTACCTGTTTTTGTGCAAACAGATCCAAAAACATTCCCAGTAATTTTTCGCGACCGCTTGAGTGCGGCCCATATTCTTCAAGAACGGCGCTCAATTCAGGGGAAGGCGCACTATTCACCAGATCAGTGGCGTGGCCGCTAGGCTCGACCAATACAGACTGGATATTAAAGGGCACGAGTTCATAGTTCAGACATTCGGCGTAGGCTTCCATCGCCCACTTCGAGGCACAATAGACGCCAAAATAGGGGATTGCGAGACGTCCTGCTGCGGAACTGATATGAATGATCAGCCCCTGCCGGCGTTTTCTCATTCCGGGCAGCACAGCCTGACTGACCTC
Organism: Desulfuromonas sp.; assembly: GCA_002869685.1. Taxonomy (GTDB): domain Bacteria; phylum Desulfobacterota; class Desulfuromonadia; order Desulfuromonadales; family Desulfuromonadaceae; genus Desulfuromonas. Next base: position 2,574 of record PKUE01000157.1, read on the forward strand.
TGCCAAGCCAAACATATTGACGTCGAATGTTGCTTTCACCTGATCAATCGAGAAGGCTTCAGTGATACCTGCAGGCATAATCCCAGCATTGTTTACAAGCACATCAATTGGACCCTGATTTTCGATTGTATCGATTGCATTGATAATGCTCTCACGTGACGTTACATCCAGCTCAACAACAGAAATAGACAACTCATTTTGGCCTGCCCATTCCTGAAGAATACGGGCAGTCTCAGCATTGCGTCCGGTGATATCTCGCATCGCAGCGAAGACCTTATGCCCGCCTTTCGCAAGAGATTTTACGGTCAACTCTCCAATGCCACGACTTGCACCGGTGACAACAATGGTTTTGGTATGGGTAGATTCCATTCCTTACTCCTTCCAAAAACGGATTTGATAAATAGATTGAGAAACAATATTTCACATCCAATTTAAGCAATCTTTCGTAAGCTTCATTGACATGCAGGATCGGGATCATCTCGACCTTTGAGGAGCTCGACTTCTTGAAGTTTCTTTTGACTCAGTTGATTCAGGTCACTTACGGTCAGCGTAGGCTCAATCCCCCACGGGTCGAATACGGCGCTTTGTGAGCGGCGAATCCAAGCTGCATTTATTCCCGCCGCAATTGCACCGATCACATCAAATGGGTTGCTCGAAACCAACCACACGGCATTTTCACTTGAGTCGATTTGGCGGAGAAAATAATTGTATACTGCGGGGTTTGGCTTGAAGGAGCGTATGGGATCTACGCTTATGACACCTTGGAACAAGTCGCGAATTCCCGCATGGGTCAGAAGCGCTTCAAGAGCTTCTGGCTCTCCATTCGAAAATGCAAACAAACGAAAACCGTCATGCTGCAATTGTGCCAGACCTTTGGGAACGTCGGGAAAAGCCGGCAGAACCCGGTAGAGATCCATCAGTTCTTTTTTCTGCGCCAATCCCAGGTTTATTCCCAACAAGGCACAGGTATAATTGAGGGCCTGATGTGTACATACGGAAAAGGGTTGGTAGTTCTGCATCAGCCCTCGCCGAAAGGAATACTCCAGCTGTTTGTTGCGCCAGATATCTGAAAAAGCGCTCGCTTTTTCTCCAACCAAATTTCCTAAGGCGTCAAGCACCCCACTCGTGTCAATCAGTGTTCCGTAAACGTCAAAAGCAATAGTTGTCATTTATTCTCCTGTTTCTGCCCGACCAGTTTCTTGCAGCCCTCCACAAATCGAGGACTCCGTGGAAACTCTTTTCTGAACTTACGCAGGGGGTTGCCACGTAAACGTTTGAAAGGCTTCATCGACCGGAGTATGGGCGATATGGTTGACGTAGTTGCTCATCACCTTTTGCGCAACTCCCAAAACAATTTCAAGTAGTTGTCGTTGTTCATACCCTGCCGCGAAAAACGTCTCCATTTCCTCCTCTGACAGGTTGCCTCGTTTTCGGACTACAGCGAGTGTCGTATCGTGCAACGTTTGGAGTTTCGCCGTAGGCATCGATCCGTGGGTCCTGAGTGCTTCGGTCAGCGCCGGATCCACGTTCATCATGTTCGCGATCCCGGTATGGGCAGGTACGCAGTAGGTGCACTCGTGCTCGACATTGATGGTTTGCCACACAACGGTGATTTCTTCCGCGTTGAACGAGGTCTCTTGAAACAACTTATGCAACACCTGATATCCCTCAAGCAAACCGGGAGCCTCAGCCATGATTGCGTGAAGGCCGGGAATCCGTCCGTATGTTTTCAAAGAATTTTCCAGAAGGGCTTTACTTTTCTCTGGACTGGAATCTAAATCGTATTTTGTGAAGTTTTTCATGATGTGCTTCCTCTTCTGCTTAAAATTTGGGGTTAGGACGCCAACGTTTGACAAATTATCTTGAACGCTCATTCAAGATGACCCAGACTAAACACTCTGTCAATAATTATTTTGAATGATCATTCAAGATGTGTATAATGGGGACCATCTTCAAAATAAAGAAAATGCGAGGTTTTACAGTGACAAGGGCTCAATTCGATCGTGATAACGTCATTAAAAAATCGATCAAGCTGTTTTGGGAGCGCGGCTTCAGCGCTTCGTCCATGCAGCAAGTCGTCAAAAGCACTGGGCTGAAGCCTGGGTCTATTTATCTGGCATTTGGCAGCAAGGAAGGTTTGTTCCGTGAGGCATTAGGGGCTTATGCCCAACGATCCATTGAGAGCATTCGTGAGGTCTTGGATAATGAAAAAAGCATTGGGGAAGGGATTTGCAAAATTTTGACGCGGTACGTAGAAGAGTCGACCAAAAAGGATTATTGCAGTTGCTTCCTCATCAAAACCCAACTTGAACTAGCCGCCGAAGGGAATGAACTTTACCAAATTGCCGCCGCGAAGCTGAATAGTATTGAAGACTTGTATCGCAGCTACCTTGAAAGAGAGTTCGATCCTGATTTAAGCCGCCTGCGGGCAACCAGTATAATGTTGCATATCTTTGGTGTTCGAGTTTACGGCTATCAACAAGGATCGGCGAAACGCATGCATGAAGGATTACGAACTGGTCTTCCCTGGCTTCCATGGCCGCCGCTGGATTGAAGAGAACGGTGCCTATAAATCTATCTGTTTTTTAGGCCTCGTTCAGTCTCATAAATCATCACCTAAGCCAAGCAAAGAGACAAAGGGGTCACCCATTAAAAGGCTGCTGTCAATAGCACAGACGTCCCCCAAACGTAAAGTGGTCACGATTTTAGGTGAAGTTAGTGCCATCTGATCGTTACTTGAGAGAGCCGCCCAGGCATATGCTGCGCTCACAGGCTCGTCGAAAACAAACGTATTATCAGATATCTTTATCGTGATTTACAAAAATCAATTTACGGGTATCAAAACCAAGTTCTGTTGATTTGCGCTTAAATCTTTCAATTATTTCTTGATCTGGCTTCGGTGTTCTGGAAAGAAGCCATAAATAGGAGGTATCTGGGCCGGAAATAAACGCATATTCGTAGCCGTCGTGATCCAATTCAAAAACAACATACGACCCATAAAACGTACCAAAGAAGGAAACCTTGAGATACCCTTTTTTTACATCATCGACAAAATAAGCCTTACCTTCAGCGACTCTCCATTCATTGTCTTCACTTGAATAACCACGGTTTACAACTGAAACGCCACCATCATCACGCATCGAATATTCAGCAGAAACTCGTTCAAGACCACGTTCGAAAGAGTGATCGAGTCTGGCTATTTCATACCATTTGCCCAAGTAGCGATTTAACTCAAAGTTTTCCACAGGTGTCACCTTTTCCGGCATTCCAAGACACCCGGTTAAAACAAAAACTACCAATATGTAGCCTATAATCCTCTGCATATACACTATCCTCGCTTAGCTTAACAGATCGTGATAACCGGAGGTGGCACGAACGTGCGTGGGGCACCGAAATATTCGAGAATTATCACAGCAATTCCCCGTCCGCGTTAGTTATATGGCTAGGCCTTGCCTTGAGTTTATTGAAAGTAATAAAAGAAATTGTCATGTATAGACAAAACGACACAAAAATGATGAACAATTTAAAGGTGTTATCACCAAAGTCGTTTAAAAAGTACTGCCTAACGCCCAAGCTCAACCGCGCAGTTTTTTTGCGTCGGCTGGAGCGCATTGTTGGGCAGCCTTGCTCACGCGTCCCCCCCTATGTCCTGTAGCTCAATCGTAGGTCGATAAAAAAGCAACCCCAATGCCGCGAGAGCCGCGAACGATGCTCCGGCAATAAATGTGGCCGAGGCTCCGTAAATACTCCATAGTGACCCAGCGATAACGCTGGCCAGCAGCAGCACCCCACCACTTACCAGATTAAACACACCGAAGGCCGTCCCAAGTAGCTCAGAGGGTGCTGTATCGGCAACAAGTTTCGATAACAAACCTTGGGTGAATGCCATATGCAGTCCCCAGAACGCCACACCAACGAAGGCGAGCGGCGGTGAAACGGCTATCGCTAATATGACATCAGCGACGATGAGTAATCCAAGTCCGAACACTAATAACTTTCGTGCCGAAAGTCGGTCAGCCGCCACGCCTGCGGGATAGGAGAATAAGGAGTAGACAATATTCATCACAATCATAATTGCAGGCACATAACCGATAGCAAGTCCGACGTCCTGAGCACGAAGAATAAGAAACGCCTCACTGAAGCGGGCAAGAGTAAAGACAGCTCCCAGAATAACGACAAACCAGTATCCGAGGGGCAGGCGTTTGGCATCCTTCAAGGTCAGGTGATTTCTCGAATGTGTCGTGTTTTCAGTGGACTCAGGTTCGCGAAGTGCAACAATCAGTAGAAAGACCGCGATGAACGCAGGGATCACAGCGATCCACAACACTGATTTGATGTCGTTTGCGAACACGATCATAAAGACAACCGCAAGCAATGGCCCGACAAAAGCCCCCACTGAATCCAGCGCCTGACGCAGGCCATAGGCCGCACCCCGAAGCGGTGGTGGTGTAATGTCGGCGATCAGCGCATCACGGGGTGCGCCCCGAATCCCTTTGCCAATGCGATCGACAAAACGGGCGCCGAACACCCATCCAATGGATGTTGCGAGTGGAAATACCGGTTTGGTCAAGGCCCCAATGGCATACCCAGTCACAACGAGAATTTTGCGTTTCCTGAAATAATCACTCAGCGCGCCGGAAAACACCTTCGTGGTCGCAGCGATGCCCTCGGCAACACCCTCGATAATCCCTACCGTGACCATGGATGCGCCGAGTACCGTGGTCATAAATATCGGCAAGAGGCTGTGAACTAGCTCGGATGATACGTCCATAAACAGCGAGACAAATCCGAGCACCCAAATACCGCTCGGCAACTTGCGCTCAACGCCTTTTGTGGAAGATAGCGGTTCAGGGTTATTTGTTTGTGATGAGGTCATGAGAGCTTTTTTCTACGCAGCCTAACGGCTCACATAAGGTGCACCGTGGTGGCGGAGTCCCCGCGAGTGAGAACGAGCGATCTTAATGTGATGGTTAGAGGGATGTGCACTAACGTGTTCCTATACCTATAACGGCAAAAGGAAAAAACACAACCCTCGAAGACCTTGGCAGAACAGCGCCAATGAGTAAGCGCGCGACCGCTCCACCAAGTGCAAACTCTCCGACCACTGTGAACCGGACAGGAGTTTCATAGATGATCCTTCCAAAAAGAGACAAAGCAAACAAAGGGGTCAAGCAAACAAAGGGGTCAACAAAGGGGTCAAGTCTACGGTTGACCAATTCCCATCTCCCGACACACCCGCTCATACAGTCGCCGGACAGCACCATCCCCCTCCATCATAGACTCAAATCTTGAAATAGCCGTGCAAACCGTGCTGTAGCGGTTGCACTTCAGGACAGTGCCTATCTCTTTCAGCGTTTTTTGACTATGCACTCTTAATACGTACATTGCCAAGTCTTTTGGGACATTGACAACACCACGCCGAACCGCGAACAGTTGCTCTTTGTTAATATTGCAAACAGTGCAGACGGCTTGAATCACCGCCTGTCCGTCAACAGACAGGACTGCACGATTTGAAAGCTCCAGATTTTTGTGTAGAGAACCGAACGTCTCTTTGATGGTGTTGATAAAATGCTCAGAGCCCAGTATCGAGGGAAGATTTTTCAGGGAAAAGAAATGCTGAATTTCCTCAGATTCTTCCTGGCAAACAAAATCGCGATATTCAGCAAAGGCCTTACACCGGACATCGGAAAACATCTTGAGCAAAGGCTCACGATGCAGCCAATCCCAGCTCTTCTGATCAGCAGCATAGCCATGATGGCTGGACCAACGATAAGCGTCGATATCTTTGACAAGTCCGGCTTTTGTTGGATTACAGTGGATATAGCGCAGCAACTCCAGCAGGTAATGATCTTCTTCAACCAAGATTGCTTTATAGCGGCCACGGAAAAGTTGACCATCATAGCCGTGATGCCGATTGAAACGCTGGGTATAAACCCCGTTGAGATGACGCATGCAGCGCGACAGGTTGCCGTCCGGCGTTTGAACCAAAAGGTGGTAATGGTTTGACATCAGGCA
>PKUE01000089.1 GCA_002869685.1 Desulfuromonas sp.
CTGTCCACTGCCGTTACCTGCCAGCCGTGCTGCTGCAGGTAGACGGCATTGCGTCCACGGCCACAGGCAATATCCAGCGCTGTGCCTGTTTCAGGCAGCAGCGGCATCATCTTGAGCAGCCAGCTATCCGCCTGCAACGGCCGCTCCTGGCGTTCCTTCCAGCGTTGATCCCAATCCGAGGTCATTACAAACTTCCCAGTGATGAAGGTGGCCGTTGTTCCGGCTGTGGATGAGAAGTGCCGTTGGGGTTGGCCGGACGGGGCGATTCGAGATCTTTAAGTTGCAAGTCCAGGGCATGCACCGAAATCTGGATTTCATACACCGACAGTCCGAGGGAGATCATCAATAGCACCAGACTCAGGGCGAAAACAACTTCTCCGGGCAAGATGAGTTCAAAATAAAACAGCAACATGGCCAGTACACACAGAAACAGGCTGGCAATGCCCATGGTCTGCATGGTGCGGATGAGCAACACCCGCTTGCGCAGGTTTTTCAGCTGGCCAAATAACACATGGTCATGATTGTCGCGCCATTCGGCATACAGACTGCGGATCAGCGCCGCCAGGGTCAGAAAACGGTTGGTGTAGGCCAGCAATAGCAGCGAGATCGCCGGAAACAGCAGGGCCGGGGTGGTCAGAGTGATTTCCATATTGGATCGTATCTCCTTCTGTGAGCCTTTTGTGAAAAGTCTCGTGGAGCCCATGGATGGGTGACCAAAATAATCCGATTCGTTTACAAATCAGACTATTTTGTGAGCTTTTGGATACGACACTTTTCAAAAGCGTGTTTGTAAAAAGCCAAAGACGGCTTTTTACAATAAACTCATCTCTTCCAAACCAAGAATAAAGTCCCAATGCTCTTTGCTCACCGGCGTGATCGACAGGCGATTGCCTTTACGCAGGATCTGCATGCCCTCAAGTTGCGGATATTCTTTGAGCTCCTTGAGGGGAATCACCCGTTTGAAATGGCGCACATAGCGGACATCGACCATAAACCAGCGTGGCTTGTCGCCATCGCTTTTAGCGTCAAAGTATTTGCTGCTCGGGTCAAAGGCGGTGAAGTCGGGATAGCCCTCCTTGACCACTTCCATGATGCCGACGATGCCCGGCTCAGCACAGTTGGAGTGGTAGAAGAATGCCAGGTCGCCGATTTTCATGTCATCACGCATCATGTTGCGCGCCTGGTAGTTGCGCACGCCATCCCAATGCTCGGTCTGCTGCGGCATCTGTTGCAGTGCGTCAATGCTGAATGCTTCCGGTTCCGATTTCATCAACCAGTAATTCATGCCGTCTCCTGTCTTGTATTCCCGTAAATAAACGTTCATGGCTGTCAATGACCAAGTATTTCCGCTATCATAGCAGTAATTGTTTTTATCACCAACTCAACGTAGCACTGTGGTGTTCACGCAGAGAGGAAGCCTCATGGAAGATCGTATCAATGATCTGGAAAGCCGCATTGCTTTTCAGGAACACACCATTCAGGAATTGCAAGATCTTGTCGCCACCCATCAGAAGCAGCTTTACGATATGGAGGAGGCTATGAAGGTGATGGCACGGCGTATCAGCCAGATGTCCACGGCGTCATCCGGGACAGGAGTCGGCAGTGAAGAGGAGCGACCTCCCCATTATTGACCGACAGCTGTTAGCCGACTTGTTGGCCGATGGAACCCTCTTCGTATTTCAGTGCCTCCGTGGTCTATGAACGCAGGAGATATCCGGGAGAAATGTCATGACCAAACAACATATGCCTAAAATCGGACTAGCTCTGGGCAGTGGTTCCGCTCGTGGTTGGAGCCATATCGGCGTGATTAAAGCGCTGGCGGAGATCGGTATTGAGCCGGATATCATCAGTGGCTGTTCGATCGGCAGTGTGGTTGGCGCCGCTTATGTCAGCGGACGATTGGATGTGTTTGAACGCTGGGTTCGTTCGTTGACAAAAATGGATGTCGCGCGTTTTTTCGAACTGGATTTTTCGCTGAGCGGGTTTGTCGATATCGAACGTTTGCAGGGGTTCTTTGATGACTACGTGATGGATGGTCAGACGCAGATTGAGTCTTTGGATAAAACCTTTGCCGCTGTCGCGACGGATCTGGAAAATGGCCGGGAAATCTGGTTTACCGAAGGATCGATCAAAGAGGCGATCTGGGCTTCCATCGCCTTGCCGGGGATTTTCCCCCCGGTGCGCCATCAGAATCGTTGGCTGGTGGATGGCGGTCTGGTCAATCCGGTTCCGGTCTCCATCTGCCGGGCGCTGGGCGCTGAAGTGGTGATTGCCGTCAACTTGAATGGTGACATTGTCGGCAAGCATTTTACCCATATTGAGCCGGAAAAAGAGATCGAAACAGCGATAGAGGAACGCAGCATTACAGCCAACATTGGCAAAACTCTGCGGGATTATTCTTCGGCATTATTTCCAAGCAAAGATAAAGAACAAAACCCTAAACCGCCAGGGATCTTTGAAGCTCTGGCCGGATCAATCAACATCACCCAAGACCGGATTACCCGCAGTCGCATGGCTGGAGATCCTCCCGATTTTCTTCTGACACCGAAATTGTCCAAGATCGGGCTGTTGGAGTTTTACCGTGCCGAGGAAGCGATCCGGGAAGGGGAAGCGTGCGTGATGCGCCTTGCTGATCAATTGCAAAACTTTCTGTCGTCCTGATTTCCCTTTACACCCTTTCTCCAATGTCTTTATAATTAACGCCGTTTGTGTCAAATTAAAAACGGTTTTATGCTTTATTGTGTCTAATTTTTCTTGTCTGTTGTGTTAGTGCGTGAAAGGTAGGTAGGAAATGTCTCAGGCGACAACGGGCGCAAAGACGCGCTCATCGATCGGGATCCGCACGGTTTTGCTGGGTCTTGTCGGGCTGGCAGTGTTGACAGCCATGGGTATCAGTACCATGTCCTTATGCTTTCTGGCGAATCAGGAGAAGGACGCTCCAGTGATCAACATTGCCGGACGGCAGCGCATGTTGAGCCAGAAAATGAGTAAAGAATCGCTGATGGTTGCCCGCTCCACCAATGCACAAGAGGCGCGGAAAAATCTATCGGCAACGCAATCTCTCTTTGACCAATCCTTAAACGCTTTGATTGCCGGAAATTCGGAAATGGGCTTACCGGCAACGCCTGCTGGACCGACACGCGATCAATTACTTCATGTTAAAAGTCTGTGGCGCGATTTTTCGCCGCAGATCACTTCCATCATTGATGCATCAGTCGATAGTACCGAGTTTCACAGTGCTCTGGAACATATTCTGGCGAACAACGTCACTCTGCTTAAGGAAATGAATAAAGCGGTCCAGATGTTTGAGCAGGATGCACGCGACAAGGTGCGATTGCTCGAATTGATCCTTTACAGTGGTATTGGCGTGGCGCTGGTCGTATTTGTGGTCTGTTGGATTGTCCTCAGTGGTCTGATCCTGCGACCGATTCAACGTTTGATCACCATGATCAAAGCTCTCGAACAGGGGGATCTCGGCCAGCGACTGCGGATGCAACGTGGCGATGAAATCGGTCAGATGGCACAGGTGATGGATGATTTCGCCGACAATCTCCAGCACGAAATTCTCAGCGCGTTTGAGCATCTTGCTCAGGGTGATTTTACCTTTGAGGCGCAGGGATTGATTCGGGAGCCGTTGGCTCGGGCCAACGCTGCCCTGAATGACAGTATGGGACAGGTTCATCTAGCGGCTGAACAGATCGCCTCGGGCTCCGAGCAGATTTCCGATACCAGTCAGACCCTTTCTCAAGCGGCAACGGAGCAGGCCAGCTCCCTGGAGGAGATCACCAGTTCCATGGTGGAAATGGGGTCACGTACCAAACACAATGCCGACAATGCCGTTCAGGTAAATCAGCTGGCCGAACAGGCGCGTGATGTCGCCGGGCATGGCAACAAGCAAATGCAGGATATGGTCGCGGCCATGGCCGAGATCAATCAGTCCGCACAGGATATTTCACGGATTATCAAAGTTATTGACGAGATTGCCTTTCAGACCAATCTGCTGGCACTGAATGCCGCTGTCGAAGCGGCCCGGGCCGGGCAACATGGCAAGGGCTTTGCGGTTGTTGCCGAAGAGGTTCGTAACCTGGCTGCACGCAGTGCCAAAGCCGCCAGTGAGACCGCGTCGTTGATTGAGGGAGCGGTGGTCAAAGCGGGGAACGGGACACAAATCGCCGAAAGTACGGCTGGAGCGTTGGCTGAAATTGTTCAAAGCATCAGCAAGGTTACGGATCTGGTCGGAGAAATTGCGTCGTCGTCGGATGAACAGGCGCAGGGGATTTCTCAAGTCAGCATCGGTCTGGGCCAGATCGATGCCGTCACCCAGCAGAATACCTCCAACGCCATCCAGTGTGCGGCAACTGGCGAACAATTGGCCGCCCAGTCCGCTCAGATGCAGGAGATGCTGGATCGTTTCACCCTCAACACCCGCTTGCTCGGCGCGTAATTATTTTTACCAGCCAAGGTTCGTTTGCCGCCGAAACCCATTTATGTGGTTTCGGCGGTTTTTTGTCTAGAGTTTTGTAAAAATAAAGGGTTATGTCGATCCGGCGTTTGTTTTTCTCCCCATGTTGTTCTACACTTGTCGCATATTGTTGCGTATAAACAGGGGAGCACCATGACAGTTAAAACGGTTGTGACAAAATGGCAGCGGTGGTTAACCACGGATTTGTGGGCTGATGATGGCAAGCAGGGGTGCTATGACATTCTGCGAGTGCTGGCAGCGGCTCTGATCGGTTTCCGGCGGCGTAACTGCGTTCAACATGCTGCGGCCCTGACCTTCAATACCCTGTTGGCCCTCATTCCGCTGCTGGCCATCATGTTTGCTCTGCTGAAAGGCCTTGGGGTCCATAATACGATTGAGCCGCTGTTGCTCAATCAACTGTCGGTGGGCTCTGAAGAGGTGGTCAGCAATATCATCACCTACATCAACAACACCAATGTCGGTCGGCTGGGTTCAGTTGGTCTGGTGATGTTGGTGTTTACCGTTCTGGCTCTGCTGTCCAATATCGAAAAATCGTTCAATGACCTGTGGCAGGTGGAGGAAACCCGCTCGCTGTTTCGCCGCTTTGCCGATTACTTCTCGGTTGTAACGCTCGGACCACTGTTTGTTCTGGCCGCGGTGTCCATGAATACCTCGATTCGCAGCCAGCATGTGGTGCAGTGGCTGTTGAGCAAGCCGGTGTTTGGCGATGCCCTGCTGATGTTGTTTGAAGTGTTACCGTTCTTCGCCATCTGGGCGGCGTTTATTTTTCTCTACATGTTTGTCCCCAACACCAAGGTGCGACTGGTGTCGGCCCTGATTGGCGGTATCAGTGCCGGTAGTTTGTGGCTGCTGACCCAATGGGCCTATATCAATTTTCAGTATGGCGTTGGCAAGTACAATGCGATTTACGGGACCATGGCGGCTTTGCCGATCTTCATGATCTGGTTGTATGTGTCGTGGATGATTACCCTGTTGGGCGTCGAGTTATGCTGGGCTTTTCAATCCCGGTGTCATATCAGTCGGTTATTGGGTAAACAAAGGCGCGACGACGAGTGGGAGCCTATGCATGTGCTGGAACTGCTCCTGTTGATCTACAACCGTTTTCAGCGGGGACAATCTCCCTGGCCGATGGAGGCCTTGATTGAAGCTGCCTCGATGCCGCCGGCGTTGGCGCGGCTGGCGTTAGAACGGCTGAAACGGTGCAAGGTCGTGGTTATCGCCGATGATGACAGTCGGGACGATTTGGTTGTTGTCCCCCAGAAATCAGCAGACAGTATTGAATTGGCCCAACTGCTGGAGCCGCAGGTCGCCGAGACTCTGGACCCGGAAGTGCTGCAGGTGACCGGTCCCCTGAACCGTTCCTACCATGATTATTTGAGCGGGTTTGATTTGCTGCAACTGATCGCGCAGACAAATCTGGAAGAGTCACCTCATAACAACACCTGATCGATTGCCTGAAGACCCTCCAGCGCTCCCAGCGCAATACTGATATTGGGGGCGGAGATCTGGGCCTCGCGGGGATTGATGCGAATGGCGCGGGCCTGTGGTTTTTGCGCCAGGGTCTGGGTCAGGTGGCGTATCGTCGGGACTGCCGTCCCCGCGCCCATCTCGATAATAACCAGGCGTTTGCCATTGTGACGCATGAGGAAATCGTTAAAGCGGTGCTCCTGAGCTTGCGTGCGATCACCAATCCAGGAATAGTCGCCAAACATGAGAATGTTGGGCCGGGCGATGCCACCACAGTGGGGACAGCTCGGCAGGTGCTGGGCTCGCATGGTGGTAAAATCGACCGGTATCACCTCGGTGTTCTTCCAGATTGCCCTGTGGCAGGGGCGTTGACATTGCAGATGGTGGATAGACCCGTGGACCTCAACGATCCGTTGTTCGTCGAATCCCGCTTTCTGAAACTGCCCATCGACATTGGAGGTGACGACAAAGCTTTCGATCCCCAGGGCTTCAATCCATTTCTGCAGCAGGGCGAAGCCGTCATGGGGAACGGTGTCGCGATACAGGTTGGTGCGGTGGCCGTAAAACCCCCAACCGAATTCAGGATCACGGGCAAAGTGAACCGGGTTGGCCGCGTCGTAAAAATTGATACCGAGGTTTTTATACATGGGGTAGGCATTCCAGAACCCCTCATCACCGCGAAAGTCCGGTAGCCCCGAGTCCACCCCCATTCCGGCTCCACTGCTGATAACCAACGCTTCGGCTTGTTGCAAACATGCGACTGCTTCATCTAACGTCTGCTGAGACATCTTTTCACCCCTCCTGAACGTGTTCCCGTTGCCAGTGTGATCATGCTCTTTTTTAACATAGAGACAACATCTGTCCAGAGCAAGGTGGAATTGGCGTTTGAGGTGTCGACACAGACTTGGACGCAAAAAAGCCTTCCGCAATGTTTTTGCGGAAGGCTTTTTTGTTGGAAATGAAGAGAGTTAAACCGCTGCTTTAGCCGGTGTGGTGCGACGACCCGACCAGGACGGCTTTTGACCCTCATTGCTGTTACGGCTGGGGCGCCGGTTGCGCGGAGCGCTGTTTTTTACCTGGGGCGCCGGTCTTGCCGTGGGCTTATTGATCGTGCTGATTTCGTAGCCGGGAATCACTTCCTGGGCGATCGGACGTTTCAGCAAACGTTCAATGTCGCGAAGCTGTTTTTTCTCTTCACTGCTGACCAGTGAAATTGCCTTGCCTTCACGTCCGGCGCGGCCGGTACGGCCAATGCGGTGAACATAATCTTCCGGGACATCCGGCAACTCATAATTCACGACGTGGGGCAGTTGATCGATATCAAGACCGCGGGCGGCGATATCCGTGGCCACCAGCACCCGAGCTCGGCCAGATTTGAAATCAGCCAGGGCTTTGGTGCGCGCACCTTGGGTTTTGTTGCCATGAATCGCGGTGGATTTAAGGCCATCTTTTTCCAGTTGCTGGGCGAGACGATTGGCGCCCCGCTTGGTCCGGGTAAAAACCAACACCTGTTGCCAGTTCTGCGAGCCGATCATATGGGAAAGCAGCTCCCGCTTGCGACTCTTTTCAATCAAGTGAACCGTTTGTTCCACTTGTTCGGAAGCCGTGTTGCGGCGGGCAACTTCAATCAGGGTCGGAGCGACCAGCAGTGAATCGGCCAGACGTTTGATATCGTCAGAAAACGTTGCTGAAAACAGCAGGTTTTGGCGCTTCTTCGGCAGCAGGGCGAGAATCTTGCGAATGTCGCGGATAAAACCCATATCGAGCATGCGGTCCGCTTCATCGAGAACGAGAATTTCCACTTGTGACAGATCCAGGGTCTTCTGGTTGACGTGATCCAGCAGACGGCCGGGAGTTGCCACCAGAATGTCAACGCCCTTACGCAACGCTGAAATCTGCGGATTGATTTTTACCCCACCAAAAATGATGGTGGAACGCAAGGGTAGAAACTTGCCATAACAGGCGACACTGTCGCCAACTTGAGCGGCCAACTCCCGTGTCGGGGTCAGAACAAGGGCACGTACCGGGCGGCGTCCCTGACCGAGTTCAACTGCGTTGAGACGTTGCAGTAGCGGCAGAGTGAAACCCGCGGTTTTTCCTGTACCTGTCTGGGCGGCGGCAAGAATGTCTCCACCTTTGAGAACTGCGGGAATGGCTTGGGCTTGAATGGGGGTGGGCTCGCTGTAACCTTGCTCGGAAACAGCACGTAACAGTTCGGCCGACAGGCCGAGGTCGTTAAACTTCGTCAAAAAATTGTACTCCAAAATGGTAACCAGCCTATCCACGGCATTGCCGAGGAACGGTCTATGAGGCGGGAGACGCTGTAACTAGGTGTCAGGGGACTGTCGCAAATAAGAAACTACCGAGGACACAACAGGTGCCGACCGATGGGCACCAAGAATGTGTCACTCTAACAGGCTACAATGAAATTGTCTAATACTATTTTTGATGTGCGGTTATTACAGATCTGTACTTTGGTCAGGGTCTGATGAATTGTCACCGGGGTGAGGAATTATTTGACGCGTATATTGAATTCTGAATATGATGTATTACTATTGAAAACGCTGTTTTAAAATAGCCCTTATTGTGGAGGAAGAGACGATGGAACCCTGTATTTTAGCGCATCGGAATGACCATATTGGTTTTATTACCCTGAACCGCCCGGATCAGATGAACACATTTACCCCGGAGTTCGCTGATCTGTTGGATCAGGCTCTCTGGGACTTTGAGCGTGATGAGGATGTCCGTGTCATTGTCATTAAAGCTGCGGGAAAACATTTTTGTACGGGAATTTCCCTGGACCAGTTCAAGGATAAAAGCGCTCTGGACTATCGCCGCTTTCTCTATGGGATTGATGCGTTTTATCACACGTTGAACCGGCTCAATACGCCAACCATCGCTTCTGTACAGGGCTATGCTTTGGCCAATGGTGCCGGGTTGTCGTTTGGTTGTGATATGACGGTGGCGACTGAGTCGGCGACATTCGGAACGACGGCAATTAACGTCGGGCTCATTTGTCTGGGACCGGCAGCGCCGATGGCCAAATTGATCGGTCGGAAGAAGACCATGGAACTGGTGTTGACCGGTGATATGATCAGTGCTCAAGAAGCTGAGCGTCTGGGGTTGATCAACAAGGTGGTAGCGGATGATCAGCTTGAAGAGGAAACCCTGAAGCTGGCGCAAAAGCTGGTGAAGAAAAGCCCGCTGGCGTTGAGTATCGGCAAAGAAGGGCTGCGGCGTCTGCAGGATGTGCCGTATCATCAGGGGCTGGAAAGCATGGATGATCTGTTTGCCGCCTTGTGTGCCACCGAGGATGCCGAGGAAGGTGTGCGGGCGTTTTTGGAGAAACGTCAGCCGCAGTGGCAACGGCGGTAATGCATTTTTTCAGCACTAAGGCGCCCTTGTCTTTATGGCGGGGAGTCTTAGTGCTGAAAGTAAGAACAAGGTCAAAACCGCCGGGTTTCGTCCCGGCAGCCCACGTCATGTGGGTACAAAACAATGAGAACTGAAGGACCATGGAAGGGCAGTAAGGTTCGTGGACTGAACCACTCTATATGAAATAAGCTAACAGGTCGCTTTCAATGTGCAATAAAGCCTTCAAATTGCCACCGAAACCGGTGTCGCCTGCAATACATCCACCACAACCTGAGGCGCCAGGCTGACCAGAAAACCCCGTTTGCCACCATTGATATAAATCAGCGGCAGATCAAGAATCGTCTTTTCGACATAAACGGGCAGAGGCTTGAGCGTGCCAAACGGGGAGGTGCCGCCAACCAAATACCCGGTGTGCTTGTGGGCTATATCCGGGGAGCAGGGGGCAATCCGTTTGACATTGAGGGTACGGGCCATCTCTTTGGTCGAAACCTCACAGTCGCCGTGCATGAGGACAATCAGCGGCGATTGATGTTCATCCTCCATCACCAGGGTTTTGATCACCGCGTGTTCATCAACACCCAGTGCGCGAGAAGACGCACGGGTCCCGCCTTTTTCTTCGTAATCATACAGTTGTGGCGTGTAGTTGACCTTATGCTGTTTCAGTTCACGAATGGCTTGGGTAGTGGGAAATTTGACTTTGGCCATATTCTTATATATCGGGGAAAAGGGTTAAAACCAGCTGAGGACCAGGAACGCCAGACTGACAACGGTTGCCAGCAGGCTTACAATCGCCAGCGTGTTGGTGACTGGAGCCAGAGCTCGCTTGGTGCGCAATGCAATGGGGAACACCAGCCCGAAGACGGCACCACTTACGGCACCACCAAGGTGGGCGGCATTATCGGCACGAACCATAAAGCCGAAAATAAACGCGAACACCGCCCAACGGATCATGAAGTCACGTTGCGCCAGAGCATGATGACCACCGATGCGGTGAAAGTAGGTGATGGAAAATCCGATCATTCCAAACAGGGCACCCGACGCGCCAATCACCACTGTCATCGGGTGCCAGAAATAGCCGAGTCCCGTTGCGGCGAAAGCGGTCAGCGTGTACAGACTGATGAAACCACTGGGACCGATCTCCCGCTCCAGCTGAGGACCGACCTGATACAGCACCATCATGTTAAAACCGATATGGATCAGACCGGCATGGGTGTAGGCATAGGTAATACACCGCCACCATTCATTATTTTGAATGACCAGGGGCCACCATTGCCCGCCGGAAACGACCAGCAGTTCAGCGCTGGGGCTGAGCAGGGTGGACATGCCGCCGCCTTGGGTTGCGCCGCGCAACACCATGATGGAGAACAGCAGCAGATTGATAAACAGCAGGATCTTGGAGATGGAAAAGTCCGTGTTGCCAACACCTTCACCTTGTTTGACCTGTTGCCACTGGCGCTGCCATTTCATAATGCGCCACTGCCAACGTGTTCCATTCATGCCCAGGCTGTCGAAAAAACGTTTCCAGTCCACGTGGTGGTCTCCTTGCCGATTAAAAAACATGAGAGTGATTGTGTGTGAAGTCCGACTATTGCAGAAATTTGTCTAGCAAGCAAGAGAAGTCACTGATTTTTTTAGCTAGATTCCTTTAAAACCAATAAGTTAACAATGTAATTTTGTTGATCTGACCCTTGCGATGACGTTATGATACACAGCTGTATACAGCGCCTTTTACGGCGATGATTGCTGATGAAACCTATGACAGCTGATCACAATTTTGTTGCGAATCAATAAGGAGGGAAACGATGGCTCTGGAATCACTGAATCCAGCGACAGGCGAAGTGCTGGAAACCTTTACAGAATGGTCTGATGAGCAGGTGGTCTCCACCATTGAAGCCGTTCACGCGGCGTATTTGAATTGGCGGACGACATCATTCGCTGAGCGTAAACCACTGATGCTTAAGGCGGCTGAGGTACTGCGCCAGCGTAAAAACGAGTTTGCCACCATGATGGCGCTGGAAATGGGCAAGCCGGTCGTGGAGGGGCGCGCAGAAGTTGAAAAGTGTGCGCTGGTCTGTGAATACTATGCGGACAATGCCGAGCAGATGCTGGCCCCGGAACCGATTGAAAGCGATGCCAGTCGTTCTTATGTGGCTTTTCGTCCTCAGGGGATTGTTCTGGCAGTTATGCCGTGGAACTTTCCATTCTGGCAGGTGTTCCGCTTTGCCGCGCCGGCATTGATGGCGGGCAACGTTGGTGTGCTCAAGCATGCTTCCAACGTGCCGCGTTGCGCACTGGCGATTGAGGAAGTCTTTGTTCAAGCGGGTTTCCCTGCCGATGTGTTCCGCACCTTGATGATCGGTTCACGCAAGGTGGCCCAGGTGATCGAGCACCCTTATGTCGTGGCGACCACCCTGACCGGCAGTGATATTGCCGGGCGCAAAGTGGCGGAGAAGTCCGGCGCCATGTTGAAAAAGTCGGTGATGGAGCTGGGCGGCAGTGACCCGTTTATTGTGCTCAACGATGCGGACCTCGATCTGGCTGCCTCCGTTGCCGTTACTGCCCGCTGCATCAACTCAGGACAAAGCTGTATTGCGGCCAAACGTTTTATTGTCGAAGATGGTGTCTATGATGCGTTTCTCGACAAGTTTAAGGCCAACATGGCAGCATTGAAAGTCGGTGACCCCTGTGAGGAATCTACCCAGGTTGGTCCTCAGGCCCGCGAGGACCTGATGCGTGAACTGCATGGCCAGGTGGAAGCGTCGGTCGCCAAAGGCGCCAAGGTGGCGTTGGGCGGTGTTCCCGGTGAGGCGGCATTCTATCCGCCAACCATTCTTACCGAGGTCAGCAAAGGAATGCCCGCCTACAGCGATGAGTTCTTTGGTCCCGTTGCCATCGTTATACGGGTGAAAGATGCCGATGAAGCCCTGTTCGTTGCCAATGATACCGAGTTTGGTCTTGGTGGCTCGGTATGGACGACAGACATTGCCAAAGGGGAAAGGATCGCCGGAGAGATCCGCTCCGGTGCGGTGTTTGTCAATGGTATGACCAAAAGTGATCCCCGCTTGCCGTTTGGCGGGGTGGGCATTTCCGGGTTTGGTCGTGAGTTATCCCATTACGGTATCAAGGAGTTCGTTAATATTCAGACGGTGTGGATCAAGTAGTTTTTCAGCCGCAAGATTAAACAAAAAAAGCACTGCTCGGTTGAGCAGTGCTTTTTTTGTTCAGAGGATTGTGAAAAAGTTCGGCACGGCGAACTGCTTATTTACTTTTTAAATACAAAAGGTTACGTCGTTAACTTGAACAAGTTTGTCAAAGGATGTGTTGCTGTTATTCGGCGGTGACTGGAACAAAGCGCTGTTTAAGCCGGGTTGAGAGTCGGGTCATAATCCGGTCGATCTCTTTGGTGGAATAGAGTTTCTTTTCCGGGCGTCCCCAGACCACTTGTGGCCAGCAAAAGTCGTCTTCGTAGCGCGCAATAACATGAACGTGGAGTTGCCGAACAATGTTGCCGATGGCCCCGGTATTGACTTTGTCCGGTTTGAATTCGTTATCGACAAAGCGGGCAAGTTCCATCATTTCGTCAAATAATTGGAGGCGCTCATTGTCGGGCATGTCGTGGATCTCACATGCCTCGGTCTGGGGAACGAGAATAAACCAGGGGACCAGGGAATTGTTGAGCAATAACAACAGGCTGCTGCCCAGCGAACCCAGTACGATGCAATCTTCGGCCAGTTGTTGATTCAGGGTGAAGTTTGAAGCCATGTGTCGTGTCCTGTCGTGCGATTCCTGGATCGGGCTCAGCACCAGATCCAGGTTTGGGTGGTTATTTGTTGAGAAGGCCTTTAAGCAGATTGTCGGTCGTTTCCTTTAACTGCTCGTCAGAGCCTTGCGGAAGTTGAAGATCTTTGAGGGCATCCTGACGAACTTGATCAATCTTCTCACTGACGGCTTGTGACGCATTGCCTTTGAGGGTGTCGAGGCTTGCCATGTCGGCTTTCAGTAACTGTGATAAGGCTGGGGCCAGACTGTTGGAGTTTTTAGCCGTTGCTTCAATAACAGTGTTAACGATGAAGGTGATCAGTTGTTCCATGGTCATGCCGCCATTTTTCTCACCCACATTGGTCAGATGGATTGGCGGTACGGTCAAGCTGACTTGACTCAGTTGGCTGCCGAGGGCTGAAAGTTGCGCCGAGACGTTAATGTCATCAAGAGTCAGTTGTTCAATGACGAATTTTTTGCCGCTGGCAGACGTTGATTCGCTCTTTGATGGAGTGGTCGCATCGCCTCCTGACGCGGACTTGGGAACGTTTTTCAACAACGCCTGAACATTGGAGGACTGATCAAGTTGCTCAATGGTCAAGTGGAGTCCGGACAGGGCTACTTTGGAGATGCGGATTGTCTCCGATGTCAGCGAGTTAAGGTTGATAGCAACTTCAGCGCTATCCAGTGTCATAAATTGCTGTTGGCTATAGCCCTGAGGATTCGCGATAGTGAAGCCACCAAGTTCAGTGCTTCCACCCAGCAGTGAAATGTGCAGTTTGTCGACTTTTGTCGGCACCCCTAATGCTTTTTCTCCCCCATATTCCACTGCTTTTTTAGCGATTGAATCAAGATAGTAGGTTGCAGCTCCGACAACCGCGGCGATGACAATCAGCAGTACGATAAATAATTTAACCAGTGTTTTCATAGTGGGCTCCTAACGGGTGGCTCTCAAGACAGGGCTTGTTGAGCCGATACTAGAGAAAAAGTGTCAGGTACGGGGGTTAGATCTGTGTTAAAAGTACACAGCCGCCCGGCAAGGTGCGGGGCGGCTGTGTTTGGTTGTGGTTGGTTTAGTTGTTAAACAGGCTCAGTTCCACCCGGCGATTCTTTTGTTTGCCAGCTGCCGTGGTGTTATCCGCGATCGGTTGGGATTCACCGAAACCTTTGGCGGTCAGGTTGGCACCGTCAATTGCGTAGTTCTGAATCAGGTACGCTTTAACGGCATCAGCACGTTTTTGAGACAGCTGCAGGTTGTAAGCTTCGCTGCCGTCACTGTCGGTATGGCCGGCAATGAGGATCTTCTCGCCGGGATACTTGTTGATAAATGCCGCAGCATTGGTCATGTCCTGAATGTGCTGCGGACGGATCAGTGCTTTGTTGGTATCGAACTCAATCAGTAGAGTGAGAACCAGTTGGCAGCCATATTCGTCAACATGAGCACCCGCCGGGGAATTCGGACAACGGTCAACGTCGTCATAAACGCCGTCACCATCACTGTCGATGGGCAGCGGGCAGCCAACGGCATCAACCTTAACACCAGCCGGAGTGCCGGGGCATTTGTCGAGATAGTCGTAAACGCCGTCACCATCGGTGTCCAGCGGGCAGCCTTTGCTGTCAACCGCGACACCAGCCGGAGTGCCGGGACACTTGTCGAGGTAGTCGTAAACGCCGTCACCATCGGTATCTAACGGACAACCTTTGCCATCAACGGTAACGCCAGCCGGAGTGCCGGGACATTGGTCCTCGGCGTCAAATACGCCGTCGCCATCGCTGTCGAGCGGAGCCGGGGCGGGCTTTTCACCGCCGAAATAGTAAACCAGACCGGCACTGGCCAGCAGATTGTTCGGCTCACCGCTGGTGGCCAACATGTGGCGGACCTCGGTATTCAGAGCAAAATCTTCATTGAGGAAGTACTTCAGACCAGCGCCATAATTGAGTTGGCCATGATGATCATTGTCTTCACCGTCTTCGTCAACGGTCAGCAGACCGAGACCGGCGACCAGATAGGGTACCAGGCTTTCTTCCGGAATCAGGTGGTAGATGCCACCAATTGACACGCTGTACACATCGCTGTCCGGGCCACTTTTGTCCTGAGCGTAGGTAGCCAGGATTTCACTACTGAGGTTGGCGTTGTAATTGTAACCACCGCCGAGGCTGAAGTTAGCTTCGGGATCGTAACTGCTGCTTTCCATGTCGATGATGCCGACCATCGGATTGACAAAGAAACGTCCAGCCTGAGAGGCCTGATTAGCTTCTGCAGCAATGAGATTGAGGGGAATGAGACAGAACAGCAGGGCTGCCAAATACCACTTTTTCATAATTCCTCCTTGAAATGTCTGGGTGCCCTGATCAGAAGAGTCGAGGAAAGATTTCCATTCATCCAGATCTGACCACGTCATCCACGAAACGAGCAGAAGAACTCACAATTGAGTTTTTCTGATAAGATTAAAAGCACTTATGACAGCATAGCTATCATCGCCAAAATGTCAAATGGAATCAGTTGTAAGGTTTTGTAATGATTATCTTTCTTAACATGAGAATTGTCTTTAGCTGTCCATGGCTCATAACGTTTGCCAAATCCATCATATCAGAGAGTTTTTTGCTGCCTTGATTTGTCGTTGTGAACAGCAGGGCAAAGCCCTTGCGAGCGGTTCGGTGATGCGATATAGTGCCGCATCCATTTCATGCCAGTGTTGTAAGGAGAATTAAATAATGATTACTGCGATCAGTCCAATTGATGGACGCTATGCGTCCAAAGTAACCCCCTTGACGGAATGTTTTTCCGAATATGCGTTGATGCGTAACCGAGTCAAGGTTGAGGTGATGTGGCTGCTGGAACTTTGTGCTGAAGGTGATATTACTGAATGTCGTTCTCTGAGTGAGGAGGAGCAGCAACTGTTGCTGTCTATCATTGACGACTTTACGCCAGAGCGTGCTGAACAGGTTAAAGCTCTTGAGCGGGTAACCAACCACGACGTCAAAGCCGTTGAATATTACCTCAAAGAGCAAATTGCCGGAACGACGCTGGAAGATATTTCTGAATTCATCCACTTCTCCTGTACCTCGGAAGATATCAACAATCTGTCTCATGCTTTGATGCTCAAGGATGGTCTGGCTGCCCTGGTGCCGTTGCAACAGGAGATCATGGACGAAGTTTCCCGTCTGGCTCATGAATTCCGTTCGGTACCCATGTTGGCCCGTACCCACGGCCAGACGGCATCACCGACAACCATTGGTAAGGAACTGGCTGTTTTTGCGGCCCGCTTGAAAAAACAGAGCCAATGCATCGCCCAGGTTGAGCTTCTTGGCAAACTTAACGGTGCAGTTGGTAACTTCAATGCCCATTTGTCGGCATATCCGGATGTCGATTGGCCAGCATTGGCCAAACGGGTCATTGAACAAGGCCTTGGCCTGACGCAAAATCTGTTTACCACTCAGATTGAACCCCACGACTACATGGCCGAGTTGTTTGATGCCATGTGTCGTTGGAATACGATTCTTACCGACCTTAACCGCGATATCTGGACCTACATCTCCATGGCCTATTTTGGCCAGAAGACGGTGAAAGGGGAAATCGGTTCCTCAACCATGCCGCACAAGGTCAACCCGATCGACTTCGAAAACTCCGAAGGAAACTGTGGCTTGGCCAATGCTGTTTTCGGTCATCTGTCGTCGAAGCTGCCAATTTCCCGCTTGCAGCGCGACCTGACCGATTCCACGGTATTGCGCAACATGGGCGTTGGCTTTGGCTACAGCATGATCGCCTATCATTCCACCCTCAAAGGTTTGAGCAAACTCAAGCTCAATGAGGAAAAACTGGCGATGGATCTGGATCAGGCGTGGGAAGTGCTTGCTGAGCCGATTCAGACTGTGATGCGTAAGGCTGGTATTGAAAATCCGTATGAGAAACTCAAGGAGTTGACGCGTGGTCAGAAGATTACGGCCCGGATCATCCGTGATTTTGTTGAAACTCTGGAGTTGCCGGAAGAGGATAAGAAACGTCTGCAACAGCTGACTCCCGGTGCGTATATCGGGATGGCTCCCGAGATTGCCGATCTGCTGTAGATTGTCAGCAAAATTATGAGCATAAAAAAAGCGACGTCGTGATGGCGTCGCTTTTTTTTTATGCGCTTTATCGTGAGTGGTTATTTGACCAGAACCGTCCATAGAACACCGGCGCCAATAGCCGAACCGATCACCCCGGAGACATTCGGGGCCATGGCGTGCATGAGCAGAAAATTCCCCGGATCCTCTTTCTGACCCATATTGTGAACCACTCGGGCTGAATCTGGCACTGCAGAAACCCCGGCCGCTCCGACCAACGGATTGATCTTCTCTTTGAGAAACAGGTTCATGAATTTGGCAAACAATACGCCGCCCGCTGTAGCAATACAGAACGAAATGGCCCCCAGAGCAAAAATCAGAATGGATTGGGCGGTTAAGAAGTGACCGGCGCTGGTGCTGGCACCCACCGAGAACCCGAGTAAGATTGTGACAATATCGATCATGGCGTTGCGAGCTGTGTTCGCCAGCCGGTCGGTGACCAGACTCTCTTTAAGTAGATTGCCGAAAAACAGCATGCCGATCAGCACCATGGAACCGGGTGCAATCATGGCGCAGATCAGAAAGGCTCCGACGGGGAAAATGATCCGCTCGCGCTTGCCCACGGCACGGGGTGGTGGCATGCGGATCAAGCGTTCTTCACGGCTGGTGAGGAGCTTCATGATCGGTGGTTGAATAACCGGAACCAGCGCCATGTAGGAATAGGCGGCGATGGCGATAGAACCGAGCAGGTGTGGAGCCAGTTTAGACGACAGGAAGATCGCCGTGGGTCCGTCTGCGCCGCCGATAATGCCGATGGCGCCAGCTTCCTGCGGGGTGAAGCCCAATGCCAGGGCGCCGATCAGAGTGAGGAAGATTCCGATCTGGGCAGCCGCACCGAGCAGCACCAGCTTGGGATTTGACAGCATGGCAGAAAAATCGGTCATGGCACCGATACCGAGAAAGATCAGTGGCGGGTAGATCCCTTGACTGACACCGTAGTAGATATAACGCAGCACGCTGCCATCGTCGTAAACACTCAACGCCATCCCGGCAACGGGGGGGATATTGCCGACCAGAATACCGAAGCCGATGGGCACCAGCAACAGCGGCTCGTAATCCTTGATGATGGCCAACGAGATGAACAGGATGCCGATAATCAGCATGATCAGGTTGCCCCAGGTCAGAGACAGAAAACCGGTGCCGTCCAGAAAGTGACTGAATGTTTCCATAGCAATGTCCTTTAAGTTAGCGGTCGGTTTGACGTCGGCGGGGCGGAGTGACTTCGATGAGAATGATCTCCTGTCCCTGGGCAACGGTATCGCCCTGCTGCACATGAACGGCGGCGACAAGACCACTAACCCGGCTGTTGATTTCGTTCTCCATCTTCATGGCTTCCATCTTGTATAGCGGCTGTCCGGCCTGAACTTCGTCCCCGTTTTTGACATAGACCGCCATGATCGAGCCGGGGATTGGTGCGCACACCGAGCCACTTTTTTCACCGCCGACCGTCGCAGGGGAGCCCGCCGGAGTGATCGGCCCGGTCAGGCTGCGGCGAGCCGGACCCGTGGGATTTTCTTCATCCTGATGGATGTTGTCGATGGTGATCTGGTAGCTGGTGCCGTTCACTTCCACCTCGGCGGCTTCAGCGGTTAACTCTTTGAGGTTCACCGTGATGGATTTGTTATTGATGGTCAGTTGATATTTACGCATGAGGACTCCTGTCCGAAAGGCTTCTCATTTTTCCGGCTGAATTCCAGAATGATCCCGGAGCGGGTCTTCTCGAAATCGTGATTCGCTGCAGGTCGCCGCCACACCGTTCCAGTTCCATGTGGATGGCCAGACAGATGGCCGCGTGAACTTCATCATCACTGGGGGTGGTTGAAATGGGTGAGGATGATGAATTTCTAGCTTCTGATTTTGTGCACAAATGGTCAATAAGGGCGAGTGCTCTAGGTAGAAGGCGGATAAACAGACTGATTAACAGTAATCCGCTGAACACGATTATCATGCCGATCAGGGTGATGGTAATACCATCACCCCGCAGAATATTGGCTGGGTCAAAGTGAATCATCGATGTCCCCTTGAGGATTACAGTGGAATATTGCCGTGTTTGCGGGGCGGGTTCGTGTCGCGTTTATCCGCCAGCATGGCCAGGGCCTTGCAAATACGCAGCCGCGTACGCTCCGGCAGGATGACATCATCGACATAGCCGCGCTCGGCCGCTGCATACGGGTTGGCAAAGGTTTCGCTGTACTCGCTTTCCCGTTCGGCGAGAGCCTGGTCATTGCCTTTAAGGCTGCGGCCATAGATCAGTTCGACCGCACCTTTGGCTCCCATGACGGCAATTTCAGCTGAGGGCCAGGCGTAGTTGATATCACCACGCAGATGTTTGGAACTCATGACGCAGTAAGCGCCGCCATAGGCTTTGCGCGTAGTGATGGTGATTTTCGGCACCGTGGCTTCGGCATAGGCATACAGCAGTTTGGCACCATTACGGATGATGCCACCATACTCCTGCACGGTTCCCGGCATAAACCCCGGCACATCGACCAGCGTGATCAGGGGAATGTTGAAGGCATCACAGCAGCGGACAAAGCGGGCGCCTTTGATGGAGGCATCGTTGTCCAGAACGCCGGCCATGTGAGCGGGTTGATTGGCGACAATGCCGACGCTCTGGCCGTTGAAACGGGCGAAGCCGATGATCAGGTTGGCGGCGTAGTCGGGTTGAATCTCAAAGAAACTGTCTTCATCGACCAGGGGGGCGATGAGCTGCTTCATGTCGTAAGGCTGGTTGGCGTCATTGGGAATAAGATGATTGAGTTCCGGCACCGGGCGTGACGGAGAATCCTCATCCTCTCCCAGTGGGACTCCAGAAAGATTATTCTGGGGCAGATAGCTGATTAACTGTTTGAGGCTTTCAATCGCCATGAATTCGCTGTCAACGGCCAGATGAGCGACACCACTGCGGGTTGTGTGAACTTCGGCACCGCCGAGTTGCTCAACATCCACCTGTTCACCGGTGACACTTTTGACCACCTTGGGCCCGGTGAGAAACATGTAGCTGTGGTCTCGCACCATGATGGTGAAATCGGTCAGAGCAGGGCTGTACACGGCTCCGCCGGCGCATGGGCCGAAGATCGCCGACAGTTGAGGGATCACCCCGGAGCACATGACGTTACGCTGGAAAATTTCCGCATAACCGGCCAGACTTTCGATCCCCTCCTGAATCCGGGCTCCACCCGAATCGTTGAGGCCGATCACCGGTGCGCCATTTTTCAGCGCCATATCCATGATTTTACAGATTTTTTCGGCATGAGTTTCCGACAGAGACCCGCCGATAACGGTAAAGTCCTGAGAGAACACATACACCAGTCGGCCGTGAATCGTGCCATAGCCGGTAATGACACCATCACCGGGCCACTGGTTCTTTTCCATCCCGAAGTGGGTACAGCGATGTGTTTTGAACATGTCGAATTCTTCAAAACTGTTTTCATCGAGTAACAGGTCGATCCGTTCTCGGGCGGTGTAACGGCCAGCACTGTGCCGTTTCTTGTGTCGTTCCAGGCCGCCACCCTCCAACGCCTGTTGGCGTAGCGACAGCAACTGATCTATCTTGTTTCTCATGACTGGTTCTCCACTCTTCGTGTTCAGCTGACATGGCCCATGCCGCTGTTGATGATCTTAGCCATGGTTAGCCATTGTAATAAATCTGATAAAGGGTCTCCTGACCGAGAATTCGATCCACTTCCGATTGCAGTGTGATGCGTTGATCGTTATTCAGCCAGTCGTTCCAGTTTTCGATCGATTTCCAGCTGCTGATAACGATCCGCTCACTGGGGTTGTCGAAATTGATCAGAGTTTCTCCTGAGATATAGCCATTCTGAGCGTGAGCCAGAGACCTCATCTTGAGAAGTAATGGGCGAATTTCCGGCTCTTTTTCGACAGGAACTTGACGAATGATGATGATCTTAACGGCCATACAGTCTCTCCATTGTAAAGTAGATACAGGGCGGGGGTGTGAAAACACAAATCATTTCAGCGATGTGAAGTTCATGGACTTAATGAGCGAAGTATACCACCGGATTTTTATTTCGCAGCCAGAGACTTAAGAGGTTTATGTGATTATTTGCAGGATATGGTTGCCGGAGGGGATAAAAAAGCCCGCCGCTTAAGAGGTAAGGGCGGGCTTGATCGCTATGTTATGAATGGCTTGACTGGCCGAGCAGGGCGGTATGTTCTTCCATGCACAGTTCGTAGTGGTGATGGGTTGAACGGGCATTAGCCAGATAGATTTTTTTGACTTCGGGATCGTCAATTTTTTCGGCCATGTCGCGCAGATTTTTTTCAAGCTCTGCTTCCTGATCAATCGCCAATTCGATCGCCTTGCGCTCATCAAAGTCGCCAAGCATTGCCTGTTGCAGCGCTTTCCACCAGCTGGATTCAGTGTCGGGTGCAGAAGCGATGAACGCTTCGAAGTCAGGAATATCGTCCCCTTTGTAGATTGCGTAGAACATATGTGCGTGCTGTTTCTCCTCTTTGGCGAGGATTTCGAAAGAACGTTTGGCTTTCTCATCAAACATCTTTTCAGCGCCGTACTTATAGTAATCCATGGCATTCTTTTCGGTTTGCATGGCTTCTTTAATGGCTTGTTGCAGATCGATTTTTTCAGACATGTGCTCGCTCCCTCGACAATAGGTACATAAACAAATCGTCGCGATTGTATACAATATCGCGTTCAGATGCAATGTGTATTTGTCAATTAAATAAGGTCTTTCAGCCAACCGAAGGCGACAAAGGTGCCAATTGTTGAGCCGAGCGAAGATAGAAAGAATACCAGCAGAACACGGGTGACCCGATTGCGCCACCAGCCGGAAAGGTGGGCAATGTCATCGCTGACCTGTTCCATGTCGCGCACAGTCGGCGGAACTTTCATTGCCTGGACCAGCGCGGTGACAAATCCTGCCCCGATGGTCGGATTCAGAGAGGTCAGCGGTGCGGCAACAAATGCGGAAAGGATAGTCAGCGGATGGCCCATGGCGAGCAGAGCGCCCAAGGCCGATAGTGTGCCGTTGGCTAGAACCCAGGCCGTGGCGGCATCGAGCAGGCGGCTGCGGTCACCGAAAAAGAAGCCAACGACAAACAGCAGGGCGACAATGGCCGGGACAATCCAGGGGATGCATTTAGAGAGGGTGCTTTTGGGCGGAATGATCCCCATATCAGCGATGGTCTCAGCATCGGGGGGCGCATCGAGGCAGCGGGTGATACCGGGAACATGCGCTGCACCGACAACGGCAACCGTTTTTTCTCCAGCCGCCTGAAGGATGTGGTAGGTCATCCAGGCGTCCCGTTCATCAACGAGAATGGTTTTGGCTGCTGGAAGGATGTCGCCCATCTCCTCAAGCATGGAAGAAAGACTGTCGGTTTGACGTAACTGGCTGAGTTCTTCCTCGTTGAGTTCCTGTTTCTCAAACATGCCGGCAAACAGGGTGGCAACCAGATTCATCTTTTTCCAGAAGCCGGTTTTACGCCAGGCCCGTAACAATGTAGTGCGGATGTTCCGATCCACCAGAGCGACGCGAATATCAAGGTCCTCTGCGGTTTGCGCAGCTGCAGCCAGTTCTTCCCCGGGTTTGACTCCGGTATGCAGGCCCATCCGTTTTTGAAAAGACGCCAGCGCCAGGTTGGCCATGAGGAACGGCACCTGACCGCTTTTAACCACTTGGAGAATGTTGAGTTTCTCCCAGCGGTTGCGATCTTTGAGGGTCTGATAACGTTGCTCATCCAGTTCGACACACACGCAATCGGGTTGTTCCTGTTCAATTGCCCGGGTTACCGTAGCGACCGATTCGCGCGAAATATGGGCCGTGCCGATGAGAATAATCTCTTTGCCGTTATAAACCAGGCGGTGAATATCGGAAGATTCCACTGCTTCAACTATTGCAGAGGTTTCGAGGTCTTGCGGGGTGGAAGATTGCGACATGGGAAAACCGTATCAGGTTTTGGAGCGAACCTCGGCCATCACTGTGTTGTGGTGGGTCGAGAGTGCTCATTTCTTGACTAAGGGGGCATTTGTGTCTGCCTGCCGGACATAACGAGGGGGCAGACAGCAGAAAAGGCATCGGAACCAGTCCTGATGCCTTTACTAAGAGCTCTCCACGCATGCCGTGCATCTTAGGCCTCACAACGAGAGCCATTAGGTGGGGTCCTCGGGCGACGAATCAGGCGTCCCTCTACAATGGAAGGCTGGCACACATCATCACTAAAAAAGAACCCCGAGAGTAAAATTATTCCGCGTGGGCGTTTAGATTACACCTGCCGCGTAGAGAGCAATTTTACTGTCTGTCAGTATAGGTAAAGGGCGACGGTGTGGCAAGGCTAAAGTCGTTGTTCCGTTCAGGGAAACCGCTGGTATGATAATGTCCCAGAACTAAACCTCGGCTCTTGGTTTTAGACCCATGTCGTGTTAGGATTATTTTCATTTTTTGTTACGCGAGGTTATCCCCCCTTGAAAAGGTTTTAATCAATCCATGAAGACCATTCCGTTTACGGGTGTTCGTCGTTTCAGTACTGGTTTTTTTTCTTTGTGGCAGGCCTTTCGGTTTCTGCTGGCCAATCCGTCGTTGCTCAAATATGTCGCGATCCCTTTCGTTATCAACGTGCTGGTTTTTTCGGCAACGTTGTACTGGGGCGTCGATCTGTTCAACGGGATGGTGGGGGAGTATCTTGGTCCCCAGGATGTGTGGTACTGGCAGATCATTGCTGTGATCGTTAAAGTGATTGCCGGTCTGGTTACGGCGGTTGTGGTGTTTTTCGCTTTTACCGTCGTTGGTAATCTGATCGCTTCTCCGTTTAATGACGTGCTTTCCGAACGGACCGAGTTGTTACTGACGGGACAGCGTAATGATGAGCCTTTCTCACTGAAAATTTTTATGGCCGATATGTGGCGGGTTCTTGGTGATGAATTAAGGAAGATGGCCATCTTTGTGCTGCTGATGATTTTTCTGGTGTTATTCAACTTTGTCCCGGTTGCCGGACCGCCGGTCTATGGTTTCTTTTCCGTGGTGTTGACGCTGTTTTTTCTGGTGGTTGAATACACCGGTTATGTGTTCAGTCGCAAGCATCTGGGCTTCAGTGATCAGCGGCGCTTTATTCTGGGTAATTTCATGGCCTCTGTCGGTTTCGGCCTGGCCGTAATGTGTATGTTAATGATTCCGTTTGTTCAATTTATCACGATTCCGATTGCGGTGATCGCAGCGACCCGATTGTGTTGTCTGCATGGCACCGAATCCGCTTAAACACATCGTTAACCTTTTTTTTGATAAGCAAAGGAGTATTCATGGGCGCACCGGGAACAACCAAGTTTCAGATTGATTTGCGGCGACATCTGCGTGAGCACAAAGTGGAACGTCGTCTGCGTGAGGTGATCTGTGAAATTGCTGAAGCTTCCAAATATATTATTAACTCGATCCGTACCGGTGATCTCGGTGTGGCCGGTACCTCCAATCTTTATGGTGAGGAACAGCTTGCCCTGGATGTTCTTTCCGATCGCATTTTGCAGAAACGGCTGAAAAATTCCGGTGTCGTTTCCAATGTTGTTTCTGAAGAAAACAACGAAATCATCAACTTCGATTGCTCCAACAGTGTCTGTTATTCGGTGGCTTACGATCCATTGGATGGATCTTCGCTGGTTGATGTCAATCTTGCTGTCGGGACGATTATCTCGATCTACCGTGGTAATGATATCTTGCAGCCGGGACGTAATCAGGCGGCAGCCATGTATATCCTTTACGGACCGCGTACCACTCTGGTGTATTCTACCGGTGAGGGGGTTCATGAGTTTGCCATGAACCAGTTGATGGAATATACGCTGGTGAAGGAAAACGTTACCATCGACAAGGTGGGCGGGATCTACTCCCCTGGTGGGCAGCGCAATCTCTACACACCGGGAACAGAAGCATTCGTCAGTTCTCTGGAGGAAAAAGGGCACAAATTGCGCTACAGTGGCGGTTTTGTTCCCGATATCAATCAGATCCTGATGAAGGGGCGGGGAATTTTCATGTATCCCCATCTGCAGGGGCGTCCTGAAGGGAAATTGCGCCTGCTCTACGAATTGAATCCGATGGCGTTTTTGATTGAACAGGCCGGTGGTGCAGCGTCAACCGGTTGCTCGCCGATCCTGGATATTCAACCGGAAGGAATTGACGACTGTTCGCCGGTTTTTATCGGTTGTCGCGAGGATGTTGCCATGGCTGA
This sequence comes from Desulfuromonas sp., assembly GCA_002869685.1. Classification (GTDB taxonomy): domain Bacteria; phylum Desulfobacterota; class Desulfuromonadia; order Desulfuromonadales; family Desulfuromonadaceae; genus Desulfuromonas. Next base: position 25,385 of record PKUE01000089.1, read on the forward strand.
AGAATTTATTGCCAAAGAGGGATCCTGTACCCGCGGGCAGTAACAGTGAATCGAACTGAAACGAAAAGAGCCGATACCCCTGATGAGGTATCGGCTCTTTTTTTGTTCGGTGAACGACGGTTTAAAATTCGGACCGATTCTGGCAGCGGCACAAGGCCAATTGCTGGCCGAGAAAGGTTGAAAACATTTCGACCAGTCGATATCCCCAGACATTGAAATGTTCGCGACCACTGTGGCTGGTCGTGACTACGCCGCACAGGTGTTCGGTGACAAGCAGGGGAACACTGATAATTGCCGTCTCGGCATCTTCATCACGGGGTTCCAGTGCCAGGCTGGTGCAATCGTCACAATCTTGCATGGTGCCACTTTCCAGGGTTGCCCGAATAAAGATATCTTCGATGCGTGTCGCATTGCCCCGTTGGGGGGCACCATTGCAATCCATGGCCAAAACAGTGCCCAACGGAGCATTTTCCAGCAGTGTGGTTTCCTGAGGGGGCAAGGTGTAGATACTGCACCGAGTCGCCTTGATGGAATGATGGAGTATCTCCAGGGCATTTTCCAGCAGGGCCTGTTCACACAGGCGATGGGCAGGCAGTTCTCCCAAGCGTTGCAACGTTGAGAGCGATTCCAGCAGGTCATCAAAGTTCTCTGACAGATTCAAGATGACATCGGAAAAAGGGTATTTATTGGCCATGAGATCCTCCGCATCCAGTGATCAGCAGGGCGATTTCGTGCAGGCCCTCAAGCTGTTCGCGGGTGTCAAAATAAACTTTTTGCACATGATCAGGAGAGATGGTTTCTTCCGGGATGATGATTGTTGCCAGTGGATCCGCTTTCTCAAGGTAGAGACTGTCCGACAACTGCGAACTGATCCAAATCAACTGAGTTAGTGGCGATGAAGACCCCGGTGAATCTTCATCGAGACTGTTGAGCGCTTTGACTATCGGGTCGGGGAGGTCCCACGACTGGGCCAGAAGAGTGGCGGCCTGATGGTGGTTAATGCCCAGTTCCCTGGTGATACGATCTCCCATGCGCCCCTGGCTGGAGGCGAAGACCTTTTCCATTTCATTGGGAAAACAGTGCACCAGCGCTTGCAGACCAAGGTTGTGCAACAGCCCAGCCGTATAAGCCGTGGAAGGGGCTGGTTTTTCCCTTACCAGCAGATAGTGAGACAGGCTTTGGGCCATGCTGGCTGTTGTCACGGCATTAAACCAGTGGCGGTGGCAATCGAACAAGCGGCTTTGCTGAATGTTGAAGTTGCCACTTAAGGCCATCGCAAGAGACAGGCTGCGGGTGATAGCAAGTCCGAGAACGCGGATGATCGCTTCACGAACCGTGGTAATCTCGCCGCGTTGACCATAATAGGCGGAGTTGGCACAACGTAAAATACGTGCGGTGATCGCCGGACTCTTATTGATGATGCTGACCAGATCGATTAGGTCCACCTGCTCATCGGAAACAATTTGAATGATTTCCCGGCATAACCCGCTGGGGGGCGGCAACTGTTTGATTTTGCGGATGCTGTCAATGATGATTGTATTCATAAAAACTCGCTTGCCCTGTTGTCAACACCTGCAGGGCGGGTTGTTAAGATTGTGCCGAAAGAAAATCGTGGATCCTCTGAGTAATGCCTTCACAGTCCAGGCCATGGAGATGCAACAACTCCTCCTGAGTCCCCTGTTGAATAAATTCGTCCGGTAATCCCAACCGCATTACTCGCGGGTACAGGCGGTTCTGCTCAAGCAGTTCCATGACTGCGCTGCCAAAACCTCCAGCCAGAACGTTTTCTTCCAGTGTGATCACGTTACCGGTACGTTGTGCCTCGGCGGTGATTAACTCATGGTCAAGTGGCTTGAGGAAGCGGGCATCGATCACGGCAACTTCATATCCTGCTTCCGCCAGTTTTTCAGCAGCCGCCAGCGCGGTCTGGGCACAGGTGCCGAGACTGATCAGAGTCGCATCGTTGCCGTCGCGCAGTTTTTCCCCGCGACCGATAGGCATGGGCTTGAAATCATTGGCATCGAGCAGCCCCAAACCGTTACCGCGCGGGTAGCGGTAAACAAACGGACCGTCACTGGTTGTTGCTGTTAACATGGACCGTTTCAGTTCCAGCTCATCGCGGGGAACCACTACTGTGATGTTGGGGATATGGCGCAGATATGACAGGTCGAACACGCCGTGGTGAGTGGGGCCGTCAGCGCCCACCAGACCGCCACGATCCAAAGCAAAAGTAACCGGCAGGTTTTGCAGACAAACGTCATGGAGCACGTTGTCGTAAGCGCGTTGCAGAAACGTAGAATAGATGGCGACAACCGGGCGCAATCCTTCGCAGGCCATGCCGGCAGCTACCGTCACCGCATGTTGTTCGGCAATGCCGACATCAAAGAATCGTTCGGGAAACCGCTCTGAAAAAGGAACCAGCCCCGTACCGGTACACATGGCTGCTGTAATGGCGACCAGACGGGGATCTTTTTCCGCCAACTGGCACAGGTAGTCACCAAAAATAGCTGTGTAACTGCGGGTTTTAACCGTGGATGGCTTGACTTTTCCACTGAGTTTATCGAAGGGACCAACACCGTGAAACAGCGCCGGATTCTCCTCAGCCGGAGCGTAGCCTTTCCCTTTTCGGGTGACAACATGGATCAACGACGGGCCTTCCAGGCGTGACACGTTTTGCAGGGTCTCGATCAATTCATCCATCTGGTGGCCGTCGATGGGGCCAACATATTCAATGCCGAACGCTTCAAATAACATGCCGGGGGTGACAAACGCCTTGAAGGAATCTTCGGTGCGTTTTGCCAGTTGGACCAGATCTTTGCCGAAGCGGGGCACACTGTTGAGGAAAATCTCCGTTTCCCGTTTAAAGCGCACAAACAGCCGCGAAGTCATTTTGCGACTGAGAAAGGACGACAGGGCCCCGACATTGGGGGAGATCGACATCTCATTATCGTTGAGGATGACGATCATATTACGATCGAGATGACCAGCGTGATTGAGGGCCTCAAACGCCATTCCGGCAGTTAGAGAGCCGTCACCGATAACCGCAACGACTTTATTGTTGAGTTCTTTGTTATCCCGGCCGATGGCCATCCCCAGTGCCGCTGAGATCGATGTGCTTGAGTGGCCGACGTCAAAACAGTCGTGGGGACTCTCTTTGCGCTTGGGAAATCCGCTGATTCCATCAAGCTGGCGCAGGGTGTGGAAGGCGTTGAGGCGGCCAGTCAGCAATTTGTGAGCATACGCCTGGTGACCAACATCCCAGATGATTTTGTCTTTGGGTGAGTTGAGCACGTAATGCAGGGCGATGGTCAATTCGACGATCCCCAGGGAGCTGGCCAGATGCCCACCGGTACGGGAAACGGTGTCGATGATTTCATCGCGCAGTTCCTGAGCGAGAAGAGTTAACTCGTTAAGCGAGAAATCTTTTAGATCGGCCGGTGATTCAAGATTTTCAAGTAATCGACTCATAAGGTTGTTTTGTTTCTCTTTCACCGCTATGACGAGCGATTGATGATGTATGCGGAAATCTGACGTAACGGCTCAGCAGCTTCGCCCAGAGGCTCAATCGCTTTGAGGGCCTGTTGGTGGAGTTCCTGAGCGCGACGGATTGATTCGCTCAGTCCAAGCACCGCAGGATAAGTGGCTTTGCCGCGCTCCTGGTCACTGCCGATATCTTTGCCCAACTCCTGCTGGTCGCCAACGATATCAAGGATGTCGTCGGCGATCTGGAAGGCCAATCCGGCCAGCTTGCCAAAACGACTCAGCGCTTCGTAAGCTTCCGTATCCGCTCCGCCGAGCAGGGCACCGGCCCGGATCGAGGCCAGAATCAGCGCTCCGGTTTTATGAGCGTGGATGTAGTCGACTGTTGCCAGGTCCGGTTGCTCCATCCCCTCGGCCTCCATATCCACCACCTGACCACCAACCATTCCTGCCGCTCCTGCCGCTCGGGCGATCAGCTGAATGATTTCGCGCTGGGTGTCGGCTTTGAGTTGTGGCGTATTGGCAGGCGCCGATAACAGCACAAACGCTTCTGTCAGCAGGGCATCTCCAGCCAGGATCGCTGTCGCTTCACCATAAACTTTGTGATTGGTAGGATTGCCGCGTCGGAAGTCGTCATCATCCATGGCTGGGAGATCATCATGGATCAACGAATAGGTGTGAATCATTTCCATGGCACATGCGGCGGGCAATACCTGCTCCACATCGCCGCCAACGGCTTCACATGCGGCCATCATCAGAATGGGGCGGATTCTTTTGCCGCCGGCAAACACGGAGTAATGCATGGCTTCATGAAGACTGGTCGGGTGGTGGTCCTTGGCGGGCAACACCTGCTCCAGAGCTTGTTCAACCCGTTGTCTTTGGCTGTTAAGGTAATGCTTTAAGTCCATGACGGATCCTGTATTCAAACGCGCGATAATCGAAGAGGGCCGAAGCCGGTTATAATTCCAGCGGCTGGCTTGTCAGTTGATTGTCTTGATCCTTGGTTAACTGCTCAATTTTCAGCCGTGCTCCATCGAGAGCTTTTTGGCAGCGCTGGACGCTCTTGACGCCGCTTTCAAATTCTTTCAAGGCTTCGTCAATGGGCAGATCTTCCTGCTCCAGACGAAGCACGCATGCTTCAAGTGTTTTGATCGCCTCTTCAAATGGGATCGCTTTGGCCATAAGTCGTTTCTCCATATGTTTTTACGTAAACACCCGATTATGGCGGTTCCGTTCGGTTGAGTCAAGACGGTTCAGTGGTGGTGTCCACGGTTGCCGTGGCATAGCCGCGGTGAAACTGAATCGAGACACTCTGGCCTGGTTCCAATTGCCTGACATCACGGATCAAGGTGTGTGATTTATCGTTCGACGTGACAATACTGAAACCGCGTTGCAGGGTGCTGAGAGGGCTCAGGGCGTTGAGACGTTCAGCAAGGCGTTGCAGCTGATGATTGTGGCGTTCAAGATTGCGATCCATGCCGAGTTGCAGCCGCCGGGTTAGATCGAGCCAGCGCTGTTGTTGCCGGTCAAGGCATGCCTGCGGAGTGCGCAGTCGCTTGCTCAGGGCGTTGAGTTGCTGTTGCTTATTGTTCAACCGGGTGTGGATTGCGGTGTTGAGTCGTATCAGTAATTGATCAAGATGCTGTTCAAGCTCCTGGCGGTTCTTTACCACCAGTTCAGCGGCGGCACTGGGTGTTGGTGCCCGCAGGTCAGCGACAAAGTCGGCGATGGTAAAATCGGTTTCGTGTCCCACCGCCGAAATAATTGGGCAGGAAGAGGCAAACATCGCCCGGGCGACCCGTTCATCGTTAAAGGCCTGCAGATCCTCGAGGGAACCACCGCCACGTCCGGCAATGATCACATCGCAGGCTCCATGGCGATTAAGTTCTTCGATGGCTGTGACGATCTGGCCAGGCGCCTGATCCCCTTGAACCAGCACCGGGCGCAGAATGACACGGACGCCGTGGGCACGGCGCTGTAATACATTGAGAATATCGTGAATCGCCGCCCCGGTTGCCGAGGTGATAATACCGATGCACTGTGGATGGGGTGGCAGTGCTTTTTTGTGCTCACTGAGAAACAGTCCTTCGTGGTCAAGTTTTTTCTTTAACTGCTCAAAGGCAAGTTGCAGGCCGCCGTAGCCTTCAGCCTCCATACTGTCGCAAATCAGTTGCACGTCGCCACGGGCTTCATACAGCGAAATGCGACCGGCACAGATCACCTGTTGACCGTGTTCCGGTTGAAAGGGAACCCGTCTGTTGGCCGTGCGGAACATGACACAACGAACCTGACTTGCTTCATCTTTGAGAGTGAAATACCAGTGTCCTGATCCCGGGCGGGACAGGTTGGAAATTTCGCCGCGAACCCAGACGTGAACAAAATTGTCTTCGAGGGTTTCCCGAATCAGTTCGTTCAGTTGTTGGATAGAGAGAATGGGGTGGGGAGTACTGCTCATGGTTGTCCTTATTTTTGCACAGATTGCCGGGGCGTTATGCTTAGGGCTTGACGGTTTACAACGTGTCGCTGGTGGTCACACTGGCGAGGGGCGGCTGCACCAATTGGGTGATTGAGACCGTATCGATATCGAAGCGCTCGGTGTCCTGGCTGAACTGACGCAGAGCTGCCATGGTCTGCGGATAGGGGTGGCAGATGGCAATGGCGCTTCCGTTGCGACGGGCCAGGGTGACCAGACGGTCCAGTTGTTTGAGGATGGCGTCAACGTCACGTACGTTATCGAGAAACACATCGCGAATGGCACAACTCAGCCCCAGTTCTCGGGCCTGCTCATAGGCGACTGAATCTTTGCTGGTTAGACTGTCGACGAAAAACAGGCCGGAATGTTTCATGGCCAACAGCACCGGTTTCAGTTTGTCGGCATGCTGGGTGAAGGCGGACCCCATGTGGTTGTTGCCACCGACAGCATAGGGCAGCGCATTGATAATGGTGGTCATCCGCTGCTCAATCTGTGCGGTGGACTGGTTGCTGAACAGTCCCAGCGGACCCGGATCATTATGTGGGTAACTGATCGGCTCCATCGGGATGTGGATCATGATGTCGGCCTGTTGCTGATGGGCCAGTTGCATGATCTCTGTGGAGTGTGCCTCGCCGGGAATAATGGCCAGAGCCAGTGGCAGATCGAGTTGCAATGCCTCGAGAGCCATCTCGCGATTGATGCCGATATCATCCATGATGATGGCTACACGGGGGCGTTTCGTTGCCGGGCGCGGTGGCATCGGACGGTTTGGTGGCAACGGTGGCACGTCAATGTCGGGATATTCCGGTGGCGGCTGTTGCTGCGGGTGTTGTTGAGACGGCGCAGGTTGAGATGGCAACGACCATTCACTGATGATGTAGCCACCAATGCCGAGTAACACCAGTAGAAAGATAACCGCCGTGACAGGGTGTCCCAGATAATTCAGGGCGGTCTTTTTAGGCGTCGCTTTCTTTTTTGTCGTTCTTTTTTTGCTCTTTTTTCGGGTCATGATGCGTCCTGGCCCAAATTGTCCGGGCAGGGATAGAGGTGTTTCATCTGTTGCCAGCCACGCAGCAGATCAAGCGCTCTCAATAATTGAAAATCTGACTCTTCTTCGGGCATGTCCTGTTGAGCCGGAACCGCTTGTACTTCGGGTTGCGGTGGTGCCAGGTGATTGTCGAGATCTTTTTCTTTTGGCGCTCCTTCGGCGCCCATTTTCTTCCATACTGCCTGCTCGACAACAACGTCGGGAACGATGCCTCGCGCCTGAATCGAAGTACCATTGGGCGTGTAATAGTAGGCTGTGGTCAGACGCAGTCCTGAATGGTCGGCGAGGGGGATAATCGTTTGCACCGAGCCTTTGCCGAAACTGCCTGTGCCGAGGATGACCGCTCTCTTATGATCCTGCAGCGCACCGGCAACGATTTCAGACGCGCTGGCACTGCCCTGGTTGATCAGAACGACAATTGGATAACCGGCCTCGGTGTCGGCTGCGGTGGCATTGTAGGTAAAATTATCCGTTTTACGCCGTCCCTGAGTCGAAACAATCTTGCCGCTGTCAAGAAACAGGTCACTGATCTGCACGGCCTGATCGAGCAGCCCGCCAGGATTGTTGCGCAAATCAAGAACCAGTCCCTGTAACGGCTGACCGATCTGCTGATGCAGTTCAGTTAAGGCCTGTTTGAACTCCCGTGCCGTACGTTGTTGGAATTGGCTGATGCGGATATAGCCGATGGCAGGCTCAAAACGGTGCGATTTAATGCTGTCAACCCGGATAGTTTCGCGCTTCAGAGTGAAATAAAGCGGCGTGTTTTCCCCTTCACGCATGATTCCCAGAGTGATTTCACTGCCACGGGGGCCACGCATGCGGCTGATAGCTTCCATAATCGACATATCTTTGGTGAAGGTCTCGTCGAGCTTGATAATAATGTCACCCGCGAGAATCCCCGCTCTGTCAGCTGGAGTGTCCGCGATGGGAGCGATTACGGTGATCAGATGATCTTTGACGGCGATCTCCACACCGAGACCGTTAAATTCGCCCTGGGTCTCGATCTGCATTTCCTGAAACATGTCCGGTGGCATGTACGCCGAATGGGGGTCAAGCTCCGATAGCATGCCAGAGATGGCTCCTGCCATCAAATCATCCATGGGGGCGGATTCAACATAATTCTTCTGGATCAGGGTCAGGACATCAATGAACAGGTCCAGCTGCTCGTACACACTTTGCGTATCGCTGTCGGCCGCAGGCGTTTCTGTGGCTTTGGCGGCGACGGGCAGAGTGGCGAGGAGTGTAAGTAGCAGCGTCAGTCCGCTGAAGATCAGGGAGCGAAATCGCATAGAGAATCCTTTGTGTCGGTTCAGGAGGTCTTTTCCCGGCATTGTCAAATCAGTGATTGCGTGGTGCCAACCATTCCGTCGGATCGACCGGAGTGCCATGATGACGAATTTCCAGGTGGTAACTGTCACGCTGCTCATAGCCGGAGGTAGCAAGGATATCGCCAGCCTCAACCACGGTGCCGACAGCATGTTTAAGATTAATGATTTGGGCATAAAGACTGTAGTACTGGCTGCCATGGTCAATGATGATCAGATTGCCATAGCCTTTAAATGGTGCAGAGAAAACCACCTTCCCAGGCCAGATGGCTTTTACCGGTGTTCCCGGAACTGCCGCGATCTCTAAACCATTGCTTTTGTATTTTGTGCCGTAGCTGCGGTCCTGACGGGTGCCGAATCCTTCACGTACGGCTCCTGAAGACGGCCAGGGAATATGTCCCCTGGCGGCAGAAAACGGCTGACTGGTGGGCACAAAGGAGGTGGATCTGTTCTCCTTGAGCTTGGTGACCAGCGCCGACAGATTCTTTGAACGCTCCTCCAATTGGGCCAGACGCTTTTTCAATGCGGCCTGATCTCGTTGGATGCGACTGACCAACTGGGTTTTCTGTTTTTTGTTGTTGGCCAGTTGCATTTTGTACTGTTGGCGATTGTCGAGAGTCTGCTGCTGGGTGGCCAGTTCATTATGCAGGTCGAGACGGGCTTTTTGCAGCTGTCGGGTTTGTTGACGATAACTGGTGAGTAATTTTTTGTCGTGAGAGGCAATGCGACTGAGAAAGTCGAGATTCTCGGCCAATTCCAACGGCGTTTCCGTCGAAAAGATCAGGCGGAGCGAGCTGAGATCGCCACTGGTATACAGGGTGCGAAGGCGCTGCTCAACATCCTTCTGCGAGCGCTTGAGGATGGTTTCGTAGCGACCAATCTTATCTTCAAGTGCATCGATATTGGCCTGGGCCTGGATCAATGCTTTGCCGGCCTGTTTCAGTGCCGCGTCGCTATTGGCCATCTGCTGTTCAAGATGGTCAAGCTGTTGCAACAGGGTCTGCTCTTTTTCTTTCTTCTCCTGAATCTCGCTGGCCGTTTCAGAAATCTGTTGTTTGACCTCTTGCAGGGTCTGTTTTTTTTCGGCAATTTCATCGCCATGCGACGGCGGCGCACAAAGAAGCAGGCACAGCGCAGCCAGGGCAGGGCACAGAACCCGGCCTGGTCCGAGCCGTTTTTTTACGCTGCATGTGATCAGGTCACGACAGGTCATAATCACCATCAAATCCGGACAAATTTGCGCAGTGGCAATAAGCTGCCGATGAAACCCAGCAGTAGTCCCGTCAGAACCACGCCGCCTTGGACACTGACGGGCAGGAAATGAACATTTTCGGCAGCGGCGGTGGTTAGAAGAGCGGCCAGTCCTTTTTTCAGGAAAAAATAGTAGAGCATATGGCAGCCCCCCAGAGCGAGAATAGCACCGATGGTGCCCTGAAACGCCCCTTCAGCCATGAATGGGGCTTTGATAAACATGGGAGTAGCTCCGATCAGACCCATAATTTCCAGTTCATCACGGCGGGCATAAATGGTCAATTTGATGGTGTTTGAAATGATGAACAGGGTGGCAAAGATAAGGAAGCCACCGGCCAGGGTGCCGGTCAGTTGTAACAGGAAGATAAAGGCATCGTAGCGATCCAGCCATTCCTGACCATAGCGGAAATTATGGAAAGCCTCATTGCTCTTCAATAGCGAAATCAGACTTTCTGTTCCCTCGCGCGAGCGGGCATTTTCTTTCAGGCCAATTTCTAAAGCTGCGGGCAAAATCTCCGGCATCAGTCCATCGAGGAGATCTTTGTTCTGTCCCAATCGCTCGCGAAAACGCTCAAAGGCTTCGTGCTGAGAGACGTAGGTCACCTGCTCCACTTCCGGATAGGTTCCAATCTCTTCGAGCCATTGTTCCAACGCGTTCTGGCTCGGGACCTGATCGAGATACACCACCACCTGTATGTCGCGGCTCCACTGCTTTGTCAGGTTTTGCACGTTGAGGACAATCAGGGTGAAAAAAGACAGGAGCATCAGCGCAATTGCTACCGTGCCAATGGTCGCACTGCAGAGCAGGGGGCTCTGTTTCATGCTGAAAATTGTTCGCTGGATGAAATATCTCAGACGTTCCATGTCAGTTTTCCTCTTGTTCTGTGCGTGGGGCGACCCCCTCCGGCGTGATGTCGGAAACAATATTGCCAGCGTGAAGGATCACGGTTCGATGCGGGAAGAGTTCGAGCATTTCCTTGTCGTGGGTGGCAATCAGAACCGTGGTGCCGGTTTCGTTAATCCGGGTGAACATCTCCATGATCTCAACGGCCAGTTCGTGGTCGAGGTTGCCCGTGGGTTCGTCGGCGAGCAGAAGGCGTGGATTGACGATCATGGCCCGGGCGATGGCGACGCGTTGTTGCTCGCCACCGGAGAGTTCCAGAGGTTTGCGTTGAAGTTTGTATTCCAGTCCGACGTACTGCAGCATCTGGTACACGCGGGTGCTGATTTCGTGCCGGGACAACCCTTGGACTTGCAGGGGCAGGGCGACATTTTCGAATACCGTGCGGCTGTTGAGCAGTTTAAAATCCTGAAAAACAAAGCCGATATCACGCCGCAGATAGGAGACGTTGCGCCCACGCAGTCGGGTGGTGTTGCGTTCACCCATGAGGATCTGGCCGCGCGACGGCTTCTCTGCGCAGTAAAGTAAGCGCAGCAGTGTTGATTTTCCGGCCCCGGAAGATCCGGTGACGTAAACGAAGTCGCCGTCGGGAATCTTCATGCTGATGTCGTGCAGGGCGGGGGCACCGTTCTGGTAAATTTTTCCGACATTAAAAAGCTGGATCATGACAACGTCTTTCTTGGCGAGTGGGAACCAAATGCGCTCAAATATTTAACACGTTTAACCAGCGAGGTGAAGTGTTGATCCTGTCATGGTCGATCACGGCTCGAATCGTCGCTGCCACTGATCGAAAATCTGACCTTTGTCTTCACCGAATTTACATAAGCCATGCCGGACTTTTTTGGCTGAACGTTCCTGATGGAGACGTTGCGGGTTTTTAGAAAAAAACAGATCGGCATAGGCGATAATCTGTTCCTCTGTCGTTGTAGGAATCATGTCGCGTACTGGCAGGCCAAGGTTGTTCTGTTCGATCTCCCGGGCGGTGAGGCCGACACCGGTGTGGCGCTCGCAGACACCGGCATGAGCGGGAAGACCTTCTTTCAACAGGATATTCGCGCCCTCTACGCCGTGATGAAGGTAGGGGAGCTGACCGAAACAACCCAGTGCCGGAGCGTGAACACGAAAGATGCCAATATCGTGGAGCATGGCCGCTTCATAGATAAATCGGTGGTCGAGCTGTTGTTGCGGATCGATCCGTTCGGCAATGGTGCACGCTTTGTCAGCGACCCGTTGACTGTGTTCAAGCAGGATGTTATGCGCTCTGGTGTGGCGTGGATAGTAAGCGGTGATGATCTCAATGGGGTCGGTCATTAACTTGTTAAATCTCCTGTCTTCCGTTTGAAGACGGTAAAACACGGCTTTTTGCTTGCAACCTCTGGCCAGCTCTGATTATATGTCAGCGAGCAATAATGACTGATTTTACAGGAAGTTTTGCTTTTTTGCGAGAGGTATTGTCGGCCCTTTTTCCAGCTGGGGCGGCAAGTTTGCGAGGTTTTCATGGCTCAAATTGCTCCGTTTCGGGGTATTTGTTTTAATCCGGCTCAGGTGGCTGTGCTGGATCAGGTAGTTTCTCCTCCCTACGACGTCATTAACAGCTCGTTACAACGGACACTGTCTGAACGTAGTCCATATAACGTGGTGCGACTGATTCTCGGGGTGTCTTCTGAGGAAGAGAACGACGACACCCGCTATTTCCGCTCTGCTTCATTGTTCGATCAGTGGCAACAGCAACAGGTGTTGTGTCGTGACGAGCAATCCGCCATTTATCTGTATGATCAGGACTACAATGGTGACAACGGAGAACGTTTGACCCGTAAAGGATTTATCGCTTTGGCCCGGCTTGAAGAGTTTGCTTCGGGCATGGTGAAGCCGCATGAGCAGACCCGTTTCGACTGGTGTCGTGACCGGCTCCAGCTGCTGCGTCATTGCCAGGCCAATTTCAGCCCGGTGTTTTCACTCTATTCCGATCCCTGTTGTGTGGTTGAATCCATTACGGGCAGTGTGCGCAAGACTGTACCGGATATTGCAGTGAAGGATGATCACGGTGTCGATCATCGTCTGTGGCGCATCACTGATCGTCGTCTGATTGCAACAATACAAAATGTCCTCGACAGTAAACCGTTGTTGATAGCTGATGGCCATCATCGCTATGAAACGGCGCTGAATTATCGTGATGAACGGCGTGAACAGCAGGGGGATTTCAGTGGCAAGGAGACATATAATTATATCTCCATGTATTTCTCCAATATGGAAGATCCCAGTTGCCGTTCGGTGTCTCAGCCTCGCGTGTTGACCTCTTTGACGGTTGCCGAGTTTCTACAGAAGGCAGACGAGTTTTTCATGTCGGTTCCCCTTGAGTCGGATGGGTGGGCCGAGGCGTTGGCCGCATTTGATCAACCAGCTGCCGGTTCTGCGCCGGTTCTGGTTTATGGTGATGAAGGACAGCGATGGTCGTTGCGCTTGCGTGATCAGGAGGGCGCGGCCCAGCGCTTTCGCCATTTGCTGTCGTGTGCCCCGTCTTCGACACATCTGGCGATCCTCTATCGAGCGGTCGTGGAATCGCTGCTTGCCGGTAGCCAGGGAGATGGGGTGGCGAGTGTTGTCCCCTCTGCTGCTGAGGCGATCTGTTGTGTTGACTCTGGCCAGGCGCATGGTGCGATTTTTGTTCCGGCTCTGGCGATCTCGACCATCAAGGATATTGCCAATGCCGGTGAAAAAATTCCGGAAAACTCCACCTGTTTTTATCCCAGTGTTCTCAGTGGTCTGGTTATCAACCCCATTGTTGAGGGGGAACAGATCGGTGATTTTCTTTAGAAAGGGAGATGGCGAGAACAGTTCGCCGTGATTATGTCATTTTCAGCCGCCCAAACGATTCGTCAGCTGCAGCAGCTTAATCGGGAGCCTTTTTCGGCCAACGATCTTCTTGGTCGGTTGGATCTCGGCCGGGACAGTCGTCGCAAGCTGGTGCAGTTTCTTGACCTGCTGGTGGTCTCCGGTCTCCTTAAACATATGCGGCGGGGGCGTTATCTGTTGCGCAAATCCCTGGTGCTGGTGACGGGAGAACTGAAACGTCAGTCCGGTGGGCACGGCATCGTGTCTGAATCGGATGGTGATCGTGAATGGTATATTGCTTCTTTTCGTCTCAATGGAGCCATGGATGGCGACCAGGTCATGGTCCTTGAACTGCCGGGAAGTCGCGGCCGTCGACCTGAAGGTTGGATTGTCGAAGTCGCGCAACGCAGCCGGGAAACGCTGTTAGGGGTGTGCGAACGGAGTGCGCGGCGTGACGCCGTGGTCTTCCGTAGTGAGCAGGATGGTCAGGAGTTTGAGGTTGATGCAGGATTTTCAGCCGATACTCTGGCGGGGCAGGTGGTTATTCTGCGGATCGAGCACTATCCTTCAGCTAATCAGAGTGGACGAGGAAAAGTCATTGAAATTCTCGGCGCTGCCGGTGATCCGGATGTGGATATCCGCAGTACGGCATATCGACTGGGTATTCCCCTGCATTTTTCTGCCGCAGCACTGAATGAATCCCGCACCATTCCTGCTCAGGTTTTGGCCGACGCGGTTGCAGCTCGCTGCGATTACCGATCGCTCGATTTTGTCACCATTGATGGTGCGGACGCCAAAGATTTCGATGATGCCGTGACATTGTCTCAGGATGATGAGGGACACTGGTTACTCCGTGTCGCGATTGCCGATGTCAGTTACTATGTTGAGCAGGGTTCGGCTCTGGATGGAGACGCCCGGCAGCGCGGAACCAGTGTGTATTTTCCGGGGCAGTGTCTGCCGATGTTGCCGGAAGTGCTGAGTAATGGGATCTGCTCTCTGCAGCCGGGCGAGGATCGATTGGTTGTTGTGGCAGAGATGACCTTTGACGATCTCGGCAGACGGCTCGATTTTAAAGCAATGCGGGCGACGATAAGAAGCCGTCAACGTTTGGTGTATGAACAGGTTCAGCATCTATTTGATCATGGCGTCGAGGGAAGTGACATTGAAGATGGTTTGACCACCATGCTTCAACAGATGCATCATCTGTCGCAGGCGTTGCGTCATCGCCGCTTTCATCGCGGCGCAATTGATTTCGATCTGCCCGAAGCAGACATTCAGCTCGATAATGACGGGCGTGTTGAAAGAGTGGGGCGCCGCAGCCGGTTGGATGCCCATAAACTGATCGAAGAATTTATGCTCAGTGCCAATGAGGCTGTCGCAGAATTTCTTTTAAGTCATCGCGCGGATGGGATGTTTCGTATCCATGAAGCTCCGGATTTGCGGTCACTGCAGATGTTTCAGCAGTTTCTTGCCACGTTGAATCTGGGGATCACACTTGACGAACATGGGATTGCGCCGCAGGAGTTACACCGCCTGCTCCACGAGGTGGAGGGGACCAATCTTGAATATACCGTCAACCGGGTGTTGTTGCGCAGTATGAAGCAGGCCCGATACGATGCAGACAATTCTGGCCATTTTGGCCTGGCCAGTGAGGCGTATTGCCATTTCACCTCCCCCATAAGGCGTTATCCTGATTTGCTGGTTCATCGCCTGCTTGTTCATGTTTTGCAAGGTGAGATACAGTGGCAACCGGATGAGCCTTTCAGCCGTCTCGCCGATGCTGCGACAGCGGCAGAGCGCCGGGCCATGGAAGCGGAACGCGATATTGTCGATTTGCGCAAATGTCAATTGATGGAAGACAAAATTGGTGTGCAATACAGCGGCTATATAACGACGGTAACTGCTTTTGGCTTTTTTGTTGAATTGGATGAGTTTTTTGTCGAGGGTCTTGTTCATATCCGCAACTTGGGAGATGATTATTACGTTTTTGACGAAGAGAAACAATGTCTTATCGGGCAGGCGCGACGGCGGATTTTTCAAGTTGGCGAAAAGGTGAATGTCGAAGTCTGGCAGGTTAAACCCGCAGCGCGGGAAATTGATTTTATTCTACCGGATCTAGATCTATCGCTACGAGCTTCGCGCCGGCGGCAAGGTGGACGGCGCAAACGCTGGCAACGCTGAGTCTAATTGTTGGGTATCATGAAAATAATTCGTTCTTTATCTGAAATTGATCGTCCGTTTGACAAGGCTGTTGTCACTTTGGGGAACTTTGATGGTGTCCATCTGGGGCATCGTGAGATTTTCCGTTCAGTGGTCAACAGTGCCCGTCGTGAACGGGGGACCTCGATCATCTGTACTTTTGAGCCTCATCCGCTGAAAATGCTGGCGGCCGATCGCGCACCCCGGCTGATTAATACGCCTGAAGAGCGGGAGCGCCTTATTGCGGCGTCCCGCGTGGATGTTCTACTGATCATCCCCTTTACCTCTGAGTTGGCAGCGTTGAGTCCTGAGCGGTTCGTTGATGAGGTTCTCATTGAGCGGATCGGAATCAAACATCTTGTCGTGGGTTATGATTACGCTTTTGGTAAAGGGCGCAGTGGTTCTATTGAGTTTCTGCGCCAGCAGGGAAAAGACAAGGGGTTTGTCGTCGATGTATTCGGCCCGGTTCAGAAAGCGGGACAGGTGATCAGTTCCACGCGGGTGCGGCAAGCGATTTTGTCAGGCGATGTTGAGGGCGTGGTCAATTTACTCGGTCGCCATTTCAACTTTGAAGGCCAGGTGGTGCATGGCGAAGGGCGTGGTCACCATCTGGGTTTTGCCACGGCCAATCTGGAGACAGACAAAGAGTTGATCCCGGCTGCAGGCGTTTACGCCTGTATTGCGTCAATTGATGGCCGTGAAATCTCTTCGGTGGTCAGTATTGGCTGCAAATCGACCTTTGGCGAACACCCCTTGACGATTGAAGCCCATCTTCTCGATTTTGATCAGGATGTTTACAGTCAGAAAATGCGTCTCTATTTTGTCAAAAAATTGCGGGACCAACAGACCTTCCCCGACAAAGAGGCGCTCATCGTGGCGATCAGCGATGATATTGATCGGGCCAGACAATGCCTCGATCAGGTACAGATCATCGAATATCGTGAATATCTTACCCCGGAGTCTGCGTAGATGACGATCACAGGAAAAACCGCGCTTTATGGTATCATCGGCGACCCGATTCAGCATTCGTTGTCACCGGTGATGCAGAATGAGGCTTTTGCGGCATTGGGCATTGATGCGATTTATGTCCCTTTTCATGTGGTGCCGGAGTTTCTCGGTGAGGCCGTCGCGGGTCTCAAAGCCTTATCGGTTCAGGGGATGAATGTTACCGTGCCACACAAGGAGGCGATTTGCCGCTTTCTTGATCGGCTGGATGACGATGCTGAATTGATCGGGGCGGTCAACACCGTGGTCAGAGATGGGGATGATTTCGTTGGGTACAATACCGACGGGATTGGCTTGATTCGGGCCTTGAATAACGATCTTGGCATTGATGTCCTCGGAAAAAATGTGGTGATGCTCGGTGCTGGTGGTGCCGCTCGCTCGGCGCTGGTGGCTCTGGCTCGGCAGGGCGTCCAGACGTTGACTGTTGCCAATCGTCGTTTAGAACGCGCCCAGCAGCTGGTTGAATGTTATCAGCCCCACTTTCCTGCTGTAAAGTTCACGGCTTGTCCGCTGAGTCATGATGATTTGTCCGTGGTTGTTACTGATGCCGATCTAATTGTCAACTCAACATCAATTGGGCTTTCCGGTGAATCCTTTAATGTGTTACCATGGCAAGTTGTGAAGTCTGAGTGCCGCGTGTATGATATGGTTTATGCGGCTCAGGGAACTCCGCTGGTACAGGAGGCGCGTAAGCACGGATATCCCTGCTGTGACGGCTTGGGTATGCTGATTGGCCAGGGTGAAGCGGCCTTTCAGTTGTGGACCGGGCAAGACCCTGGCTCTGCCCTGGCTCATGCTTTACGTCAGTTGTAGCGATTTGTAACTTCATCAATCAGCTAAACGGAAGAACTATATGGCAACTAATCGGTTAGGGGAATTGCTCGTTCGCAACAACCTGTTGACTCAGGAGCAGGTGAATAAAGCCGTTTCTGAGCAAAAAATGAACAAAGAACGGTTTGTGGCGACACTGATCCGTTTGAAGTATATCAATGAAGACGATCTTTCCGCTTTTTTGTCGCGTCAGTACGGTGCGCCGGCCATTAATCTGGCCGAATTCGAAGTAGATACCGATGTTGTCAAATTGATCTCCGGTGATGTTGTTCAGAAATACCATCTGGTGCCAATTAATCGCGCAGGTTCCACCTTGATTGTGGCCATGAGCGATCCCTCCAATATCTTTGCCATCGATGACATCAAATTCATGACCGGACACAATGTCGAGGTTGTGGTTGCCACTGAAAGTGCCATCAAAGATGCCATTGACCGCTATTATGACCAGTCCGCCTCGTTGGCGGATGTCATGGGCGATCTGGAGGATATTGATCTTGAGGTCATTGAAGATGATGACCAAGTCGATCTCAATGAATTGCAGATGGCGACAGAAGAAGCGCCTGTTGTCAAGCTGGTTAACCTTATCCTGACCGATGCGATCAAAAAAGGGGCCTCCGATATTCATATCGAGCCTTACGAACGCAGTTTTCGGGTTCGCTATCGTATTGATGGTGTGCTTTATGAAGTGATGAAGCCACCAATGAAGCTGAAAAACGCCATCACCTCGCGGATAAAAATCCTTTCAGAGATGGATATTGCCGAACGGCGGCTGCCTCAGGACGGCCGGATTAAAATCAAGCTGCC
>PKUE01000128.1 GCA_002869685.1 Desulfuromonas sp.
GGCGTACTCCGGTGTTGAAAAACCTGAAGATGTTAAAGTTGAGCATCTGATGGGTTGTGCCAAGTGTCACCTGCCGCAACTGGCTGACGCTGAAGACACTGTTGCCGTTGAGCTGGTCCAGACTCTGTATAGCTGGTACGACGCAGCCAAGGCAGGCAAAGCAGACGAGCGCGCCAAGTACGAGGAAACTCTGCTGGCCCTCAACATCAACTGCCTGATCTGCCACAACCGTATGGCCATCACCCACAAGTGGACCGACGGCTATCCCCAGTCTGACACCGTTTATGGTTTCAACAATGGCGAGCACGAAGACGAGCACTTCACCAAAATGAAGGTCAGCCCGATCATCGACGAGTCGATCTTCTGTGGTCAGTGCCACGGTCTCGGTCCTAACCTTGAGTTGGAAAACCCCACGCAGTGCGCCACCCTGTACGGCAGCTACCTGTGGTCTTACACCGCTCACGGCGGTCACGAGAAATGTCAGGAATGCCACATGCAGAGATCCGGCCTGGGTCACAAGATCCTGAGCTACAGCGATCCCACCATGCAGAAAATGGCTATCGACTTCAACGTCGAGGCATATGGTGTGCGCTGGCGTGACGGCAGCAAGCTGACTCCGAAAGCCATTGTTCGTGTTGAAATGAAGAACAAAGCTGGTCACTCCATCCCTGATGGCTGACCGACCCCTAACCGACTGGTTCTGTCGGTACGTGCTGAAACGAAAGAAGAAGGGGAAATTTTCAACCAGGAAATGATTTTCATGCCGACACCTCAGCAGTTTGGTCGCAGCGACATCATGGGTCGCGGTCCTTACGAGAAGAGTGGCATCATTGAAGAAACCGGTCTTCCGCCCGGAAAAGAGATCGAGCATCGCTTCGAAATTCTTTACCCGACGGATGATGTGAAGAATGCAGCAGGCAAGACGGTACGTGAAACTCTCGAGCGTGAGATGGACGTGACTGTTGAGCTGTGGTACCTGCCTTTCGGTACCAAGCAAACTTCTGCCCAGAAGTGGCAGGAGTGGACCAAGACCATCACGATCAAATCTGACGGTCTGGGTAGCCCGCGCTAAAGCGAGCTGAAGCACCATCAAAAAGCCCCTGCAGAGATTTCTGCAGGGGCTTTTTTTTGTTTATGTGATGAGTCACCTGGCCCCCACGTGACGTGGGCTTCTGCGCCCAGCGGGCTCCCTCTCTGCGTTTACTCACATCGCGAGGAGCGTTCTCTTCGCTCAGTGCTGCTGAACGTGAGAGCTGGGCAGCAAAGATTCAAGAGAGGTGCCACGGAAGAAATAGAGAGAGCCGCAAAAATGTCATCACGGTTTACACCGGCGTT
Organism: Desulfuromonas sp.; assembly: GCA_002869685.1. GTDB lineage: Bacteria > Desulfobacterota > Desulfuromonadia > Desulfuromonadales > Desulfuromonadaceae > Desulfuromonas. The sequence goes on from PKUE01000128.1 coordinate 1,336, forward strand.
GATGAGGTGCACGATTCGTCGTCCTAAAGGGCGGCGAGCCGGTGGCGGGAAACATATTCATTTCAGGTGGGTTTGCGACCCCCGGAGGGCCGGTTCTAAAAGCCGGTTTTGCATCCTTTTGTCGGCTTACAAAAGGATGGCGGCTGCCGGGGCGCATCCCGGCGATCTTGATCTTCAGAAAGTACAAAGCCCTACTCAAAAAATTGAGTAGGGCTTTAATCGTTTAGTTCCGGTGAACGAGTTTTACACACCGAATCAGTCGATCGGATGGGTCTCTTTCCAGTGGGCACGAAGATCTTCCACCACCATGTACAGTACCGGCACAAGCACCAGGGCGATCAGGGTGGCAAACAGGATGCCGAAGCCCAGGGAAATCGCCATGGGGATCAGGAAGCGGGCCTGCCGCGAGGTTTCAAAAATCATCGGTGCCAGACCAAAGAAGGTGGTCAGCGTCGTCAACATGATCGGCCGGAAACGCTGCATGCCCGCAGCAAGCACCGCATCATGCGGCGTGTCGCCATTGTGCAGACGGCGGTTGGCAAAGTCGATCAACACCAGTGAGTCGTTCACCACTACCCCGGACAGAGCAACGACGCCAAGCAGACTCATGATACTCAGACTGTAGCCCATGGCCAGATGGCCGAGGGTGGCGCCAACCATGCCAAACGGAATGCTGACCATAATGATGGCCGGTTGAATATAGCTGCGGAACGGTATCGCCAGCAGCAGGTAGATCATCAACAGCGCCAACAGCAAGCCGGAAACCAGTCCTTGAAAGCTCTCCTTCATGTCGGCCTGCTTACCTTCGTACGATAAACTGAGCCCGGCATAACGGTTGAGAATATCGGGGATGGTTTCTTCCTCCAGTGCGGCAATCACCTGACCGGCCTGCGGGCGTGGCGTGACGTCGGCGGTGACCGTAACAATCCGGCGACCACTGCGGCGGTCGATGGTGATATAGGCGCGGTCCCGCTTGATCTCAACGGCATCCAGCAGGGGGATCTCAATGCCCTCGCTGTTGCGCAAAATCATCTGCTCCAGATTGAATTCGGAAATTCGCTCCTCTTTGGGCAGCCGGACGACGATGGTGATTTCGTTGCGGCCGCGCTGTTGCTTCAGCACGTCGGCTCCGTCGTAGGCATTGCGCACCTGACGGGCAACATCGGATGCGGTCAGCCCGAGACTGCGGGCCGCCGGTTTGAGGGTGAA
>PKUE01000053.1 GCA_002869685.1 Desulfuromonas sp.
AATCTCAGCGGCGGCAAAGGCGGCCCCAAACGCCGCAGCCACGCCAATAGCCGGTGCGCCGCGCACCACCATAGTTTGAATCGCTTCGGCGACAGCTTGATAATCACGGTATTCCAGCCACAGCTCCTGTGCCGGAAGCAGACGTTGGTCGATCATACGGCAGACGCCGTTTTCAAATTCAATAGGCTTAATAGACATGAAATCCTCAGTGGGAAATGGAGTGATTTTTCAGATTAAAAACAGAAGTGAAGATTACCATCATCGGGCGGTGATTGGCAAAATGTGTTTCGTGGCAAAGCCCTTCATTCCATGGAAATATTGCAGTTCAGCAACAAAAGTTTCCACTCTCAATAAAGAGATAATTTTTATTTACACAACCAATAAAACAAGCTAAGGGGGGATTCTAAAAAAGAAAAGATTAAAAATATAGAATATTACACCTACAAAAGTTACCTTAGACAATAAAGATCAAAAATACAGATACGCAGCGGCTTAAAAAAATAGCACTAGCGACCCCTAAAATAAGTTTCACCAGATAGAGGCTTAAATGTTAAAAAAGTTCTTATATCTAATTTTTATATATTCCATTCTTTTTTCCTATGGATGCGCATGGAGAAATACAAAGCCAATAACAAGCTATGTTGAATTCGGAAATAAAATTTACGTTTCGACACTTACTGGGAATATTCACATATATGATCCATATTTAAACAAATTAAATCGTATAGATAAAATAAGTTCTGGAGAAGTATTCGAATTAATATCTAGCGGAAAACACCTAATATTATATAAAAAACACGCAGATAATAAAATATACTTCCTAAGTCACAGAAAAAACATTAACTATTTAAATGAAATACAATTACCAAAGACAGACAAATACTTATTAATAACATCTGCAGACGAAAGGTATATTTATGCCTACAACAAAATATCATTTGGACCAACCGGGAACAGGATTGAGCGCTACAAGATCGATCTTATTTCAAAAGTAAAGTTCAATAACCATTTTGATTCGTTCCCAAGGATTTCCGTTGTAAACATTTACGAAGATGAAAATTACATTTGGTATGCGTGCTTCGACGACAGGGGAGCACACGGCGAGACAGTAGACCGTGGCAACCCGGTCGTTGTCAGAAGAAACAAAGCCACTGCCCAATTGGACAAAATCAGGCTCGGTGATACTGCCTATGAGGGTTCGATTGCAATATTTGGAGACGATAAAGAAATATGGGTTTCGTGTCGGCCAACGAAGCCCGGTTCAGCAGATAATGTTTTTAAAATATCAAAAGATAATCTCACCTATACATCATTTCACACTCAATCTCAAATAGCGTGTCTTGTCGATGGGTTTCTATGGAGCAACGCGATAAGAAATAATATATATATTTACGATAAAGAAAGCCTAGACATGACACGCATTGAAATACCAATTTCTGTTGGCAAAGAATCACAATTAATAAATATAGGAAAATATATTTACGCTTTTTCTTCACATAAATATCCATCAATAATAAAAATATCAACAACTGATAAAAGTTATAAAATAATAAATCTAGACACAACATTAAATGAAGGAATGTCGAATTTTTCATCTAGCATTGAAAGAAATATTTCTGGATGTATATTATATTCTTTCTATTTACCCCTTATGATGATTTTTGGGCCGATGTAATTAAAAATAAAGTACAATTATCTCTACCTGTTTAAACTGAACCACAGACCCACAGGATCAGGTCTTAATTTGCAATATTATTAGAGAGAATGTTGTAATTCAAGACCTGACCCCACTGCGTATAGAGACCGTTGAGCAGCTGGGAAAAATATTTTTCATATTTATTCCGGGACATAACGGTTCGTGATAACCGGCGGCGACGAAATGCCCGAACACCACCGCAATTTAGATTTTGCTTTTCAATTTTGCACTGACGTATTTTCCGTCCGGTTGATTAGTTTGTTAGGCTGTTGTACAGCAACAAAAACAATGGTGTTGAAAAAATAAAAATAAGTACTGCCGCCAAGACGATGATTTTATAAACCATGTCTTCGTAATGTCTTTTGTACTTATTTACATGAAAGTCTACGGCCTCTTTAGGGGATATTTTGAAGTCGCTACCGAAGTTTTCACGCAACTTTTCAAAAAGTGGAGAAATGTCACTTAACAGATTCCAACGACCATAAACCTCTAATTCATTTTTGGGTTCTTTTGTCTCAATATAGATTTTAGCAATTGTTGTATATAGCGGGTTCCCAATAGGATGGAGCGTAAATACATAATTGTAGTCAACGTCAAATCTGATTCTGTCAATATTGCATTTTTCGATATAAAGGTTTTGGTAGCCAACCTTGTCACCACAATGCAAAGAAATTCCGTCTTTAGTTACTTCAATTGGGTATGAATGATATTTTGAGTTGAAAAACCTTGGGCCATTATGAAATTTTTTCGGTGCGAAAAGAAACTTCTCCCACCTTGAAGGTTTTTTTCTAGTTCGGTCCGGTTCGTAGTTTTTTTCTCTGAATGCAAACAGGAATAAAAGTGCACCAATTAGAGTAAGCGTCCCACCGAATAAATTTCCGAACGCAAAAAAGGTCACAGATGAAATTGTGAATGTACTGCCTATAAATATGTCCTTTTTTCGGCCAGTGATATTTTTCAATTTTTACAGCCTAACGCTGGCGTAACAGGCCAGTTTGTGGAGCGCAGCAGAACAAACCGGCCCCGTTGACGCACTTGTTAGATGATGTCAGCTCAATGCCCATGTACCTGAAAACCGTTCCTGGTAAACCGACTCATATTCGAACTTGATGGTTATGCCGGTCAGAGAATCAAACAAGATATCCATCAATCCATTTTGGTCGCTGTGCCTACTGGTAGATATGAGCCAAAAGGACTCATTCGGAACAAGGGAAAAACCGGGCGAAGTTCCCGTAAAATTAAAATCTCGATTTGCCAGAGCGGGCAACATATTCTTAAAACTTCCGTCGTTCAAACTTGCCCTTACACTACCTCTTTGAAAACTAATATTCTTTAGAATCAATGGCCCTACGCCATTATTCCTCAGCTTGATACCGATGGTCTCATGATCAAGAGATAGAAACGTATCAATCGCCAAAATCGGTTTAACAGACAGTCTATTATGCTTCCGCGCAATGATTCCCTGCCAAATCGCCACACCCAACGCAAGTAAGGCAATAAATGCAGACGCGAGAGATATCGCAGTTTCTGGTTTCATGTCACCCCATCTAACGTTAAAGCTAAGACGCGCGCGACTTTAGCGCGTCGTGCTTGAGCGTGTTGTTAGCTTTTGTCGCCATTATCTTTGTATTGTATTGACTCGGAATTATTAAGCTCTTGTTGCTCAGTTTCTTCTACTTCAGAGATTTGTGCACTAATAAGTGAAGCAATTTTATTTTCTGCAATGAGTCTTTCTGGGCTTTCTTCAAAACGCTCGATTCGAACACGATCAATTTGATCATGAGCAGAGCAAAGCATGCGTTTTAGCCTAACAACACGGCTTCTTGCGCTGGCTGCTCTTAAGTCGGGTCGGAAACGTTGATGAACTATTTGAGACACCAGAACAAGAACACCTAGAAATCCAATAATCTGTCCAGACAAGGTTTCCTGAATGAAAGATGTTGCTAAAACACCGACAACAATGTACTGACCTACAGTAAGAAAACCACCTGACCAACGATTAGTTTTTTCAATAGACTCTTGAGCTTCCAAATATGTTTTTAACTCTTTTAGCCGCTTTTCGATATGAGATAACTTAGTATCCAATATCTCTGTTGAACCATGCTTTTGGCTCCAACTAGCGCTTGCAGCACCAATTGCGGTTGCGACGGCGCTAGCTAAAGCTGCAACAATTTCTATATCTATTCCAAAAGACATTCTTTTTCCCTATCTAAAGCTAACGGTCTGATAACCGGCGGCAACGCGAGCTATGCGTATCACCGACACTTTTCGCAAATAGGCTAGCGTTATTCCGTCCGATTGATTTTGGTGTTAGAATTCTTGTTCTTTATTCTTCCGGCAAAATATATTGGCAAAAGTCCAAATCCAATGATTATTGGAAGGTCAAGTTTCCCCACAATTGCCATTTGTATTATTACTAAAACCGGTACTATCAATAGGTCCCTTTTCTTGAAAATTGATTTTTTTGAGTCATTTTCCCAGAAAAGAACCATGCAAGTAACTGGGACAATAATCATGAAAAAAATCAATGAGCCGTAAAAAGACAATAATAATATTTGGTTATTGCTCATATATCTATCTTCTGAATTCTAACGCCGAACTCAGCCGACGTGGCTTTTTGCGGTCGGCTGGAGTGAAAGGTTATATCAATGTTGATGCATTTTTAAATACCTTGTAAGAACAAGGACACGTTCCTTGGTAATCATCAGCTTGTTCATTGCAAGTATTGGAATATACATACTGCCACCAAACTCTTGACGATTATACATTGTGTCAAGATATTTTACCTCAGCATCCCTGAATGCAATCCACTGCCTTTGAGAAAATCTTAATTGCTTTTTGCCATCATCGGTAAGATATCCCATTAGATCTTTATAAACACGATTTAATTCTTTATCCCAAGCCTCCAAGGCGTTGTATGTACAATTAGCCATTGGACTGTTTCCCGAAAGCCCTTCCAAACACTTATCCAATTCAATATCAATCGGGTGCTGAGTTTCAGCAAATACTATTGACGGGACAAACAAAAGAATAAAAACACAAATAAATTTCACGCCAATTTCTCCTGATATAACAAGTTATTAGTTCGTTTCTTGATATCTCATTTTCTCATCACTGAAAATGAGCATCAAAAGGCAATAATATTACAAGGAAAACATTAAAATCAACACAAAATCCTGTAACATCAAGACAAAGCGTGTTAATTGTCGTGATGGATATCACATTCCATTCAGGATTATCAGGAAAGGGGATATCATCGATGATCACGCTGCCGAAGGCACTTTTAGACAAATTCGACTCTTGGCTGGAGCGGGAGGCCGTAGAGGTTAGACGTCATGCCGAGTATCGCAGATGGTTGCTCTATTATCTCGATTTTTGTCACAAATACAGGCATGGATACCTTGACGAACTGAGCCTTGGGTTATTTACCGAAAAGCTGAAAGATAAAGGACAACGGAAGAACCTAGGGGCACTCCCCCACTGTTTCTCATTCACGGTTTTAGATACTGTCAAGCTCCCCACGACTCATGGCACGATGCCGAGATAACCTATCAGCAGGCCTTTGTGTTACACTAACTCAGTACGTAAATCATATTGTTCCAACGAGGGCAAAATATCTTTGGGAGTGACCGTTTGGGAAAAATCTTTCCCGACTTCCTAGTGCCCTGTCACTGCTAAAAATTCGTGTGTATGGCACAGTATCATGCCGTTCACACAAGGCGCGAAATCGCAGAAGTGGCCACCCCACTTTAAGATTTTGCAACGCTGTGGGAATGGTGTGAGGCGAAGCCAGACCCGAAAATTTAGTGGTGATAGAGCACTAAATCCCCTTCTTATTCCCTACCCCCGTCATACGTGTTGATGCCGCACCCTGCGAAAGGACACGATTCAGCACGTTGGATTATTTACCTCGTAAGACAAAAGGATAAAAAAATGAGCACACTATTATCGCAAGGCAAAATCGCCGATATCGCGCTGAGAAATAGAGTCGTCATGCCTCCCATGTGCATGTATCAGAGTGACGATACCGCCCATCCCAAGGATTTTCATAAATACCATTACACCGCCAGAGCCTTAGGCGGGGTTGGACTGATTATCGTCGAAGCCACGAGCATTGAAGCGCGTGGGAGAATTTCAAATAACGATCTTGGCATTTGGACAGATGAACAAATGCTGACACATAAAGAACTTGTGGCCGAGTGTCATAAGTTTGGGGCAAAAATGGCGTTGCAGATTGCCCACGCTGGCAGAAAAAGTGAGGCGAAAGAGACAACTCCTGTCGCGCCGAGCGCCATCGCGTTTTCCGCAGAAGCACCATACAAACAACCGGAAGAACTGACAGTTGAAGGCATTGAAGAAATAAAAGGTCTCTTTATCGCTGCCGCACTCAGAGCGCAAAAGGCAGGCTATGACATCATTGAGCTTCACGCGGCGCATGGCTATCTGTTGTGCGAGTTTCTTTCTCCGTTGACCAATCAACGAGATGATCTTTATGGCGGCAGTCTGGAAAACCGGTGCCGAATCGTTTTGGAAATCGCCAAAGCGATCATCGACAAGATCGACATCCCTTTGATGGTCAGGATCTCAGCGGATGAATGGATGGAAAACGGCTGGAACGTGGAGGACACGATTTATCTGGCAAAAGAGCTGGAAAAGATTGGTGTGGCAGCAATGCACATCTCTGCGGGTGGCAATCACGAAGTGGTTGACCGGATGCCAGCGTTTGAACCGCTGTATCAATGCGACTACGCTCAAAAGATCAAAGCGGCTGTTTCCATCCCCGTTATCGCGGTTGGTTTAATCACAACACCACAACAGGGCGAAGAGATTCTGGGCAATGGCGTGTGTGATTTTGTCGCCTATGGACGAGAGCTGTTACGTTCTCCCAATTTTGTCTTCCACGCGGCTCAAACCTTTGACGAAAAAGAACACATTGAACACTCGTATCTCAGGGCTTATTGAAAGGCTCGGTCAAAGGCCCTGAACCAATATGGGGCATCTGTTTCGGTTGATTATCTTGGAAGGGGGGGCGTTCTCAATGGGAACGCCCCCTAGGCATTTAAAGGGATAACAAACACTGGCCGGGTTGACTTGCGCAGCACCTTTTCAGCCACACTGCCGAGAAATGCCTGCTCGATGGCGCTGCGTCCGTGGCCACCGAGAACAATCACATCGACATGATTTTTCTCGGCAAAGGCCAGGATTTCAACATCGGGAATTCCGTAGATCACCTCAGTACCGGCAAACCGGTTAAGATCGTCAGGATAGTTGGCCAATTCCTGCTGGGCAAACGCATCGAGGTCGTTTTTCAGTTCGTCCTGCAGGGCCTTGAACTTGGTTTGTTCAAGTTGTTCGATCTGCTTTTCCCCTGCGTGCCCGGAGAAAAAACTGCTGATATAGGGATCGATGGGACGCATGACATGCAGCAGATAGATCTGGGCGTTGTTTTGCCGGGCCAGCATAACGGCATGTTTGAAGACCAGCATTGAATGATCCGAAAAGTCCGTGGCAACCAGAATCTTAGTGTAGAGCGGGAGCATAGCTGTTCTCCTTAGCGCAAACGGGTGAAAATCTCACGAAGAAGCGTTTTATCCGATAAAGCCAATCCGACTCAGGCAATGCCAAACAGTTCCAAGGCAACCAGAGTCAGGCTGCCCACCAGCAACCACAGCGTCACGCCCTGCAACAATGGTCGTGCCCCCACCCGGCGCAGCAGCTCGCGGCTCAAACCGGCACCGATCAAAAACAGGGTGACGATCAGCAGTTGTTTGGCGATGCGGGCCAGCCAATGCCATTGCGTCGCAAACTGCGGCACCATCGTGCTGATAGCGGCTGCGACGATAAAGCCGACGATAAACCAAGGGAACGCCTTCTTTCCGGTCGAACGGTTGCGCCAGGCGACCACCAGCACAATCGGCGTGATCCACAACGCGCGGGACAATTTAACCGTCGTCCCGACGGCCAGCGCTTTAGCCCCGTACACCGAGGCAGCGCCGACGACGCTGCTGGTATCGTGAATGGCCATACCCGCCCAGGTGCCAAACATGGTCTGGTTGAGATGCAACAGATGACCGACGGCAGGAAACAGAAACAACGCGACGGCGTTGAGTGTGAACACCGTGGCCAGTGACACGGCAATTTCATCGTCTTCGGCCTTAATCACTGGAGCCATAGCGGCAATGGCGCTGCCACCGCAAATGGCCGTACCAAAGGCGACCAGCGATGCGGTTGTCTTTTCCACCTTGAACAGGCGGCCTAACGCCATACCCATCATTAAGGTGAAACAGATACCAACCAGAGTATAGATGATGGACTCGCGGCCGGTGGTCCACACCTCGCCAAGACTCAATCCGAACCCCAGGCCGATGACCGACAGCTGCAACAACTTTTTGCTGGACAGAGCCGCCTGTTTCGGCCACGGGTTGCCCAGGGTCATACTCAAAAACACCCCCAGCAGCAGGGCATAGGCCGCATCCATCCAGGGCAGACAACAAAGCAGCAGGCAAAGGATAAACAAGATTTTGCGGATCCGTTCAGTGTTCATGGGTTCTCTCCCGTCTCATCGTTTAGGTAACTATAGCCCCAGCCTTGAACAAATAAAATTTCATAATAATAATGATTTTCTTCAATTTTATTGATATATAAACCCAATGGCCATAACACTCCGACAACTGCAGATCTTTGCCAAAGTCGCTGAACGGGAAAGCGTTTCGCGTGCGGCTGAAGAGATGAGCCTCACTCAATCC
>PKUE01000099.1 GCA_002869685.1 Desulfuromonas sp.
ATATCATGTGCGGATCGGCTGCGCAGCGCAGGCTTTCACACGGTGACCATCGACTCCGACATCCTGGAAACAGATTACAACCGCTTTCTGGTGAAACAGATCACGTTCACGGCAACCACTCTTGAGCTGGTCGATCAGAACGATCACCACCTCACCCTGCCCTATGCGGTCATCACCCTGCTGCTGCGGGGTGCCGGAATCCTCACCACAACCGCGCTGGAAACCACCACCAAAAAGGAATTCGCCCTCGGGCGGGCTGTCGCCACCGGTGGACTGATGATGCGTAAGAAAGTAACCTCCGTGACCGCCAGCACCACTCAGGACCGCCAGCCGTTCTGTCACCTCTATGCCCCGGAACAACCCGCAATTGTCCTGCGCCAGTCCGAAATCGACTACTCGGCTCTTGGTGAAAACCGCCAGCTCAGCCGCGAGGCCAATTTCACCTGGATCTGTAATGAGCTGCGCCGACGCTGTGTAGCCGCCCAATGGGATGATCGCCTGCAAACCCGTCCCGGACTGGCGCAAGTCCTCGGCCCAGCCTTTGATCCAGAACGCCACATTGATATCGCCATTGCACTGGTTTCTCAATCGCTTCTTTCAACCAAAGCGGATTCGCCAAGCTAGTGCTCTGTCAACACGAGAAAAGGAGATCACATGGAAACGAAAACCACCGGCTCCTGCCTGTGCGGTAACGTCCGCTTTGAGATCACAGGGCCGTTCACCACCTTTTACCTGTGCCACTGTGAGCGCTGCCGTAAAGACAGCGGTTCCGCCCATGCCGCCAACCTGTTTTCAACCTCGGCCCGGCTGATTTGGATCTCCGGGCAGGACAATATCACCACTTTTACCCTGCCGGAAACACGCCACAGTAAAAGTTTTTGCACCACCTGCGGGTCTGCTTTGCCCATTCAACTCAATGAAAAGCTGATTCAGGTTCCTGCCGGCTGCCTGGACAGTGATGTGACCATACGACCCACGGCGCACATTTTTCTTTCCGACAAAGCCAACTGGGATCACGATCTGGACACCGTTGCCAAGTTTGACGCATTGCCACACTAAGAACCCATTTCATACGCTTGACGAACAAATAAGCACCTGCTAGCGTACACAAAACATCAGAAAGGAGTTATTGACATGGAGATTGTGAGTTTATCTGGGGCAAAGAGAGGGTGCGTGGCTTAACGCGCGCGATTCGCCTCCCCACTCCCTCCTCTTTGCCCGGTTGACGCCGGGTTTCAAAGCAAAAACCAGAAACCCACTTCATTTGTGTAGACGACACAGTAAGACACTATACGTGCGCCTGCCTGACGACACTCACGTATCAAAAAAGGGGTTTCCATGTCTCACGACACTAACTCACCGGTAAAATCACTCCCACAACTGGGATGGAGTCATTTTTTCCAACAACAACTCGACCTCAACGAATGGGAAAACACTCTTCCCTGCCGAGTCACAGCCGTTCATGGCCAGCTCATTGATGTACTCTCCAATCACGGCCACCATCAACTCAGTTTGCCCGGATCATGGCAACAGTTGGAGATCATTGAGCGCCCTACCGTCGGCGACTGGCTCCTTCTAGAACGCGACACGCTTAAACCACAGCGATTGCTGCAACGAACCAGTCTGTTTCGCCGCAAAGCCGCCGGTTTAGAGGCCAAGCAACAACTCATTGCCGCCAATATCGATACACTGTTTATCGTCACCTCCTGCAATCAGGACTTCAACCCGTCACGCCTGGAACGCTATCTGGCGCTGGCTTACGACGCCGAAGTTCAGCCGATTGTCGTACTGACCAAAACAGACCTGGTGGACGAGGTATCCCCCTTTATCACTGAGGCACGCAGCCTGAAACGCGACCTGCTGGTTGAAGCGGTCAACAGCCTTGACCGCCAATCCTGCGAACCACTGCTCACCTGGTGCGGCAGCGGTCAAACCGTCGCCCTCACCGGCTCTTCCGGTGTCGGCAAGTCCACCCTGATCAACACGCTGTGTGGACACGCGGATCAGGCCACCGCCGCCATTCGCGAGGATGACGCTAAAGGTCGTCACACCACCACAGCCAGGACACTGCATTTCCTGCCAGAGGGCGGTATTCTCATCGACAACCCAGGCATGCGTGAACTGCAACTGGCCGACTGTGAAGACGGCATTGCCAACCTGTTTGAAGAAATTGAGCAACTGGCCCAGCGTTGCAGATTCAACGATTGCAGCCATCAGAACGAACAAGGCTGCGCTGTGATTGATGCCGTAGAAAATGGCTCACTTGAGCCACGCCGACTGTCCAGTTACCTCAAACTCAAGGCGGAGCAACAACGTAACAGTGAGACCATTGCCGAACGACGCAGCCGGGAGAAAAGCTTTCACAAGATGTGTCGTACATTCACGTCAGACAAACGCAGGCGGCAGGAGGAGCATTGATAAAATAAAGGCGCCAACAACAAAAAGCCCGGACTCTTCCGTTGGGAGTCCGGGCTGTGTGCTTTTGTGAATGGTTCGATAATAATGGACTATTTGCCCATGAAACCGCCTAAAACTGACTTGGTTTTTTCGTTGGCGCTATCAATGGTCGAATTCGATGTTTCTGAAGCCGCGGCGGCGGCACTGTCCACATAGCCATCCACCATCGATGGCGCCGTTGCTTCGGCAGTCTCGGCAGTCTCGGCAGTCTCGGCAGTCTCGGCAGTGTTCTGCGTGCCGACATAACTATTCAGAACAGACTTCGTCTTGGTATTCGCGCTGTCAATGGTTGTATCCGCAGTAACTTCCGCTTTTTGCGTCGTCGCGTCAACAAGACCATCCACGACGCTCGTCGTTGAGGTGGTTGCGCTATCCGCAACAGCGGTGGCTGAATCGGTCACCGCCGCCGTCGAGCTGTCCATCAGCCCTTGCGCCGTCGGCATTGCCGTAGTCGCCCAGCAGCTGCCGCCCATCCCTAACGCCATGGCCATAAAAACAACAACACTTTTGTTCATAACAACTGTCCTCTCATTGCAAAATAGAATTGGTCGCTGATGCTGTGTCGTGCCAACAATTTTAAACACACGGCAAAGCCATGGCAGCAAAAATAACCAAGAATTCAACATGACGCAATCACTTGTTTGCAACGATCTACAATTAAAGTTGAAGGGATCATGCAGTCAATAAATACAGCGAGTTAGTCAACACAAAACCATCAAATACAGGCGGGATGACTCAACCTGCCTTTCTCGCTTTTTTAACCACCAGTGCAATCACCGCAGAGTCCTCGTGATAGGCGTTTCCAGTAACATCACTGTAATATTCAGCGATCTCAAAACCGCTCTCAGAAAATTCTCGTATGAGTGATGTCAGGCTGAAATACTGCAGCCAGTTGTACACCAGCCATTGCCTTGCCTCCTCGACGATGCTGTATTTGTCAAGGCACACCTTCTCCTCCTCATATTTCATCGTTTTGAGAAAACCAAAGTAGTCCTGTTCCGACCAGAAACCATCCATCAGCCGGTGCTGGAATGTTGTACTTTCCTGACGGGACTCAAAGGCCTGCAACGAGAACACATCCAGCAACACGGCGCCATCATCGTTCAGATGGCGATGAAAGACCCCCAGCAGTCGCTTTCTTTGCGCCGGACTCAACGGGCAAAAATCACAATAGATCAGGCTGATCAGGTCAAAGCGTTGATCCGATTCAAAATCCAGATAGTTCTGCTGACGATAGTCAACTTCCAGCCCCTTATTAAAAGCCTGCTCTCTGGCATAAACAATGGAGCGCCGGGAGAAATCAATCCCGGTCACCACAGCCCCAAGCTGGGCAAACGGCAACGTATAAAGACCAGGACCACAACCAAAATCAGCAATGTGGCAATTCGGGCCAATCCCGAACCGCTCTTTCATCCAGTCGATTGACGCCTCGATAAAACCTTGATTTCGAGAGGCCGGTTCTAGATCAGGATTAAGATGAAATTTCAGCATCTGTTGTGAAATATGTTCATCATTCCACAGCGTTTCAGCTGTATAAAATTCAAACGGAGCAGGCTTACAATCAACCTGTTGCAAAAATTCAAACATGGTCATTTCCTTTAACGTATAAGAAGCGCAACGCCACGCAGTTACAACGAAAATCAACACGGATAACGAAGGCTTTGATTTTTATGGGAAGAACGAGAAACACCTCTCCTGTTGCCACCAAAACCAGAGGAGAAGCTGCAGATAGAATGTGCTCAATAGATGCGCTGACGCGCTTTTGAAAGGAAACTACTTCATAGCGACGAAGGTAATGAAACCGGCGACCTTCGTCAAGATAGAATCTGGATCAAACCGGCCGCTTCGTTTTAGGCAGCCCCGACACCACCAGATCATACGAATCATCAATCATCGAAAAAATCTCCTCATCGGAGATCGAACCATCGAGGATCACCGTATTCCAGTGGCGTTTATTCATATGGTAGCCCGGTATAATCGCCGGAAACAACTCACGCAGCACCTCTGCCTTGTCAGGATCACACTTCAAATTCACCCGCAACGGTTCGCCATAGATATTCAACAAAGCAAACATTTTGCCACAGACCTTCAGCACCAATGTCTCTTCATCGAACGGAAAGGTTTCAACGGCGGCCGGTTTGGATAACAGGTAGCTGCGTAAGGTTTCGAAATTCATCATTGCCCTACTTCACAAAATAGAATCCAGGCGACAGATATTCTGCACCGATGTCGTTGGTGAGTTCCGCCTTTATTTCCATCTTCTCGAACTCCTCAATATCAACATTTTTTTCACTATACAAAAAGGCCTTACAGCCTTGCTGCGAAAAACTGATCAGTTCATATTGATCGGATGCAACAGGCACAAAGTAGAGAGAAACCCCATTAGGCGTTTGACAGGAAAGCTGTCGTTCATCCATGGGCAAGATACCGTTTGCAGCATAAAAACTCACAACCTCGGCCTGACACGACATCAATGCTGTTTTAGCTTCCATGTCGTGAGCCTTCTGGCGATATGCCGCAAACTGAGGAATCGCTATCGCCGCCAGAATACCGATAATGGCAACAACCGTTAAAAATGCTGGCAGGATAATCACGGCAAAAATCGCACCGGTGTTGATTTCCGGAAATTTAGCCTGGAGCTCTTCTTCACTCTTGCAAGCATAAAAAATGAACTCAATGAACGCCACAAAGGAAGGAATATAAGTCCAGAAGAATAAGAGGTACAGCACCCCCTGGAGATATTTTTTGACATAGAACTTATGCCCGCCGATCCCACCAAGAAAGAAAGTAATCAACAACAACGCCACTTTATTGATCGCATTACGCGGCGGAGCCACACGCACACCACACTTCGGGCAGATTTCCGCGTTGATGTGAATTGGGCTGCCACAGGTTGAACAAAACTTGTTCTGGGGCGTGGTTTCTGTTTCCGGGGCGATTATCGGGTTGGACTCAGGAGCAGGTTCTGCTTGCTCGAATTTGAATAATGGTTCTGGCGAAAGAGGCTCAGTGGCGACAAAAGGAAACGCCTTCTTGCACTTTGGACAATTCACGGTCTTGCCATGCATGGCTGCAGGATCGATGTCAACATCTTTACTGAAACCACAGTGCGGGCAAGTGATGGTGCAACGGCTCATGTTTCCTCCTGGCATGGTAAAAGTGTATCGAGCAAAGAAAGTTAAACGGCAAGAAGATATCAACAATATCAGAATAAATTCTAATAATATAGACACACATTGACCTCATTTAAATTACTTAGAATCACCTTTTGGCTCAATGTTGTCTGGACTCGGCGCATTGATTTTGACAGAATTAAGGGAGTCATAACCCTCATTCTCTGGACACCTCACGTGTTGAAATTTTTCACCACCTCACTTTTCATTATTCTCGTTTCTTTCTGTGTGTCCTCCTGCACAGCCAGACCGGTGCATCTGTCCGACCTTGCAAAGTCAGATATCGACATGGTGGTCGATTTACATATTCAGCAAACGGAATCACTGATGCGTGAATTGACGGAAAAGCTTTATCGGAGAAATCCGATCCAGCTAACCCGAGGAGGAAAGAAATCTCTCAGCCAGGCCATGGATATCCTGTTCAACGAAAGACGGGATTTATCATTTCCGCAACTTGAGGGCAAGCTTGGGACGGATGCCATGTTATTGGCACTGGATGAAAATTATACCGGAGATCGCGTCTTTGCTTTAATGACGGGGCTTGTTTCGATGATCAGAACATCCTACGGGAACAAGCCTGAATTTTATATGTTCGACGAACTGGAACCACAAGCGCTTTATAACTCGGCCCGCAATATTGAGATTTTAGTGTGGCGGTTAAAATCACGGGTCGATGAGCAAGGCAGGCCAATTATCTGGACCAATAATCAACCCGGCGAAGAGCAGAACCTGAGCTATGAACGACTCTTTGGCCAACTGATTTCTCTGCAAGACACCATGGCATTGATCGCAGGCGAGAAGTGGAATCGCTCCATTAACTTTATTGTACGCACCGCGGCCTCAACTGTTTTTTTGCCTGTGGGTTTGTAGTCCTCTCCCATTCTGCTGGACTAAAGACAATTAAGTATACTGTCCCCGGAACTCCTACGCCAGGGCATCCAAGTCCGTAACCTTTCCCGCATGCACCGGGTTGAGATGAATATAGCGTATCAGTTCCAGCAGATAGGCATCACCATCACAGACAATCGATTTATAACGATTTTGAAACAGGTGTCCGGCGCGTTTATGACGCAGATTAAAGCTGACGGCGTAGCCGGTCAGAAGGAAACGCATCAGGATGGAAAGGGAGATTTCTGTCGGTATCAATAACAGGTGGACGTGATTATCGAGAAGAGCCCAGGCATAACAAGCCGTCGAGGTTTCCTCCAGCAGGGCAGACAAGCGGCTGACAAAATCATCACGGTCGTCGTCGGTAATGAAAATATCGCGACGTTCGATTCCTCTGACAATCACATATTGCAAGAAGCCGGGTATGTCGATTCGGGCATGACGTGGCATAACTGAAGAATAGCTGGAAATGTCAAAATATCAACTACGTTATATCTAACATTATAAGCGAATTAACTCCCCGGAAATTATAAAAAAACATAGTAAAACAACAGCCTGTTTCCTGCTCCATTTTGTGTAATGGTCAACGAATGCAACGTTTACGCAAAGGAGGCATTGTATGACGCAAACACAAGACAGGTTGCAACAGTTCAGGCGGTTGCGCGAATCCATTCGCGGCTGCAAAACGACGCTGGTGGTCGGGATTGATATTGCCAAAGATAAACATCATGCTTTTTTCGGCGATGCAAACGGCAGGACGCTTTGGAAGAAATTGATCTTTTACAATACCATCGAAGACTTTAAAAAGCTTCAGTCCATGGCGGATAGCCTGATGGTGAAGCATACGTTGAAAGAATGCGTCTATGGTGTCGAACCGACAGCTTCTTATCACAAACCACTGGCTGAATATTTGATTCGCAACAACGAGCAGGTTGTTTATGTCTCCAATGTTGCCGTAGCCAAAAACAGAACGTTGCTGGATGGCCGCTGGGACAAAAACGACACCAAGGATGCCGCGAATATTGCTGATCTGGTTAGTCAGGGACGCTGCCAATTCTATGATTCCGGCGAGGATGCGATCCGTGAATTGCGCAGCTTGCTCGCTTATCGGGCCAAGTTGAAAAAGCAGGAACACGGCTTGCGAATGCGCATACGCAACAATTTACTGGCCCAGTATTTCCCGGAATTGGACAAACAGATGCCCCAAGGCGGGCAAGATGGTCTCATTCTCGATCTCATTGCCAACGATTTCGACCCGGCACGCATTGCCGCGATGTCCTTTGACGCTTTTCGCCGGGGCTACCAGATGCAAAAACGCTCCATGGCTCAAGAACGCCTGTTAGAGGCCATCTGGCAGGCCAGTCAGCTTTCCGTCGGCTGCGCCTTGCCCGACTCGGCAGCCTGGGAGGGCCGCGCACTGGTCGAACAGCTCCGTCAGGTGCGCCAGATCAAGCATGACTTGGAAAAACGACTCAAGGACGTTGCGCAAACGTTCCCGGCCTACGCCTGTCTGCTGACAATCCCCGGCTTTGGCCCCATCGTCTCAGCCATGACCCTGGCGGCCATTGGCGATGCCAATCGCTTTACCAGCCGCAAGCAGGTCCTGCGTCTGGCGGGACTGGACCTCAGCGCTTCACGAAGCGGCAAGAAAAGCGACAGCGCGATACCTGTCATCTCCAAACAAGGCAAAGCCGGATTGCGCTATGCCCTGGTGCAGGCGGCACAAATTGCCAGCTACAAAGATGCAACCATCCGCAGCTACTTTGCCGGCCTGCTCAAAGGGCGGGAAATGGAACGCGGCATCAAGTTAAAGATGCGGGTCAAGTTGGCGGCCAAAATGCTGATTATTGCCTGGACCCTGATGAGACGGAACCAGGCGTTTGATTCCGACTGCTTCA